>CAMCCH010000101.1 GCA_945873335.1 Bifidobacterium breve | reverse complement strand
ATAATTTCCTAGAACGATATGTAGTTGTACTTCGCTTTCGCTGGGGTACCAGGACTCGAACCTAGACTTACTGAACCAGAATCAGCAGGGCTGCCAATTACCCCATACCCCAATAGTGCAGGCGTAAGAATACCGTAAAGATTAGAGTGCGAGAGCCTGCGAGATACGGGCTAAAGATGCATCTTTGCCGAGTAATTCCATCGATTCAAAAAGCGGTGGCGAGATGGTGCTACCTGTTGTTGCAATTCGAACTGCGCCAAATGCAATACGTGGTTTGAGTCCCATATCTTCAATCAATGAAGAACGTAGTGCGCCTTCAATTGAATCATGGTTCCACTGCGTTATCGGTTCTAATTCTTTGAGTGCGCGCGTGAGAACACTCTTTGACGCGTCATCTGTAATCTTTGAGACAGAATCTGCTTCTACTTCAAACTTTGTTACAAAGAGGAACTTGAGCATCTGTGGAATTTCACTGAGCATAATGATGCGCTCTTGGATCAGCGGCAGAGCCTTCTTTACAAGAGCAACCTCGGAATCTGTTCCCGTGATTACTTTCTCTTTTGTAAGAAATGGCAATGACCACGCTAGAAATTCATCAAGAGTAAGTGCTCGAATCTTGTCGCCATTGATTGCTTCTAACTTCTTCATATCAAAGCGGGCAGGTGAAGAGTGAACCTTTTCTACAGTGAAGAGTTCGCAAATCTCTTTCATCGAAACATTCTCTCGATCATCCCCCGGTGACCAACCAAGAAGAGCTAAGTAATTACAGATTGCCTCAGGTAAGAAACCCTTGTCGCGATACCAGGCAATAGAAACTTCACCATTGCGCTTTGAAAGCTTGGCATTGTCTTGACCCATAACAAATGGCAAGTGTGCAAAGAGTGGATAGTCAGCCTCTGCAACACCCATTGCTTGATAGACACGGATTTGGCGTGGGGTGGATGAGAGTAAATCTTCTCCACGAAGTACGTGCGTTACTTTCATCAAAATATCATCGACAGCAACAGCGAGTGTGTAGAGAGGTGAACCGTCACCTCGAACTAAGACAAAGTCAGGAACAAACTTGTGATCAAAGGAGACTTCACCACGAATTTGGTCTACAAAAGTTGTTCCACCATCTGGCATACGCATGCGGATTACTGGAATTCGACCATTCGCTTTATGAGCAGCAATTTGATCGGCCTTCAGATCTCTACAAATTCCGTCATAACCAGGTGCAACATTTGCTGCGCGTTGTCTCTCTCGCGTTGCCTCTAACTCTTCTGCGCTGCAATAGCAGTGGTAGGCATCGCCTTGATCAAGGAATTTCTGTGCCCACATTGCATAGATATCAAGACGCTGTGATTGCAAGTAAGGGCCGTTATCTCCACCAACTTCAGGGCCCTCATCCCAATGCAGGCCAAGCCATTTCAAAGTATCAATCGCTGCTGCAATGTATTCATCGGTAACGCGGGTTGTATCTGTATCTTCAATACGAAATAGGAATGTTCCGCCAGTGTGGCGCGCGTATGCCCAATCGAAGAGTGCGGTGCGAATATTTCCAACATGGAGGTCACCTGTTGGCGATGGCGCGAAACGAACTTTTACTTTCTTGCTCATCGCTTACTCACCTTATTTGTTAGCTCGCCAAGTCCCTCAATTGCCATTGTTGCATGACCACCAGCGACCATTGGGCCAATTCCAGATGGCGTACCAGTCAAAATTACATCTCCTGGAAGTAGCGTCATTACTTGGCTAATGAAGGCAATAATTTCTGGAACCTTGAAGAACATCTCATCAAGTGTTGATGACTGCTTTATCTCTCCGTTGACGGATGCAGTAATTTTCTGTGTTCCAGGTACAAAATCAGTATCTATCCAAGGACCAATAGGACAAAAAGTGTCGAAGCCTTTAGCGCGAGTCCATTGGCCATCTACTTTTTGTAAATCACGGGCTGTGACATCATTGGCGATTGTGTAACCAAAGATCACATCGTTGACTCGCTCTTGTGGAACATCCTTACAAATTCGACCAATAACGATTGCTAATTCTGTTTCGTGATCTACCCGCTCAGACATCTCTGGCCAGACGATAGTGTCGTTAGGGCCAATTACTGAGGTATTTGGCTTGAGGAAAATAACTGGTTGATCAGGGACAACTCCACCCATTTCGGCTGCATGGTCTGCATAATTCTTTCCAACGCAAATTACTTTGCTGCGAGGAATAACTGGGGCAAGTAAGCGAACACTAGAGAGTGCAACCGTTGCAGCAGTCTTTTGAATTCCTTGATAGATCGGATCTCCAGTGATGACGGTGATTATCTCTTCTTCGAGCACGCCAAAGAGTGGATCAGTACCTAAACCGGTATCTGGACCAGGTGTAAATCGGACGATGCGCATTCGGCAATTCTATCTGCCTCAGAGTTGTAAGTGAAATACAGGCTATAAAGTGACGATATCTCCGTTAGAAGAAAGATAAAAAATTGATGCACGAGGTGCATACTCTCTAATCAACTGAGTTGGCGCAGTAATTTCACCTGTATAGACAACACTTTCGATACCTGTGATTTGAGAGGCAAGTGCAACTGTAAATACAGCCTCTAATGCATTGAGTTGCAATGAATTAGTTTCAACATTTATTGCAACATATGTACGACCTGTTGTATCCCGAAGAGCTGCGGCCTGCTCTGCCCCACTTCTTTTTAGCGTTGCACTAGCTAGCGTTGCGAGTTTGGCATCTTCAGGATTTTCAAAATCATTCATGATCTTCAACCTCAGTTTCGAGTCGTTCAATGAGTACGCTACTAATTCTTCGGCGACGTCCCAGTGGGCGCTCTGAAGTAATTGACCAACCATGCATAGAAATTGTGCTGCCAGCAATAGGTACGCGGCCTAACTTCTGAGCCATGAGGCCACCGATAGTGTCTACATCCTCAAAATCTTCTTCAGAAATTTCAATTTTGAGTTCATCGGCTAAATCTTCAATATGCAGCGTCGCCTTAGCTCTGGCTTTATCTTCGGTGAGCCAAGTAAAAGCTTCTTCTCCATCATCGAATTCATCAGCAATTTCTCCAACGATTTCTTCCAAAATATCTTCAATTGTGATGATGCCTGCCGTGCCACCGTA
>CAMCCH010000100.1 GCA_945873335.1 Bifidobacterium breve | reverse complement strand
CCAAATTTATATTCTTGATTATTTCAGTACCATTTTTAGCATCACGGATTGCAGATGTTGCAAAGGCAAGAATCTCTTCAGTTTTACTTTCACGTGCGTGCTCAACTGCGCCCTTTATTGCATCATGAAGCAAAAGAATTCCATCACTTGATATTTCACCAGAGTCGTTGAGGTGTTCGGTGAGACGAAGTTCTGTTTTAAAGTTAGTTGCTGGTGTTGGGCGAGCTCCGGGATGTGCATCCATGACCTGCAGATGGATGGTGTTGGAACCAACATCCAAAACTCCCAATCTCATGCGCGTAACTTACCCTTTCAAGCCTCGATACTCTCGATTTCAAGTTATCGCCAACTCCTGCCATAATTGCGCAACATGCTTTACGGCATGTGAGGCCTCCCTAGCTCAGTGGTAGAGCGACGCACTTGTAATGCGTAGGTCGTCAGTTCAATCCTGACGGGGGGCTCCATTTCAACAACACTCATGTGAGCGATTGGGGGAGGCAATGAAAGAGGGCCATTTCCCAAGTGATGCATTCAAAGATGCACTTGATGCAAACGATGAATATGTAAAGAGCTTCAAATATAGCGAACTCACTGGTGTTGCATCTAGAGGTATCGCAATCGTTACTTGTATGGACTCTCGCATCAATCCTTTATCTGTCATTGGCATGAAATCAGGAGATGCAAAGATCTTAAGAAATGCTGGAGCGCGCGTAACAGAGGATGTTTTGCGTACCTTGGTTCTTGCTACTTATTTACTTGGTGTAAATCGAATTCTGATCATGCCTCATACAAATTGTCGAATGGCAATGAGTGAAGAAGCAGATATTCACAATCTCATAGAAGAAAAATATGGTGTTGATACTCGCAGCCTGGAATTTAGAACTGTGAGCGATCAAAACAAAGCGCTAATAACCGATGTTAATCGAGTGCGGTCATACCCATTTTTGCGAAAAGGTGTTGAAGTTGGCGGAGCAATTTACGATGTAGCGACAGGCAAAATTACTCCGGTTGATTGCTAGTTCGTCGTATCGGTGCTTTTGTCACCGGATAGCTCAAATCTTCTAAGAATTGTGAAATAACCGCATTCATGAGTGCTGGCTTTTCTTTCGGAACCATATGTGAAGTTCCCGGAATAATGGCTAGCTGACCAAGAGGTAGAGCTTCATAGAGTTCGATTGTGTGTGAATGTTTGATCACATCATCATCGCCTGCTAAAACTAATACTGGACACTGAATCTTTGCTAAATCAGAAAGCGCGATATCTGGTTCGCTCTTCCAAATCTCATGCATCTTCGCAATCTTTTTGTCAAGAGTCTCTGGCGCATCTGGTGAAGTGCGTGCATATTCTTCGCGGTCTTCATCAGAGATTGACCAAGAGTCAAAAATTGGAGTTGCTCCGCTGAAATGATAATTAGCGCCAATGGCCACAATTGATTTCACGAGTTCGGGGCGCTCTATTGCAATAGTCAAAGCAATAATTCCACCATCGCTCCAACCAATGAGGTGGGCTGGCTCTTGTACAACTTCTTCCAAATATGCAATTGCTTCACGAACTTGATATTTGAAATAATAACTCTCTACTTGGTCTGCACTAAAGCCATGCCCTGCGCGATCGTAGGCATAGACATGAAAATCTTCTTCAACGCTGGGTAGAACTGTGTAATCCCAGTGCGATGTCTGACTAGTTCCACCGTGGAGCAAGACACACGCTTCTCCGTTGTTTTCCCACTCATATGAATAGATCTGATGACCTCGAACATTTACATATTCAGGCATATTTAGAGCGTATCCATAATGTGGCGATTACCTCTATCGAAGGTGATGTAATTCCAAGTCCAGTCGGCAATGGTTCCTATTTTGTTTCGTCCACCTAATAAGTAGAACAAGTGTAGGAACAACCACGCATACCAGGCTAGAACACCTGTTAGTTTGAATTTTTTGACTTCAACGATTGCTTTGTTGCGACCAATAGTCGCCATGGAACCCTTATCTTTATATTTGAAGTTTTTGAGCTTTTCACCTTTTGCTACGCGCAAAATTTGCTGCGCGACAAATCTTCCCTGTTGCATCGCAACAGGTGCAACCATTGGTAAGAACTTTCCATCTTTGCCTTTGAATCCAGCAATATCTCCAATTGCCCAAATGTGTGGATAGTGAGCAACTTGTAGCGTGTTATCGGTATCTATTCGAGTTCCTGCAAGTGGCAAATTGAGAATCCCTGCCGTTGGTTCACCTTGTACGCCTGCTGCCCAGATAGTTACCTCTGAAGGAATTGGCTCACCATTTTTTATAAAAATTGAACGTGGCTTTACCTCTGCAACTGCAGTATTGAGTAATACGTTGACGCCTAGTTTTTCTAAATCTTTCTTTGTTCGCTCAGATAATTTTGGTGAAAACATCGGTAGAAGTCTTGGTCCAGCTTCAATCAAATTAATTTTCATATGTGCAGCAGCATGCGCTTGATCGTTTTTGAGAGGTCCGCGCACTAATTCAGCAAATGCTCCAGCCATCTCAACACCAGTTGGCCCCCCACCGACGACAGAGATTGAGAATATAGTCTCATCTTCGAAACGGCATAGATCTTCAAATCTGCGCATGACTTCGGCGCGAATAAGGATTGCTTCGTGCACGCTCTTCATGCCTAGGGCATGTTCGGCAACTCCTGTGACGCCAAAATCTGCAGTTGCTGAACCAAGTGCGACTACTAAATGGTCGAATTCAAGAGTCTCACTGCTATCGAGTTTTACAGATTTATTCTTATGATCAACGGAGAGCGGAGAACCCATTCGAAATTGCACGCCGCGGTTGCGCAGTGCGCCACGAATTGGATGGGCTACGTGATCTGCTGCCAGCCCAGCTGTAGCAACCTGATAAAGCAGAGGTAAGAAAGTTTGAAAATTGTGTCGGTCAATAAGAGTTACATCCGCACTGTCACCGAATGCGCGTGCCGCTGTTAGCCCGCCAAAGCCGGCACCGAGAATAAGAACGCGAGGTTTCTTAGCTGTAGGCATGGCGGTACTCCTTTGCAACGAGCGAAAGTAATGATGTAAGTCTAGGCTTTACTCCATGAACTCGCCTCTCTATTTAGTAACTGGAGCGTCGGGCTA
>CAMCCH010000099.1 GCA_945873335.1 Bifidobacterium breve | reverse complement strand
CTAAGTTGAAAGTTTTTATCATTGGTGGAGCATCAGGAGCCAATACAAGTGAAGTAGAGCGAATGAAGGAATTAGTAGCTTGGCTTGGAATATCCGATGTTGTTTCATTTTCACCACCTGTTTCTCGTGAAGAATTACCTCAGTGGTATCGCGCAGCAGATTTAGTATGTGTGCCAAGTTATTCAGAGAGTTTTGGTTTGGTTGCACTTGAAGCACAAGCATGTGGCACACCAGTTGTTGCAACAGCAGTTGGTGGTCTGCGCACAGCTGTTGCCGATGGAATATCAGGAGTTCTTGTCGATGGTCACGATCCACGCGCATGGTCTTCGGTTTTAGCTCGTTTATTGCAAGAGCCACAGCGCCGTGTATTACTTTCAATGGGAGCAGTTGAACATGCCTCTCACTTTGGTTGGGATGCAACTGCTCGTGGAACACTCGATATTTACGATCAAGTACTTTCGCAGATACGCGATCGACGCTCAATCTCTGGCCAGTAACAATGGCAGCACTCGACCCTCGCGCGGTTATTGAAGAATTTCTAGATTCACACGACCTCGACTTTGAAAAGAAGGATTTCAATACTTTCCTCGTCTCCCTCCCGGGTGAAAAGAAATTACAGACGCATTGCGCATTAGTTGTAGGCGATCACTCATTGAGTATCAACGCATTTGTTATTCGAAAGCCTGATGAAAATGAGGGTGGCGTACATGCCTGGTGTATGCAAAAGAATGCCTCGATGTATGGAATCGCTTTTGCAATCAATGAACTCGGAGACTTATATCTAGTTGGTCGATTGCCACTGCCTGCAGTTACAGATCGCGAAATTGACCGCTTGCTCGGCGCAGTTCTGCAGTATTCAGATTCATCATTTAATCCATTGCTCGAACTCGGCTTTGCAAATGCAATACGCCGTGAGTGGGCATGGCGTGTTTCTCGCGGTGAATCATTGGCAAATTTGAAAGCATTTGAACATCTTGTCTAGAGATAACTAGAATTACCTCATGAATAGAACTCTCATCTTGCTTCGCCATGGCGAAAGTGAATGGAATGCCAAGAATCTCTTTACTGGTTGGGTTGATGTTCGCCTTTCCGAAAAGGGAGAAGCAGAAGCAAAGCGCGGTGGAGAGCTATTGAAAGAGCGTGGTCTTTTGCCAGATGTTGTACACACATCACTTTTGCGCCGTGCAATTCACACTTCGCAATTAGCACTCGATGTTACAGATCGTCATTGGATTCCAGTGCATCGCACATGGCGTTTGAATGAGCGTCACTACGGCGCACTCCAAGGCAAAGATAAGAAAGAGACATTGGCGCAGTACGGAGAAGAACAATTTGCTCTATGGCGCCGTTCTTTCGATGTTCCACCGCCACCTATTGAAGATGGCGATAAATATTCACAAAGCGCGGATCCTCGTTATGCCGACCTCGGTGCGCTTATGCCTAAGACGGAGTGCCTCAAAGATGTTGTGGAGCGCATAGTTCCATACCTCACAAAAGAAATTACTGTTGATATGAATGCAGGAAAAACTGTTCTAGTAACTGCTCACGGTAATTCAATTCGTGCAATCGTAAAACACATTGATTGCATATCAGATGAAGATATTGCTGGAGTAAATATTCCAACAGGCATTCCACTGCTTTATGAATTTGATGATGACTTTGAACCAATCAAAAAAGGTGGAGAGTATTTAGATCCTGCTGCAGCGAAAGAGGCTATAGCAGCTGTTGCGAATCAGGGTAAGAAGTAAAACTTACGCTTGATCGCTTGCGTATTCGCCAGTTACAAGGAAGTACACACGACGGGCAACACTGACCGCATGGTCTGCGCAGCGCTCGTAGTAACGACCAATGAGTGTCATATCAATTGCAGTTTCAATTCCATGCGACCATGAATCATCAAGCAAAGTCATAAATAGTTTGCGGTGCAAGCGATCCATCTCGTCATCATCTTTTTCCAATTGAAGTGCAACCGTGATGTCTTGGGATTGAATCACGCTACTTGTCTTTGCAATAATGAGTTTTACAACACTGCCCATCTCTTGGATTGTCAGGATGAGCTCTGGTGGAACAGCAGTAGATGGATAACGCATGCGAGCAACCTTTGCAATGTGGTCTGCAAGGTCTCCCATACGTTCTAGGTCGGCGCTCATACGAATTGATGTCACAAGGATGCGTAGGTCACCGGCAACAGGTTGTTGACGCGCCATGATTCCAAGAATGCGATTATCGAGATCGTGGTGCAGGGCATCAATTTTTGAATCATCAGAAATTACTTCTTCAGCTATTTTCAAATCTGCAGTGAGTAGCGCCGTTGTTGCACGCTCCATTGCATGGCCAACAAGGCCCGACATTTCAACGAGGGTTACTCGGACGGCATCTAGGTCGTCATGAAAGGCATCGCGCATAGGGATAAAGGTATATCGAAGTCAGGGCTAGCAAGGGTTTCAAAGTGAACGAGTCTTGAATAGCACCTTAAGAATTGGGTTTTAAAGGGGTAAATCGAAGGGTGAGGCCATGAGCACTTCAATACTTCTCTACGATGGTGCCATGTTCAAACGCCGACGGGCCCCTAAGAGCGAAGTACAACTCTGGGAGATTCCTGAAGGAACATTAGATTTATTAGAGATTCTAGATGCTGAATATTTATTGTTAGCACCTGGTGAAGTTGTATTGAATTCTTCCCGCGGAACAAGTGCTTTAGGCCTAGTCAGAGATTCACGTGTTACATCAGAATCAATTAAAAATTTAGTTCGCGCTGTCAGGCGTTCAAATATTTTCCAAGAAGCAACTGTCGAGCTTCCGCGCGGCCCAGTTGGTGAAGGCACGCATGACTTATTAGTTCGCGTTTCACCCTTTGGAAATAAAGGCTTAGTAATTGTTTTAATTTTTGATGACAGCGAATTTAGACGCCTAGATTCGATTCGCCGAGATTTCGTTGCCAATATTTCACATGAGCTAAAAACTCCCATTGGAGCACTCTCTATTCTGAGCGAGGCTGTACTTGGGGCAAGTGATGATCCTGAAGCAGTCGTTCGCTTCGCTGGACGCATGCAAGTGGAGGCAAAGCGTTTATCTGATTTAGTGCAAGAAATTATCAACTTATCAAGATTGCAAGATGACGATCCACTCGTTGATGCAAA
>CAMCCH010000098.1 GCA_945873335.1 Bifidobacterium breve | reverse complement strand
TTGCTGGGTGGGTTATTGATAATCATGGTGCAGAAACTGCATTCTGGGTTCCAATGGGCTTTATGGTCGCTTCCCTTTGTGCCACGCTGGCCTACTTCTCAACTTATAAGGCTCTCATCAGTTACCCTCAGCACCGTGACTGAACTAAGAATCAATGGCCGAAGCGATGATGGCCTCCATCTCAATCTTTTAGATGCCGATGGGAAAGAATTCACTGTACGGATAAATGAGACTTTGCGTTCAATAATAAATCAACAAAGGCTTGCAGTTGTTCCAGAAGCAGATGAGCCAGTAATTAGCATTGCCGAAATTCAACGCAGACTGCGTGCTGGAGAGTCAGTAGAAACGCTTTCTCGTGAAAACAATATTTCATTAGAAAAGATTGAACGTTTCTCTGGACCAATCTTGCAGGAGCGTGTTTACATTATTGATCAAGCGCAACAGATAGCAATCCGTAAAGAGAGTGGGCGTGAGCCTGTTGGTCTCCTTGGTGTTGTAATTTCTCGTTTAGCACCACGCAATATCGATAGTGCTCAACTCGAATGGAACACATGGCGCCATGAAGATGGAACATGGACTCTAGAACTTCACTATCCGAATTCATCAGGTCGTGGACAAGCTCAGTGGAATTTTGACCCAACGCGTCGCACAATCAATTCACTCGATGAGAATGCGCGTTGGATGATGGGCGATGAAGCACCTGTTCGCGCAACTCCAGAACATGGGCTTGTGCACACCGAGGCGCCTTACCCTGTTAGATCACTCGAACCAGTTGAGCCTTTGCGTGAAACGCCTCGCCTTGCAGTTATTCGTGAAGAACCAGATGACGAAGCAATAAAGGATGGCATTACCGCTAGAGCTAAGGTTCCTAGCTGGGATGAAATTATGTTTGGTATCAAGAAAGATGAAGAATAAAACTAGTTCAACGTTGTTGTCAGTAACGGAACTTGGCTTTCAATCTCGCTATTTCCACCATGGTGTCCCACCATCGCACCCTCTTTATCTTCGCGAGATTGCTCTATAAGAACAACGCCGCCTTGAGCAATTGCAATCACTTCACCCATTCGATCAAATGATTCTTGTGAGATTTGGCTACCGAATAGATCGGCCTCAATTGCCTCTTCTCGCGTAAATACTTGCGCATCCTCTTTGAGGAACTCACGCCATTGCGTAGCAACTTCATCGCGTGCTGCTTTGCTATCGCGAGAAGAATCCAAGTAGAGGTGGCGGGCTCGTGGTTCACCAGCAATAACAGATATAGCCTCTGCAAGAGGATTATCAATACCAATAACTATCTTTTTTGTAGCACTCACCATTCCGTGATCTGCAGTTAGCCAGATGCGAGTTTTACTTGGCAGCTCTTTGACTAATGATGCATACATCGCATCAATCATCGAAAGTGCAGCAATCCATTTCTCAGAGCCAACTCCATCACTATGGCCTGCAACATCTAAATCATTGACATAGAGATAAACAAAAGAAGGTGTGGGTTTGAGAGCAGCTTTAGTTTGGGCGATCATATCTGCCGCAATATTTGCGCCTAGGTATTGTGCGCCGCGAAATACAGCTCGGGTAAATCCAGAATTTTCATATCTCTTTGCTGCCACGTGTGAGACTGAAATTCCAGCTTGCGTGCCTTTTTCAAAGAGTGTTGGTACTGATTGCCAATTGATGGGATCAACTCGTTCATCCCATTTGAGTGCATTGAGAATTCGACCACCACTTCGTGGGACTTGAACTGTGTAACCCAACATTGCGTGCACCCCAGGTAGTTCCCCTGTTGTCAGCGTTGCCAAACTTGTTGCTGTAGTTGATGGAAATGAAGTCTGAATCTTTCCAAAATTGTGCAATCTAGAAATTGCAGGAGCAAATTCGCCATACTTTTCAATTGCATCAGCGCCAAGGCCATCGATTAGAAATAGTAATTCCCGACCACCAGGGCTCTCCCCTATGCCAAGGAAATCCTGTGCGCCATCTAAAGACAAAGATGCAAATATCGATGGAGTTATTTGCGATAAATGCACGGACATATCTTCTCATTGAATCGATCATTCTTCATGGGCACTAATGAGATGAAGTAATCAAGGCGCGCCCACCTGTTGGTACCAAGATTTAGCTACTCCTCTTGGCAGAATGCCCTCCATGGCTACTGCGAAGACTCCCGCGAAATCAGCGGCACAAGGTAAAAAAGTAATCGGACCTAAACCTGGAGAATTTCCAGGAAAGATCGTTGATATTGATGTATCAACTGAAATGTCTGAGTCCTTTCTTGAATATGCATACTCAGTTATTTACTCACGTGCACTACCCGATGCACGCGATGGATTGAAACCTGTACACCGTCGCATCTTGCACCAGATGGCAGATATGGGTCTTCGCCCCGAACGCGGACATGTAAAGAGTGCTCGTGTAGTTGGTGAAGTGATGGGTAAGTTGCACCCACATGGTGATGGCGCAATCTATGACGCACTTGTTCGTATGGCCCAATCTTTTTCAATGGGTCTTCCACTCATCGATGGTCACGGAAACTTTGGTTCACTCGATGCAGGTCCTGCAGCGATGCGTTACACAGAAGCACGACTTGCAACTGCTGCAATGGCAATGGTTGCCGAAGCCGATGAAGACACTGTCGACTTTGGGCCAAATTATGATGGCCAGATTTTAGAACCACTCGTATTACCTGCCGCTTATCCAAATCTTCTCGTCAATGGTGGCTCAGGTATCGCAGTTGGCATGGCAACAAATATGGCACCTCACAACTTAGGTGAAGTAATTGCTGCAACAAAGCATCTCATTGATAATCCAAAAGCCACTATCAATCAATTGATGAAATTTGTGCCAGGTCCAGATTTTCCAACTGGTGGAGAACTCGTTGGCCTCGAAGGTGTGCGCGAGGCCTATGCAACAGGTAAGGGATCTTTCAAAGTCCGCGCAACAGTTGAAATCAATAAGGTTACATCTCGCAAAATGGGAATTGTTATCAAGGAACTTCCATTTACTATCGGCCCAGAAAAGGTCGTTGAGCGAATTGCTGACTTAGTAAAGGCTAAGAAGATTCAGGGAATTAGCGACATCATTGATCTCTCCGATGGCCAGACAGGCACAAATGTTGTCATCGAACTCAAGAATGGCTTTGAACCAGAGAATGTTCTCGAACAACTCTTCAAACTCACTCCGATGGAAGATGCCTTCTCAATCAATGCCGTGGC
>CAMCCH010000097.1 GCA_945873335.1 Bifidobacterium breve | reverse complement strand
GAAATTACATGATGCTTTGATCCATCGTAATTCTTATGATTTACGCCCATAACGATCGTTATATCTTCATCAGTTGCTGGAGCTGAAATAATTACCTTTTTTGCACCTGCAGTGATGTGCTTCTTTGCATCCGCTGCCTTAGTAAAGTGACCAGTTGATTCGATAACTACAGCTGCTCCAACTGTTGCCCAAGGAAGATTTGCTGGGTCGCGTTCTGCAAAAACTTTGATTGTCTTTCCACCAACAGTGATGCTCTCATCTGTAAATGTGACCTCTAGTCCAAGGCGACCAAGAATTGAGTCGTATTTGAGAAGGTGGGCAAGAGTTGCATTATCTGTGAGGTCGTTGATTCCAACGATATTGATCTCTGGGTTAGTAAGGCTTGCGCGAAAGAAGTTACGTCCGATGCGTCCGAAGCCATTGATTCCTACATTTATCATTATTGATTCCTCGCTTGAAAGTGTGGCGACTAAATTCAAAATTATTTAGTACGCGAATATGACAAATAATCTGCCACAACACTGGGGTCGTGACTCATCCTATCAGTGGAACGAGGACTACTCCCCGAGCAAATCAGGCGAGAGGCCCGCTTCAGTATCAGGAATTCCGAGATCATTGGCGCGTTTATCAGCCATCGCAAGGAGGCGACGAATACGTCCTGCAATTGCATCCTTCGTCATAGCTGGAGTTGCAAGTGAACCTAACTCTTCAAGGCTTGCTTGCCCGTGGTTAATACGTAGTTCACCCGCCTCTTTGAGATGTTCTGGAATCGTTTCGCCAAGAATCTCCATTGCGCGTTGTACGCGAGCTGCCGCGGCAACTGCTGCTCTCGCTGAGCGACGCAGATTCGCATCATCAAAATTTGCTAAGCGATTTGCTGTCGCGCGAACTTCACGACGCATACGTCGCTCTTCCCATGCCAAGACACTTTCGTGTGCACCGAGTCGAGTGAGCAAAACTCCAATTGCATCACCATCTCGAATAACAACGCGATCAACACCGCGAACTTCGCGAGCTTTCGCAACGATGCCTAGGCGTCGCGCAGCACCAACGAGTGCAAGGGCAGCCTCTGGTCCAGGACATGTAATTTCTAGTGAAGATGAGCGACCTGGTTCAGTGAGAGAACCGTGCGCGATAAAGGCACCACGCCATGCAGCCTCTGAATCACAAGTCGCTGCAGAAACTACCTGTGGTGGCAGTCCACGAACTGGGCGACCTTGTGCATCGACTAAACCTGTTTGACGGGCGAGTGCTTCGCCTTCGTTGATGACGCGAACGACATAACGTGAACCTTTGCGTAATCCACTCGATGAGAGAACTGCTAAATCGCTCTCATGTCCATAAATATCTGAAATATCTTTACGGAGTCTGCGAGCACTTTGCGCTGTATCTAATTCAACTTCAATCACTATTTTCCCTGCAGCAATATGCAGCCCACCAGCAAATCGAAGTAGTGAAGATACTTCGGCTTTGCGGCAGCATGGTTTAGTAATTGAAAGACGACTAAGTTCGTCCTTTACTGATGATGTCATTGCCATGGGCTTATCCAATCAGGCTTTGCGTGAAAATGTGGCTCAATTGGGATGCTAATTTTTTCTCATCATGATGAACACTGCCAGGAGCCTTACGAATATCGCCAATAGCGAGCTCTCCCCCGTATTCGCGTGCAAGTGTTTCAAGAGAAGTGCGATTTCTCACAACAGATGGATCAACTAGAAAATAATCTATTCGTAATTCAGGGGCATATCGATGAAAAAGTTCAAGGTGTTCTTCAGGTGTAGAGCCTGCAAATTCTTCCCCTGGAGTTTGCGGATGTGCATCTAGATTGAGAATGACAATCTTGCGAGCCGAACTCGCTTCCAGTGCCTCGCGTTGTTGGGGAACTAGTAAATGTGGAATGACGCTAGAGAACCATGACCCTGGACCCATTGTTATCCATTGTGCATCTCGAATTGCATCAAGTGCTTCCGGTCTCGCACGTGGGTTTTCAGGAATAATTGTTAGAGATTCAATGCGCCCTTTTGCAGTTGCGACCTCTTTTTGTCCGCGCACAACAATGCGACCTGTAGAAGTATTGAATCTTCCCTCAATATCTAGTGGAACTGATGCCATAGGCAAAACTCGGCCAATAACTTTGAGTAACGTTCCAACGCGATCTAAACCTTGCACGGGATCTTCATCGCGATCCCACAACGCGGCTAGTAATAGGTTTCCAACGGCATGACCATCAAGGTCTCCATCACTCGTAAAGCGATACTGCATGATTTGTGCCCAACTGCGTCCCCATTCATCATCAGAACAGAGCGCAGCCAGTGCCATACGTAAATCACCGGGTGGAAATATTGGAAATTCTGCGCGCAGGCGACCACTTGATCCACCATTATCTGCAACTGTGACTATTGCAGTGATTTGGTTAGTGATCGTGCGCAATGCGCTGAGAGTATTTGCGAGGCCATGGCCGCCACCTAATGCAACAACGCGTGGAGAACTCATTCACGCCCTACATCACGGTGAGTGGCGTGTGCTGAAATCTCCAATTTCTTTTGATTCAAATTGAGAAGTCGAGCTAACTCTTGCGCAATTGCAACACTTCTATGTTTGCCACCTGTGCAACCGACTGCAACAGTGAGATATTTCTTTCCTTCATTGAGGTATCCAGGAATCATCAACTCAACTAATGAGACATATTTTTCTACAAAATCTTCCACGCCTTTGCTACCCAAAACCTCTTTACTCACTTCACTAGATAGTCCATTGAGCGGTCTCAGCGCTGGGATCCAATGTGGATTAGGAATATGGCGACAATCTAGAACTAGATCGGAGTCAACCGGGATTCCATATTTATATCCGAAAGAGAGAATATTGATTCGGATTCCGTCGAGTGTTCCTGCTGCAAAGATCTCGCCTGTGCGCTTTTCTAATTGGTGAACATTGAGATTTGAAGTCTCAATCACAATATCGGCTTGAGACTTTACTTCTTCTAATCTCTCTCGTTCACGTGCAATTCCATCCACGATTCGATCCTTGCCTTGAAGTGGATGCGGGCGTCGTGTTGATTCAAAGCGCTGTACAAGTGCTTGATCGGTCGAGTCGAGAAAGAGAAGTCGGTATTTTGATCCTGAATCAGTAATGGATTTGAGTGATTGCATCAGATCATCGAAGAATTTTCCACCTCGAACATCGACAACAACTGCAAAAGATTTCGATTCGCTTCCAGTGCTTTGCGCCATCAACTGTGTGAGTAGCGCAGGTGGCAAATTATCAACGACATACCAACCTAGGTCTTCA
>CAMCCH010000096.1 GCA_945873335.1 Bifidobacterium breve | reverse complement strand
ATTTCCAGATGAGCAACTAGAGGCGATTGCATCACGACTTGGTTTTGGCGATCAGTTTGCAGAGTTACTAGGACTGTGAACGATCAAGAATCTATGCGAGCAGCTCTAGCTGTTGCGCAAGAAGCGCTACGTACAGGTGATGTACCAGTAGGTGCTGTAATTCTTAATGAGAGCAATGCAATTATTTCTCAAGGATGCAATAAACGAGAAGATCTTGATGACCCAACTGCACACGCAGAAATTGTTGCCATTCGCGCTGCTGCGCAATCACTTGGTACTTGGCGACTCGATGGTTGCACCCTTGTCGTAACCCTTGAACCATGTGCGATGTGCGCTGGCGCGATTGCTCAATCGAGAATATCCACACTTGTCTTTGGAGCATGGGATGAAAAAGCTGGGGCAGTAGGTTCGGTGTGGGATCTACTTCGCGACTCGCGCTCACTTCATAAAGTAGAGGTACGCGCCGGCGTATTGGCCGAGGAATCAACTAAGTTATTGCAGGATTTTTTCAAATCCCACCGCTAGAGCTAAATAAGTAGTTCGTACGATGGATTTAGAATTGTCAGCGAACCTTCTTCTTCCCCAACCATTCCTTCAGCGCGAAGTTGTGAACCAACTTCGAGTCCTGCAATTTCGCGACGACCGATGAAGTGAAGAGTCACGCCGCCTGTCTCATCCCAAAGTTCAACATGAAGTAATGGCGCAGAACCACTTGCAGCAGTCTTTATAGATGTCACTTGCCCTTGCACCTGTGCCCGTTTACGCCATTGAATTTTGCCTATTGGCGTTAGGTTTTCTGCATAATGACTAATTGGCTCAATATTTATTGGCGGTGTAGCGGGTTTAGTAACAACACCTTTTGTTTCTACGATTGCTTTAGTTTCTGCAAGTTGAACTGATACCCCTTGCCCGGATGTAATTTTGTTGACATCAAATGGCACAATCGTTGCCACAACTCGACTCAATTGCGAGATAGGTGCCGCAATTTCTTCAGCGGTCTGATCGTGGAGTAATCGCCCAAGAAAGCGTGAGTATGAACGACGAGGTAAAAGAAGTGTTAGTTCTACATCCTTCTTCTCAGTCATTCGAATTGCATAATCGAGCGCCGAATTTGGAAGTCGGCGATCGGGACAATCAATAAGTTCTAGAGCCACATCATCGAGTGCTTCAGATTCTGCCCACGCCTTTGCAATTGCTTCAGCTCGACGGTCATCTATTACAAAGTGCACCGCAGATAGATTCCTAGGTTTGAGTGAGCGTGCATATCGAACCGCCCCGACTGTTGCTAGATCAACATTATCAACCAGAACAGTTACATCATGGCGAGCAATGGATGTTGCGCGTTCATTCTCTTGCTTGACCGAAAGTGCATTTTGCTCGCGTGTGTACTGAGTGCGAAGGCGCAAAAAGCTCATAACGAGAATCGGAGCCGTAACAAGTACCAACCAGGCACCCTCATTGAATTTTACTATTGAAAAAATAATTACAACGAGAAGTGAAATGCTGCCGGCTAGAAAATTAATAAAGACTTTGAATCGCCAGGACTTTGGACGAGTTCGAAGTGAATGCCGTGTCATACCAAAGCCAGCAAGAGTAAATCCAGTGAAAACTCCTAATGCATAAAATGCAACCAGGTGTTCTACGGACCCGGCAGTGATAATGACAAGAAAGAGTCCGCCACCGGCAAGAAGAAGGATTCCATTTGAAAAAGCTAATCGGTGCCCGCGCTTTGTAAGTTGCCTTGGGAGATAGCCATCTGATGCAACAAAATTTACCAAAAGAGGAAACGCGCTATATGTTGTATTTGCGCCAGCGAAGAGAATAAGCATTGTTGCGAGCTGCACCATCACGAACATAAATTGACCAAACGCGCCATCGCCCACAATTACTTTTGCAATTTGAGAGATCAGGGTAGGTGTTCCTGATTCATACGGAACGGCATGAATCTTGTGTGCAAACCATGAAACTCCAAGAACGAGTGTTCCAAGAATTGCGCTCATAAGCACAAGGGTTCTGCGTGCATTTACATGTTCTGGGGTTTTGAATAGCGCAACTCCATCTGAGATGGCTTCTAGTCCAGTAAGGGAAGAACCACCATTAGCAAAAGCGCGAAGCAGAATAAAGATTGCTGCAAATGTGAGTAAGCCTTGTTCCTGCCCAATCTCAACTGCACCTGGTTGATCTGTTGAAAGACGAACAAGTGTTCCAGAAAATTGTTTATATAACCCCATCGTAAAAACAATTGCCATACATCCAACGAAGAAATATGTAGGAAATGCAAATGCCTTGCCTGCCTCTTTGACTCCACGCAAATTTCCGTAAGTAAGCAGAATGATGACTGCAAAAATCATTGGCATTTTCCAACTGATCAGCCCAGGAAATGTGGAAATGATGGCAGCAACTCCAGCAGCAGCTTGGATTGCAAGAGTTACGATGTAATCAAGCATGAGTGCGACTGCAGCAATTTGTGCAACAACTGGACCAAAGTTATCTCTTGCAACAATGTATGCACCACCAGTTTTGGTATATACATCAATTACGTTTCTGTAAGAAAGAGTAATGATTAATAAAATTACTAGCACGATTGCTGTCATTGGCATCAAAATTGCAAATGCAGCTAATCCAAATGCAGGTAGTAGAGCAATCAAAATTTGTTCGCTGCCATAAGCAGAAGAAGAAATACAGTCAGAAGAGAGAATTCCGAGGGCGTAACGCTTTCCTAAACGCTGATGACCTAGTGAATGTCGATTGAGCGCACCACCTAAAAACCGACGCTTAATTCTG
The DNA here is from genome assembly GCA_945873335.1 of Bifidobacterium breve. Classification (GTDB taxonomy): domain Bacteria; phylum Actinomycetota; class Actinomycetes; order Nanopelagicales; family Nanopelagicaceae; genus Planktophila. The sequence continues at coordinate 584 of CAMCCH010000096.1, read as the reverse complement.
TATGAAAGTGGATCACTTACATGTGCGTGATCTTGCAACGCAACAGGTTCTGGCGCGCCATCGGTCCAAGATTTTGGCACTGAAAACTCCTTTGCGCGACGCTACTAGCGCCTCATATTACGAACTTAGTATGCTCATCTTATGCGCACTCAAATGTATATCGATGGTCAATGGGTCGATGGCATTGGGAAAATGCCAGTTTATGATCCCAGCGACGGTTCAGTAATTGCTGAAGTTGCCCTAGCCGGTGATAAGGAATGCGAGGCGGCTCTCGCTGCGGCAGATAAAGCAGCCGCTTCGTGGGCAAAGAGTGCACCACGCGTGCGCGCTGAGATTTTGCGCAAAGCATTCGAAATTATGACTGCCGAAGCAGACTCGATTGCAACCATTGTTTCTAAAGAAAATGGAAAAGTTCTCAGCGACGCAAAAGGAGAGGTTCTCTATGCCGCCGAATTCTTCCGCTGGTTCTCAGAAGAGGCCGTTCGCGTCTCTGGTGATTTTCGTAAATCCCCAAGTGGAGATAAGAGAATTCTTGTAACCCACCAACCTATTGGTGTTTCACTCCTTATTACTCCATGGAATTT
>CAMCCH010000095.1 GCA_945873335.1 Bifidobacterium breve | reverse complement strand
CAATCGCGATAGCTGCAAATGCTGCAGTAATCGCTAAATGGCGCTTTGTCATATATTTATTACCTTTCGAAAGGTGGAAAACACCCAAGGCCGAATCTTTTCCGACCAGACAAGGAAGGTGTAACCACTGCGAAGGTTATGCCAGAAGCATGCAAAAGAGAATTCTTTATTAGGGATTTCCCCCTTTGCAACCTAACAATTAGGTAACGTTTAACACCGCGCTCACGGTAACCTTGGGCGTATGCCTTCGCAGATTGATGAACTATCACGCGTAATAACCGAAGCTATCGCGCGCGCGATCACATCTGGCGAGATAGATGCGAGCCTGCCTGACACGATTCCCCTAGAGCGCCCTAAGAATCGTGACCATGGTGATTACGCCACATCGGTCGCCCTTCAGCTGGCCAAAGCAGCGGGTAAAAACCCGCGAGACGTAGCGCTCATTCTTCAAAAGCAGATTGGCACTACACCTCTTATATCTGCAGTGGATATTGCCGGTCCTGGCTTCCTTAACTTCACATTGAATAGGGCGAGCCAAGCAAATTTGGTCACTTCGATTATTGAAAGTGGCGCTACATATGGCCAAGGCAATTCACTTGCGGGAGTTCGAATCAACCTCGAATTTATTAGTGCAAACCCAACTGGCCCACTGCATTTAGGTCACACACGATGGGCTGCCGTTGGTGATGCACTCGGTCGAGTACTAAGCGCGGCGGGGGCGGATGTATCGCGAGAGTTCTATGTCAATGATCGCGGAAATCAAATGGATCTTTTCGGAGCATCACTTGAAGCAGCTGCCTTGGGCAAGCCAATTCCTGAAGACGGTTACCAAGGAAATTACATTCTCGATCTTGCACAAGAAGTTGTCGCAGCAAATACTGGAATAAAGGATTTGCCAGAGCCGGGACGACTTATTGAATTTCGTGAACTCGGTTATCAACTTCAACTAAGTCAACAGAAGAAAGTACTCGATACCTTTGGAACACACTTTGATACCTGGTTCTCGGAGCGCTCGCTCCATGATGCAGGTTCTGTGGAACACGGTATTGAAATTTTGCGCAAGCAAGGACATGTCTTTGAACTCGAAAATGCAACGTGGCTTCGCACAACAGATTTTGGTGATGACAAAGATCGCGTGCTTACAAAAAGTGATGGCTCACTTACATACTTCTCATCAGATACCGCCTACTACATCAATAAGCGCGAACGCGGTTTTGATATTTGCATTTACATGCTTGGCGCCGACCATCACGGTTATGTTGGGCGCCTCAAAGCTATTGCTGCATGCGCTGGTGATGATCCTGAATACAACATTCATGTTCTTATCGGCCAGCTCGTAAAAATTATGGAGGGCGGCGAAGAGGTAAAACTTTCTAAGCGCGCGGGAACCATTATTACTTTAGAAGAATTAGTGGAAAAGGTTGGCGTAGATGCTGCTCGCTACACACTCATTCGCTACCCGGTAGAGACTCCGATGGTGATGGATTTAGATATTCTTACAAGGAATACAAATGAGAATCCTGTCTATTACGTTCAATATGCTCACGCTCGAATTGCTGGAGTTCTGCGCAATTGCGACGAGTTGAAAATTTCTATGAACCCTAAAGATTTCGATCCAGCATTACTTACCCATGATCGCGAGAATGAATTGATCGCAACTCTTGCCGATTTCCCACGAATCGTTGAAGGCGCAGCCGAGCTTCGCGAACCCCATCGCATTGCTCGATACCTCGAAGAATTAGCAGGGGTGTATCACGGCTTCTACTCCGACTGCCGTGTATTGCCTTTGGGGGACGAAGCAATTGCACCCATTCATACTGCGCGCGCGTTGCTATGCATGGCTACTAAGCAAGTAGTAAAGAATGGTCTTACATTATTAGGCGTTGGCGCACCGGAGAGGATGTAGAAGATGAGTACATCACTCTGGCCCGCAGGTGTCTCCTTCAATAATGGAGTACTTCATATTTCGGGAATATCTGCACAAACTCTTGCTAAGGATTTTGCAACACCAGCATTTTTTATCGATGAAGATGATTTCCGTGCGCGTGCAATGGGATGGAATAAGGCCCTCAATCAATCCTTCGGTTCCAATGCAGGAAATGTTTACTACGCAGCTAAGGCATTTATCAGTGTAGAAGTTGCTCGCTGGATCGCAGATTGCGGAATCGGAATTGATGTTTGTACTGGCGGAGAACTTGCAGTGGCATTAGCTGGTGGAATCGATCCGCAAAAAATTGAAGTTCACGGAAATAATAAATCTGTCTCTGAAATCGAGCGCGCAGTTGCTGCTGGCGTTGGCACAATTGTTATGGACTCACTCTTTGAAATTGAAAGAGTTGCCACCGCTGCTCGTAAGTTGGGTAAGACACAACGAGTTCTTCTTCGTCTTACTCCTGGCATTGAGGCTCATACTCATGAATCGATTGCTACTGCCCATGAAGATGTGAAATTTGGATTCTCCATTGCAAGCGGAGCGGCTTGGAATGCAATTCTTGAAGCAAGCAAATATCCAGAAATTGAATTACGTGGTTTTCATTCTCATATCGGTTCGCAGATCTTGAATATGGATTCTTTTGAAATTGCTGCAGATCGTCTTATCGGATTATTAGCAAAATTCCGCGATGAGTTTTCTGCCCAACTTCCCGAACTCGATCTTGGCGGGGGATATGGAATTGCATATTTGCCAGGTGATGTTGAACTTGAGGCAAGTGAAGTTTTACCTGCGCTCTATTCTCAAGTAAAGAAGGCCTGCGACAATGCCAACCTAGATATTCCTAAAGTTTCAATTGAACCGGGGCGCGCAATTGTTGGACCAACAATGTTTACCTTATATGAGGTGGGAACCGTCAAAGATGTCACATTGGAATCAGGAAAAGTTCGCCGCTACATTTCTGTTGATGGGGGAATGAGTGACAACATTCGCCCATCACTTTACGGGGCAAAATACACAACATCACTTGCTAATAGATCTTCGAGTGCGCCGCTAGTTGATTCTCGATTAGTTGGTAAGCATTGTGAAACCGGCGATATTGTTATTCGCGATATCGAATTACCAAGTGATATTGCACCAGGGGATTTATTAGCTGTCCCTGCAACTGGGGCATATGGGCGCAGCATGGCCAGTAATTACAACCACATTCCACGGCCACCAGTAATTGCAGTAAAAGATGGAAAAGCACGTGTAATTCTGCGCAGAGAGAGTGAAGCCGATCTCCTCAATCTCGATATTTAACGCCGAATGCACCAGGTGTGAAAGAATCACCCCATGAGCGCAATCAAAAAAATCACAATCGGCATGCTCGGTTGCGGCACAGTTGGTGCTGAAGTTGCGCGCCTTTTGCTCTCAGATATTCCAGAACTTTCTACACGATCTAGTGCGCCTCTTGAACTCAAGAAGATTGCTGTGCGCAGTGGTGGATCGCGCAATGGAATT
>CAMCCH010000094.1 GCA_945873335.1 Bifidobacterium breve | reverse complement strand
AGTAGCCATAATCATCGCAACCGGATCTGAAGTGAGTATCGCTTTGGAAGCCCAGAAAGTTCTGACTGGAAAAAATATTTCTGTACGAGTAGTGAGTGCTCCATGTATTGAATGGTTCAACGAACAACCTCGCACATATCGCGATGAAGTTCTGCCGCCATCAATTACAAACCGTGTCAGTGTTGAAGCTGGGATTGCTCAAGGATGGCGCGACCTCATTGGCGATAAGGGCACTTCAATATCTTTGGAACACTACGGTGCTTCTGCATCTGCCTCGGTTCTATTCAAAGAATTTGGCTTCACTCCACAAGCAATTGTTGAAGCGGTCATCGCTGGGACTAAGTAATGAGCTCTTTTCTTTCCCAGGTTTCACCTGTCGACCGTCAAAGTACTTTGTACGCCCGTATTTCTGATGCGCATCAACGGCTGGCAAAAAAAGACCCGACTATTTGGGGACCAGATGCAGTAGCGGAGGCAACGATTCGCTTGAATTGGATTGAACTTCCAGAAAAATCACGAGAACTCTTGCCTACAGTAGACGCACTTGCCGCAAAACATCGCGATAAGAAATATGTGGTTCTGGCAGGAATGGGTGGGTCATCACTGGGACCCGAAGTAATTGCACAGACCTACAAAAAAGAATTATTTATTCTCGACTCAACAGATCCCCATTATCTGGAGAATGCGCTCTCGGCAAAATTGGAAGAGACTCTTGTCATTGTTAGTTCAAAATCTGGCTCGACTATTGAAACTGCCTCTGCGCGAGCATTCTTTGCCAATGAATTTGAAAAGGCTGGGTTAGCGCTCTCCAATCACATGATTATCGTTACAGACCCCGGCTCCCCCTTAGATAAAGAATCTCGCGCACAAGGTCTCAGTGTTATCAACGCTGATCCCAATGTTGGTGGACGATTTAGCGTTCTTAGTGCTTTCGGTTTAGTCCCATCGGCGCTCATTGGTGTCGATATTTCGATTCTTCTCGATAGCGCAAGTGATGCCAAAAGAGGTTTCCTCAACTCTCCACAAGCAATACTTGATTGCGCTTATGTATTAGCGTCTGCCGGTCAATATCTCACCTTTACAGATGAGAATTGTGGAATGCCTGGATTGAGCGATTGGATCGAACAATTAGTTGCGGAATCAACTGGTAAGAATCAGGTCGGACGACTTCCAGTTGTTGTTGAAAATATTCAAGAAGGAAGCGAAGATAATCCACTTCGTGTTTCATTTACTGGTAATGCAGATTGCGTTGTATCGGGTGATCTTGGTGCGCAATTCATAACATGGGAATGGCTCACAGCACTCGTTGGGGCAGCTCTTGAAATAGATCCTTTCAATCAACCCAATGTGACCGAGGCGAAAGAGCAAACATCTGCACTCCTTGCTGAATGGTCAGGCACATTGCCAACATTTGTGGCAGATAATACAGATAAATCAATTGCAATCTTTGGCAAAGGTAATTCAATTCTCAACTCACTTCAAGAATTTATCTCCGCTATTCCAGATGATGGCTACATCGCAATCATGGCTTACTTGGATCGCATCGATGATGTACAAATTACAGAATTGAGAAAAATACTTGCCGCTAAATCAAAGCGACCCGTCACATTTGGGTGGGGGCCACGATTCCTTCATTCAACGGGTCAATTCCATAAAGGCGGGCAACGCAATGGTGCGTTCCTGCAAATTACTGGAAAGTGCGAGATCGATTTTGCAATACCGGGAAAGAATTTTGGATTTGAAACACTCTTGATGGCCCAAGCCCTCGGTGATGGTCGCGCACTTGAATCTCGTTCTTATCCATTGCTGCGCCTTCACCTCAACTCGCGCAGAGATGGAATTGGCGAACTACTAGAAGCAGCTCGCCAACTTTAGTTCTTAGAAACTTTTATTCATCATCTCCGCGTAATTTACGGAGTGCATCTTCAAGAATGCGAGCACCTTCGGCATCGGTGCGACGCTCTTTTACATATGCAAGGTGTGTCTTGTAAGGCTCATTCTTGATTGGGCTTGGCGGATTATTCTTATCGCGTCCTGCAGGAAAACCACACTTTGGGCAATCCCATTCGGCAGGAATAACAACGCTCTCTTCTTCAGCAAATGATGGACGAACTTCGTGTCCATTTGAGCACCAGTACGAGACGTGTGAACGAGCAATCGAATCACCCCGCTCAGCTTCACCCATCGGACCTGCACCGACACGACTTCCGCGAATTGCACTTGCCATCTTTTACTCCTTCAAAGAATTAGAAAAGGGTTTACTTCAATACCAAACTCAGTGCGACAACAAGTGCGAACCAGAGACCACCAACAACGATTGTGATGCGATCAAGGTTGCGTTCAACAACGGATGAACCACCATAGTTTGAAGAGATACCTCCACCGAATAGATCGGAGAGTCCGCTTCCCTTGCCCTTATGGAGAAGTACAAGCAGGATCATTACAACGCTCGTAACAACGAGCAGAATTGAGAGAGCTAATTTCACGTCGGACTCCTGTAGGTAACTAGATGGGTAAGGATACTAGGGATTAGCCAGCAAGATGGAATTTAGCGATTTTCGCCAATTCTTCGGGATCTAGGCTCGCCCCGCCTATGAGTGCGCCATCGACATCGCCTTGCTTCATGATTTCGACGATATTTGAAGATTTTACAGAACCTCCATAGAGAATTCTCATCGCCGCAGCAATATCGGCAGAGCCAATAGTTTCAATCTCTTCGCGAATAGCTGCGCAGACTTCTTGTGCATCTTCTGGAGTTGCTGTCTTGCCTGTGCCTATTGCCCATACTGGTTCGTATGCAATAACAATCTTCTTGAGTTCCGGTTTTGTGAGACCTTCAAGACCGCCACGAATCTGGCGGATGACATGAGAAACATGTGTTCCTGATTCGCGAATTGGGAGTTCTTCTCCAACACAAAAAATCGGAGTGAGTTCATTTGCAAGAGCTGCTTTGATTTTACGATTGATAAGAGCGTCGCTCTCTTGATGAATTGCGCGTCGCTCTGAGTGACCAAGAACAACGAATGTGCAACCAAGTTTTGCAAGCATCGAACCAGAAATATCTCCAGTGAATGCACCTGATGCATCTGGTGACATATCTTGAGCGCCGTATAGAAGGCGAAGACGATCTCCATCGACGAGAGTTTGAATAGAACGAATATCGGTAAAGGGAGGGATGATCGCAACATCAACTGCGTCATAGTCTTTATCATCGAGGCTATAAACAAGTTTTTGCGCAACCGCAATTGCTTCAAGATGATTGAGGTTCATCTTCCAATTACCTGCCATCAGTGGCTTACGCATGTATTGCTCCTTTATAGATTATTGGATTACTGCAGATCTAATGCAACTAAACCAGGAAGTTCTTTACCCTCAAGGTACTCAAGGGATGCTCCTCCACCTGTCGAAATATATCCGAATTGAGAATCTGCAAAACCAAGCGCTCGAACGGCAGCTGCTGAGTCTCCCCCACCAACGACTGAGATACCTGAAACCTTAGTCAGTGC
>CAMCCH010000093.1 GCA_945873335.1 Bifidobacterium breve | reverse complement strand
ACTTATAGGAGTACAACTTTCTTGGCTACAAAAATTCGTCTTATGCGTATGGGAAAAATCCGCACACCATTTTTTCGCGTTGTCGTAACAGATTCACGCAAAGCACGTAACGGTCTTTCAATTGAAGAGATCGGTCGCTATGTTCCAGGACAAGAGCCATCACTTATCGAGATTAACTCTGAGCGCGCTCTTTACTGGCTTGGCACAGGTGCACTTCCAACAGAGGCTGTAGAGGCGCTGTTGAAGATCACTGGAGATTGGCAGAAGCACAAGGGATTGCCTGGAACAGAGGGCACACTCCGCGTTGCAGCTCCACGCGTTGGCAAGAACGTTGCATACGAAGCAGCGGTCAAGCAAGCAATGGATGAACCAAAAGAAGGCGCAACAACTCTCAAGAAGAAAGCACAAGAGAAGTTAGCTGCTAAAGCAAATCCAGTAGTAGAAGAAGAAGTACCAGCAGCAGTAGTTGCCGATGAGACACCAGTTGTTGAGGCTGTCGTTACTGAAGAAGCACCAGTTATTGAGGCTGTCGTTGAAGAGACACCAGCTGCAGAAGCGAGCGCTGAGTAACAATGATGGATGAAGCCCTCGAGCATTTAGTAAAGGGAATCGTCGATAATCCTGAGGATGTCGTTGTCAAAGAGAAGACACATCGTCGCGGTACAACTCTAGAAGTTCGAGTTAACCCTGAAGATATCGGCAAGGTCATTGGTCGCAATGGTCGCACCGCAAAGGCTCTTCGCACAGTTGTTAGTGCGCTCGCAGGTCGTACGATCCGCGTCGATCTCATTGAGACCGACGAAGGTCGCTAACTACACCGATGCGCTTACTCGTGGGGCGAATTGGTCGCGCTCACGGAATTCTTGGTGAAGCAACGATTGAAGTTCGAACTGATGACCCAGAAACTCGTTTTGCTATTGGCGCGCGCGTTCAGACCGATAAGCACGGCGAACTAACAATCATCTCGGGCAGAGTTCACAATGGAATTCTGCTCCTTGGTTTTGAAGGTATTTCCGATCGCAATGGCATAGAAAAATTCAAAGATACTCTGCTCTATTCCGATGTAGATATCGATGCAGCAGGTGATGATGAAGACGATTATCACGTACTCCAACTCATCGGATGTATCGCATATTTGGAAAGCGGCGAAAAGTTCGGCGAAGTCACCGATGTCATCAATCTTCCTGGCCAAGATTTATTGGCAATCACAACGGCTCATGGCGAAACGCTTATTCCATTTGTACATCAATTAGTGCCAGTTGTAGATATCAAGGCAAAGCGAATGACTGTAATTCCTCCAGATCTCACAGGTGAACTCCGATGAGAATTGATGCAGTAACTATTTTTCCTGATTACTTTGCACCGATGCAGCTTTCATTACTTGGCAAAGCGCAAGGGCAAGGAATATTAGAAATAAATATTCATGATTTGCGCTCATTTACAACTGATAACCATCACACAGTCGATGACACTCCCTATGGTGGCGGTGCTGGAATGGTGATGTTGCCAGAAGTATGGGGCCTTGCAATTGATTCAGTTATTCACGATGGCGCAACACTCATTGTTCTCACCCCTGCAGGAAAGCGATTCACCCAAGAGATGGCGCACGAACTAACGAGTGCACAGCAATTGATTTTTGCTTGTGGGCGCTATGAAGGTATCGATGATCGCGTACGCCAACACTATTCTTCGCAGCAATACGGCGCCCGTGGAATCAAAGTCCTAGAAGTTTCAATCGGAGATTATGTATTAGGTGGCGGAGAAGTTGCATCCATGGTGATGATTGAAGCAATTACTCGATTATTACCTGGTGTTCTTGGTAATCCCGAATCATTAGTTGAAGAGTCACATACGAGCGAGGGATATCTTGAATATCCAAACTTCACTAAGCCACAATCATGGAGAGATATCTCAGTGCCCGAGATTTTGCTGAGCGGAAATCATGCTGAGATAGCAAAGTGGCGAGCAACACAAGCAGAATTGCGTGCGAAAAAGAATTTATAACTCGCGGGTAGCAGTACTTCTACCGTAGCGTTATCTCATGTCCTCAATTGACCCAGAGCTTCAAACTCGTCTGATTAGAGATCTTGAACCTGTTGTTGCAGTTGAATTGGCCCGCCACCTTGAGATTCAAAAAGACTGGTACCCACATGACTATGTCCCATGGTCAGAAGGTAGAAACTTTGCAGGTCCACTCAATGGGGATGCATGGGAAGCAAAAGATTCACGCCTATCTACCGTCGCTCAAGATTCATTAGTTCTAAATTTATTGACTGAAGATAATTTACCTAGCTACCACACGGAGATTGCAATCTCTCTGGGACGAGATGGCGCATGGGGAAATTGGATTGAACGTTGGACTGCTGAAGAAAATCGCCACGGCATTGTTATGCGCGATTACCTCATGGCAACGCGCGGAGTAGATCCTTATGAATTAGAAGATTTGCGTATGGCCCATATGTCACAGGGATATCAAACTCCTTACGACAATGACATGTTGCACACTGTTGCTTACGTTTCTTTCCAGGAACTTGCAACGCGTATTTCTCACCGCAATACAGGCAAGATTTCAGATGATCCAATCTGTGAAAATATGTTGCAACGCATCGCCTTAGATGAGAACTTACATATGATTTTCTATCGCAACCTCCTAGGCAAAGCAATTGATCTTGCGCCAAATGAGGCGATGCGCGCAATTACAGATGTTGTAACAAATTTTGATATGCCTGGAGCCGGAATGCCTGGCTTTGGTCGCAAAGCAGTACAGATCGCTCTGGCTGGTATTTATGACATGCAACAGCACCTCGATGATGTTGTAGCACCAGTTCTTCGAGCATGGAATATCTTCGATCGCGAAGATTTCAGTGGAGATGGTCAAGCTGCTCGTGATGAACTTGCTACATGGCTAGCCGGTGCAACGGATGAGTCAAATAGATTCAATGAAAAGCGTGAACTTCACTTCGAAAGACTAATTGCGCGAGGACAAGCGCCAATTAGAATTGCTAAATGAAAATTCGAAAGATATTATTCCCGCTATGACTAAACGGGCTCTCTTTATCTTGCAAGATTATGTAAGTGATGGCGGACCAGTTGCAGTTCAATTTAGAAATCGTGGATATGAAATCCAACAATGCGTTGTTGTTGATAAAGAGAATTACAAGACTCCCAATGTCACAGTGAATTGGCCAAACTTCCTAGAGTTCGATGCAATCGTTGCACTTGGTGCACCATGGGGCGCATTTGAAGATGAACGAATTGGCAACTGGTTATTGCCTGAAATGCATAAATTACAAGAGGCACACAATGCTGGTATTCCTATTCTTGGAATCTGTTTTGGTGGCCAATTGATGGCGCGAGCCCTCGGTGGCACTGTTGCACGTGGGCCATACCCAGAACTTGGTTGGCACGAGATTGCTACTGATGATGAAAGTTTTATTCCAACAGGACCATGGTTTCAATATCACTGGGATCGATTCACGGTTCCACCTGGAGGAAAAGAGATTGCGCGTACAGAACTATGTCCGCA
>CAMCCH010000092.1 GCA_945873335.1 Bifidobacterium breve | reverse complement strand
GCTCTCTGTGAATCGCGTTCCACATGGATCGTTGCATGAATATCAAAGAAGGGACGTGAACCTTTTTCTTCACGCTCTGAAATCTCATCAATGGTAACCATAATTGAATGTGGTAATTCTTCGCGGGCATCACGCAGTGCAGCTTCGCGAATAAGTTCGCAAATGAGTTGTTCGCTACCTTGATCACTTGTCATCCCTGCTGGGTAATACTCAGGTCCTTGTGGAAGATTTTTTCCAATGAGTTCGCTCAGTAAATCTATCTGTTCGTGAATCGCAGCAGAGACGGGAATAATTTCATCCCATGTAAAGCCCTTTGCTAAATCCATAATGCCTGCAAGGCGAAGTGCTAATTTCTCTTTTGAAAGCAGGTCTGTCTTTGTAATAACTGCGAATTTCTTAGCCTTTGGATGCTTCGCAATCTCAGCAGCAAGATAGACATCTCCAGCACCTGATGTCTCATCGGCAGGAATACACATAAGTACTAAATCAACTGAATCCATACTTTCGCCCACAACTGCATTGAGGCGATGACCAAGGAGCGTCTTTGGCTTATGAATTCCTGGTGTATCTACAAGTACTGCTTGAAACTCTGGGCGGTGAACAATTCCGCGGATTGCATTACGAGTTGTGTTGGGATGATGGGAGGTAATTGCAATTTTGCTACCAACGAGTGCGTTGATAAGAGTTGATTTTCCAACGTTTGGGCGGCCAACTATGGCTACAAAGCCCGAACGGAATTCACTCATGGACTTATTCTCTCATTGAAAGCTGGAGACAAACTCCATTGCATCAGGCACTGATGTGACTATCTCTGCTGCTCGCTCTCCAATAAGTCGATGACAACCTTCACTTGTTGGCGAATTTATCGGACCCGGAATTGCCATTACTGGTCTCATCAACTCTGCTGCATCACGGGCAGTGCGAAGTGATCCGCTTCGAAATGCTGCCTCAACAACAAGTGTTGCCTTAGAAAGGGCAGCAATGAGTCGATTGCGTGTTAGAAAGCGCGCAGGTATTGCATGTACTCCTGGCATCACTTCACTAATGATTGCTCCGTTTTCCAATATTTGCTCAAAGAGTCGCGCATTGCCAGCGGGATAGTTGATATCTAGGCCGGTTGCAACAACTGCGATAGTTATTCCTTCTGCGATAACTGCGCCTTTATGTGCATGAGTATCAATTCCATAGGCGCCACCACTTACTACTGCCCATTCGCGATCAACAAATCCTGCAGCGAAATCACTGGCTATTCGCATTCCATAGGGAGTTGGATTCCTTGTTCCGACAATAGCAAGGGATAAATTAGTTAAAATGTTTGAATTACCTTTGACGGTGAGGGCTATTGGCGGGGCTACTAAATCATCTACTTGATGAGGCCAATCACTATCTTCTGGCGTGAGAAATTGAAAATGCGCTCTCTCTATTTTCTCTAGGATGAGATTTGGATTCGCACTCTGAATTTTTGAAACTATTCTTTCAAGTTTTACGCTTTCATAAATCCCTGCAATAGCTCCCTCATACACATCCAGTGCGCTACTTTTGCGGATTTCAGAGCACCAAAAAGATGAGCCCCCTTCAATGCATGTAAAAAGAATTGCCCGCGCTTCACGCTCATTCAACTCGAATTGCCTTCCCACTGGTTACGACTTTTGGTATGAGGGCGAGGGTAAGGATTTTTGAAATCTCACTTGAATAAGTTTTGATTGTATGTGGGTATTAGCCTTTGTTGATAAGAGCTGCAATATTTGCAAAAGAACGACGATGCTCAATTATTGGTCCATGTTCATTGAGTGCTTTCGTATGCGCTGCGGTGATATATCCCTTGTGGCCAGCGAGGCCGTATAGAGGAAATTCTTTATCCATCTCACGCATGATTCGATCTCTCGTAACTTTGGCAATAATTGATGCAGCACTAATCGAAACTACAACTTGATCACCTTTCCACACTGCCAAATTAGGAAGCCCCAGTCCCTCAATGGCATAACCATCTGTTAGTACATATGCAGGTACTTGATCTAAACCTTGAACTGCTCTGCGCATTCCATCCAGGTTTGCTGCATGAACGCCGCGTGCATCGACTTCTTTTGCGGGAACAATAATCACACTTACCGATGCAGCAATGCCCATAATCAATTCATAAATAGCATCGCGTTTATTTTCTGGAATCTCTTTTGAATCACGAACAGGCGCTAACTCGGTCGCAAAGGGGTCTTTCAAGATAACACTTGCAATAACGAGTGGGCCTGCGCAAGCACCACGACCAGCTTCATCGACTCCGGCAATAGGTGAAATGCCTGCCTCTATGAGAAGTTGTTCGATTACTTTCATTGCAGACTACTTCAGGGAATTAGTACCGCTAATAATTTTCAAATTCTTGAAAGGCCAAATAACAGCGACTACGCGACCTGTTAGTCGATTCAATGGAACCATGCCTTTGTTGATGTCATCTTGGTGGTAACGAGAATCAGCACTTGCACCGCGATGATCACCCATTACCCAGATCTTGCCTGCAGGCACCGTGACATCGAAGTTCAAATCACTTGGATCATTTCCTTCAAAGATATAAGGCTCAGTTGATTCCTTGCCATTGATTGTTAGCTTCTTATTCTTATTGCAACAGATAACTCTGTCTCCACCAATACCGACAACGCGCTTTACAAGGTATTGCTTGGCGGGGTTGGGGAGCACGCCGAGAGCTACTAATCCCTCACGTATTTTTTCAACTACAAATGGAGACTCCGAAGTAAATGGCTCTGATAACCAATTAGCTGGATCACGAAAAACGACAATATCTCCGCGATGTATAGAGCGTGAGATAAATGGAATCTTATTGACAGCAACGCGATCTTTGATTTGTAGAGTATTTTCCATCGAGCCTGAAGGGATATAGAAAAATTGGACTAAGAAAGTTTTGATAAGCAACGAAACAATTAATGCGACAACTACAAGTATTGGGAACTCCTTGAGGAGTGAACCCTTACGAGGCATAGAAGGTGTTATTCGGTTGCTGGTTTTTCTTCTGCTGCTGCCTCGGCAACTGGTGCCTCTTCAGAAACAGCTTCAGCAACTGGCGCTTCAACGACTGCTTGCGCAACAGGTGCCTCAATAACTTCTTCAACAACTACAGCTGCAGCCACTGCTGCAACGATTGGTTCTGGAGTAGAAAGAATTCCATCGCCGTAACCTTCAACGCCATCGCGCTTTTCGCGAATCTTTGCAGCCTTACCGCGAAGATCGCGTAGGTAATAAAGCTTGGCGCGACGTACTTCGCCTTTCTTTACTAATTCAATTTTTTCAATCACTGGTGTGTGAACTGGGAAAGTACGCTCTACTCCAACACCGTATGAAACTTTACGGATTGTAAATGTTTCGCGAACGCCATCGCCTTGGCGACGGATAACGATTCCTTGGAAGACCTGAAGACGGCTCTTGCTACCTTCGATAACGCGAACATGAATCTTGAGCTCATCTCCTGCACGGAATTGCGGAATGTCTTTGCGCAGTGAAGCTGCATCTACGGCATCAAGAATGTTCATTGTCGTCCTCTAATCGATACTTA
>CAMCCH010000091.1 GCA_945873335.1 Bifidobacterium breve | reverse complement strand
GGTAAGTGAATTTGGAGTCATTGACCGTGCTTCGAATGTTTTCTAGAGAAGTCATGCTTTCATAATAGGTTTATAACTATAAATATGAACTAGGAAAAGCCTGTTTCAGCGCTTGCGAGAGTGCTGGCCCTTGAGGGTTAGTTCTCTAACTTGTAACCAAGACCGCGGATGGTCTGAATCAATACAGGGTTAGCTGGATCTGCTTCAATCTTTGTTCGCTAACGCTTGATGTGGTCATCCAGGGTCTTTGTGTCACCGAAGTAATCTCCGCCCCACACACGATCAATGAGCTGTGAACGTGTTAAAACACGGCCAGCATTTCTCATTAAAAACTCTAATAATTCAAACTCTTTGAGTGGAAGACCAACAAGTGAACCGTTAATCGTTGCTTGGTGGCGCGCAGTGTCTAATTTAATTGGGCCAACTGAGACAACATCAAGATCACCATGCTCTTCACTATCTGGAACCCCACGGCGAAGCACGGCCTTAATGCGAGCTATTAATTCACGCGATGAATAAGGCTTAGTCACGTAGTCATCTGCGCCAAGTTCAAGACCAACGACCTTGTCTATCTCTGCATCTTTTGCAGTGAGCATAATGATTGGAACTTGTGAAGTTGTGCGAATGGTTCGGCACACATCCACCCCAGAAACTTCTGGAATCATTAAGTCAAGGAGAATTAAGTCAGCACCTTCTTTTGCAAAGGTATTGAGCGCAGCACGGCCATCTTCAGCAACGCTTACTTCAAAGCCTTCTTTTCCAAGGAGAAAAGATAAGGCTTCAGAAAATGATGATTCGTCTTCAACGATAAGTATCTTTGTCATTCAACGCTCTCCATAGGTGTTTCATAGATGGGTAGTCGGATTGAAAAAGTACTTCCGACGTTTTCGACGCTCCATACCTTTACTTCACCGCCATGCTTTGCTGCAACGTGCTTAACGATTGAAAGACCTAACCCTGTTCCACCTGTTTGGCGAGAACGTGCTGGATCAACACGATAAAAACGCTCAAAGATACGATCTTGTTCTAACTCTGAGATTCCAATTCCTTGATCTGTAACGGAAATGTCAATGATTCCAGATTCACTAGCGGTTGTGACTGAAACTTTGGTGTTTTCAGGTGAATAGTTGATGGCATTTTCGACCAAGTTATGGACTGCCATAATTAATTGGTCACGATCGCCTAGAACAACATCTTGGCTATCCTCATTATGGCTCACGGTGATATTGCGACTATCAGCAGTAATTTGACACTGATCTATTGCTTCTCTAATAACGTATCCAACGCTTACTTCATGGGCTAGCTGGAGCGGATCGGAATCTTGCACACGAGATAAATGGATAATCTCTTGAACCAAATCAGTTAAGCGCTTTGCTTCTGATTGCATTCGGGTAGCAAATTTAACAACTGATTCTGGATCATCTTTTGAACCCAGGACTGCTTCGCTGAGCAGGGAGAGCGCACCAATGGGAGTCTTTAACTCATGTGAAATATTGGCCACAAAATCGCGGCGCACATCATGAACGCGTTGGGCTTCACTCTCATCGCTGATGAGAACTAAAACTAAGTCATCTTTTGTTAGGGGGAGAACTTTTACTGTCAGCTCGTGCTTGCCCTCTCCAATTGGTCCACGGGGAATTTGAATCGTTCCAACTTGCTGATTATGTGTGCGACGAACTACACGAACTGTTGCTAATAATTCAGAGCTTTGAATTCGACCATCCTTGAGAATCCCTAACGTCTCAACGCCAGGGGTGATAAATAAAGGAATTTCACCAGGGGCTAAAATCATGGAATCGCCATCTAGAAGATTTAATGTCTCAAGGAGCATTTCGGGCAAGGTTCTAGGTTCTGGGGCCTCTAAATCGCGGCGCAAGAACTTCATAGGCCTCACTCTCTAGGCTCAAATCCCCAGTTTACCTTCCGTTCACCTAACCAATGGACTCTATTCACTACCTCCACATAGGTTTAGGCCATGGCCCTCATTAGATCTGTATTCCAAGATGAACTAGACAACGTCTCGCAGTCTCTGGTCGACCTTACTGCGATGGTTGCTTCTTCAATGACAAAGGCAACGACTGCCATTCTTTCCTGCGACTTAAAACTTGCTGAGGAAGTTATTGCAACCGATGTCAAGATCGATGATTACCAGCACGAAACAGATTTTCGCATCATCGACATTATTGCAAGACAGCAGCCAGTAGCTTCGGATTTGCGAGCTCTTGTTACTGCCTTGCGCATGGGATCAGATTTAGAACGCATGGGAGATCTTTCCCACCACGTTGCCAAGGTTGCTCGCCTACGTCACCCAAATGCTGCAGTTCCACCAGAGCTAGTTGCAATTATTCAAGCCATGGGAGTTGCAGCAGTTGCCATCACCGAAAAGACTGGTGTTGTAATTGCTACACGCAATACCCAAATGGCCCTTGAAATCGAGCGCGATGATGATGTGATGGATGACCTTCACCGTAAATTGATCGCAGTCTTAATTGAGCCAACATGGAAGCATGGGATCGAAACAGCAATTGATTTAACTTTGCTCGGTCGCTACTACGAGCGATATGCAGATCACGCAGTATCAATTTCTCGCAGAGTCTATTTCCTTGTAACAGGAGAATACGCCTCGTAATTTGCTTGCTTCACCAGCGGTTTAGGCCTACTGCTTGAGACCTTTGCGGTGCTCATGATTGCTATTGCTTTATTGGCACATAAGGTTAAAGATAATGGCCACTTAGTTGAGAGCCATTCAAACCAACCACAGATTGGAAACTAATGTCATCGATTGCAGAGATTGCCGCAGCTTATGAAAAAGCAACGAATGAGTTTTTGGCTATTGCTACTAATGTCCCAGAATCAAAGCTAGATCTGTGCGTGGGGGAAGACTGGAGTTCACGCCAAGTTATTCACCACTGCGCCGATAGTGAGGCACAGTCCTTTGCACGCCTTAAGCGTTTAGTTGCAGAACCTGGATCTGCTATTCAAGGCTATGACGAAGGCCTGTGGGCAAAGAACCCAACTCTTGGTTACGCAGATATGCCGGTAGAGACATCTATTGCTGTCTTTAAAGCAGTACGTGCGGGTTCATTAGAAGTTATCAAGCGTCTTGAACCAGAGCAGTTAAAGAACTTTTGCATTCACTCAGAACGCGGGGAGTTCTCACTTGAACAATGGCTCAAGGCCTACACCCGCCATGCCATTGAGCATGCAGATCAGATAACGAAGAACTTAGCTCTGTAGTTCCCAGCACTAGGCTGGCACACATGAAATCCCTGGGTCCTGCCTTCAATCGCATGTGGGGCGCCAGTTTGCTGACAAATTTGGCCGATGGAGTTTTGATCGCCGCCGCTCCACTTCTTGCTGTTTCGCTTACTAAAAACCCAGTCCTTATTTCGGCCATAAGTGCGTTAGTAATGCTGCCATGGCTTTTATTTGCCATTCCTATCGGTGCCATCGTTGATCGAGTTGATCGTAGGTTCTTATTGGCAGGGGCTAATTCAATCCGCTGTGTTATCGCAGCCCTTATTGCCCTAGCGATTTCAACTAATACCATCACTATTTACTGGCTTCTCCTAG
>CAMCCH010000090.1 GCA_945873335.1 Bifidobacterium breve | reverse complement strand
TAGTGGCAAGTTCATCTCAAAGTGACCAATCTTTCATAGCTCATTATTGACTTAGAGCCCTTCATTTCAATACTCTAGCAAACGTTTCCAGTAGTACTTTTCTAAGTATTTGAAAGAGATGCCATGACTGCAATGCGAGTCCGACAGGCGATTGTTGCCGCGCTAGCTGATGAGATGCGCGCTGATGAAAATGTAATTTTCTTTGGTGAAGATGTTGCCGAAGCAGAAGGTCCTTTCAAAACATCTGAAGGAATTTTAGAAGAATTCGGACCGGTACGTGTTCGCGATACACCAATTTCTGAAATGGGATTTACTGGCGCAGCCGTTGGCGCAGCAATGATGGGATTGAAACCAGTAGTAGAAATTATGTTTATTGAATTCCTCGGTGTTGCACTAGATCAAGTTGTTACTGAAGGCGCAAAAATGCGCTACTTGAGCAATGGCACCCTTTCGGTACCAATGACAATTCGTGCATCTGTTGGCTCAGGGCTTGGATTTGGTTGCCAACACTCACAAACACTTGAACATTGGTTTGCATCAACGCCAGGATTGAAAGTCTTGATGCCTAGTGATGCGCAATCCGCATATAGTCTTTTGCGTGCCGCAATTCAAGATCCAGATCCAGTAATTGTTTTAGAGCCACGAATACTTTATGCAGAGCGTGGTGAGGTAGATACATCAAAAGTTACAAAAATTGGAAAAGCATCAATGCGCGCCACTGGTAGCGATATAACAATTGTCGCACTTGGTCACATGGTCAACATTGCAGAGGCTGCAATCAAGGCAGCGGGAGTTTCGGCGGACCTTGTTGATTTGCAAACAATAATTCCTTGGGATCGCGAAACAGTTCTTGCATCAGTGAAGAAAACGGGCCGTCTCATCGTGGTTGAAGAAGCACCACAAAGCGGCGGCTGGGGATCAGAAATTGTTGCAACAGTTACTGCGCAACTATTTTCATCCCTCAAATCTGCGCCATTTAGAATTACAACACCAGATGTGCCTGTGCCATTCAATGGCGGACTCGAAGCTCGATTTGCGCCAACAAGTGATGATGTAGCTCGTCAAATAAAGCACGCACTTTCTCAAAGCGGAGCACCACAACCATGGTGGGTTGCTGAGGGGGTGGCGAAATGACTACATCATTAGAACGCCGCAACGCCTTATACGGCAACGATCTTGCATGTTATGAGCGCATGGTTGAAATTCGCGAATTCGAAAAAATTACCAATGCACTTTTCGCTGCGGGTTCGATACGTGGAACAACGCACTTAGCAGTTGGTCAAGAAGCACTTGCGCTAGGTATGGCAACAACTTTGAAACCAACAGATGTTATTGCTGGTACGTATAGAAGCCACGCACTCGCATTAGCTTTTGGTCTAACGCCGCATTCCGTTCTTGGTGAGATTATGGGCAAAGCAACTGGATGTTGCGGTGGTGTTGGCGGATCTATGCACATGTGTGACACATCAGTTGGCGTACTTCCTACTTCTGCAATTATCGGCGGAGGAATGCCAATTGCAGCAGGTGCAGCTCTTGCATTCCAAGTTCAGAAGTCAAAAAATATTAGCGTTGCACTCTTTGGTGATGGCGCAACAAATATTGGTGCATTCCATGAATCACTGAACTTGGCAGCAATTTGGAAACTCCCAATTGTGTTTATCTGCGATAACAACGTCTACGGTGAATACAGCCGCATCAATACGACAACTCCAATTGAAGATTTGCATATACGTGCCGAGAGTTATGCAATGCCACACATGGCAATTGATGGCATGGATATTCATGCAGTCCGTAAAGGAATAGGCGAAGCAGTTGACCGCGCTCGTAGTGGAGGCGGACCAACACTTGTAGAAGCAAAAACTTATCGATTCTCTGGCCATTCACGTGCAGACCAAGCGCTGTATCGCCCTGAAGGTGAATTAGAAAAATGGCAAAAGCGCGACCCACTACTAGTCACTGAACAAGATTTGATTGCGCGCAAATTAATTACGCAAGATCAAATTGATCAGATGAAATCAACAATGGAAGCTGATTTAGGCGCCCTTGCTAAGAAGGTTGAATCTGATCCAGAGCCAGAATTATCAGCGATGTTTAGCAATATTTGGACACCGGCAAAGGCGGGCAAATAATGAAGATGACTATCAAGATGCCACGCGTAGGCGAGACTGTTGATGAGGTCTATCTTGTTGCTTGGAATAAAGCTGTTGGTGATGTGATTGCAGTTGGTGATGATCTGATGGAAGTTGAAACAGATAAAGCAACCGTTCAAGTCCCATCACCTGTTGCTGGAACACTCCTTGAAATTTTCTTCAAAGATGGAGATGAAATCAAAACAGGCGATGCAATTGCTGTCTGTGAAAGTAACTAAAGCGTAAATCCTGCTGCAACACCGCGGCTCATTACTACTTGAGCCATTCGAATCGATGCCGCATCAACCATTACTTGATCTCGCACAATGACGCCTTGACCTTCGTAATCTTTTAGAAGAGCAATAGCACTTTTGAATTCTTCAATAGTGGGTGTAAATACTTTATGACATAACTCTATTTGGCTTGGGTGAATCAACCATTTACCATCAAACCCCATACTATAAATTGTTAATGCACTTCGCTCAAATGTTTCAGGATTTTTGTAATCGACTGTTGGACCATCGAGTGCTTCAATTCCATTGGCACGAGCAGCTATTAAGATTTGTGCCAGAGCATGATTGATAATTGCTTGTGTTGATTCGTTGATATGAAGAGTTGGCGCACCAATGTCAGCAAGAAAATCAAGTGGTCCAAAAGATAAAGATATAACTCGGGGATGGCCCGCAATCTGATTGACATTCTGAAGACCTTGCGCACTTTCAATTTGTGCATCAATTGCGATAGTTCCAACTGCAATGCCGGCAGCCTTTTCAACCGATGCGAGTTGGTCATCCATCCAATTACAGTCATCAATGCTATTTATTTTTGGAAAAATAATGGAATCAATCTCTCGGACAAGGCCTCCAGAGAGAAGTGCCAAATCATCTGCGATAAAAGGGGTATCTCGAGCATTCACACGCACACTAATAAAAGGAGCCGAAAAGAGGCTTCTCTTGACGCTCTGAGAAATGAGGGCTCGGGCAGCGATTTTTGATTGGGGTGATACGGAATCCTCTAGATCAAAAAAGAGTGAATCGACGGCAAGTGATTGCGCCTTGGCAATCATCGCCTCTTTATCCCCTGGAACAGAAAGGAGTGAGCGTCGAAGCATCCCAATCCTCTCCAAACCCATACCGAAAGACCCGCTCTGAGATTGCAACCCTAGTACCCAATAAGAGGTATATAAAGGTAACGAGGGTAAATACCGTGTTCACATGCTGAGAATCTCGATTGTTATCGTTATCAAACATTTATATAGAACCTATTGACGCTTGAATCCTGTAGGACTATTTTTGCGGGTAATTGAAACCATTCAATCGCGGGTGGTTCTTTTACTCATCGAAGCAAAAGGAGCAGGGATGAAGATCGTTCGAAATAGTCGCTTAGCTAAAGCGCTGATGTTGGGGTTGCCTGCGGTTCTCGCATCAGCAATGCTCGCAGCACCAGCACAGGCAGCAACAGAAAT
>CAMCCH010000089.1 GCA_945873335.1 Bifidobacterium breve | reverse complement strand
TAAAACCATTGCCACCTGATCGAATCTCTGGAAAGACTGTTGCAGTCATTGGTTCTGGCCCAGCAGGCCTTGCTGCAGCACAGCAACTCACACGCGCAGGACACACTGTTGTTGTGTATGAGCGAGCAGATAAAATTGGTGGATTGCTTCGCTACGGAATCCCTGAATTCAAAATGGAAAAACACATTTTGGATCGACGCTTAGCGCAGATGGAGAAAGAGGGAACTCGCTTTCGTCCAGGAGTCGATGTTGGTGGCGAGATAACGGGCGATCAACTGAGTTCAAAGTACAACGCTATTGTTTTAGCGATTGGTGCAACGCAATGGCGTGACCTTCCAATCCCTGGTCGTGACTTCAAAGGAATCTATCAAGCAATGGAATTTCTTCCATGGGGAAATAAACAAGCCCTTGGTGAGGTAGAAAACCCACCAATTAATGTCGCTGGTAAACACGTTGTTATTTTAGGTGGCGGAGATACAGGTGCTGATTGTCTTGGAACTTCTATTCGCCAGGGAGCAGCAAGTATTACTCAGCTCGAAATTATGCCAAGGCCATCAGATGAGCGTCCCAGCAATGCACCATGGCCGACCTATCCAATGATTTATCGTGTTTCAAGTGCTCACGAAGAGACAGATAATCGACTCTTCGCCGTGAGTACCGAAGAATTTTTGGGAGATGCGAATGGAAATCTTCGCGCACTAAAGATTGTTGAAACAAAGTTTGTCAACGGAAAATTTGAATCAGTGCCAGGAACCGAGAAAGAAATCCCTGCTGATTTTGCTTTTCTAGCAATGGGATTTACGGGACCCGAAAAGAATGCACTCATTGATCAACTAGATGTTGCACTAGATGCACGCGGCAATATTGCTCGCGATGAAAACTATGCAACAAATATTGATGGTGTTTTCGTTGCGGGCGATTGTGGCCGCGGCCAATCACTAATAGTTTGGGCAATAGCAGAAGGGCGCAGCGCTGCCTCTGCAGTTGATACATATCTCACTGGAGATACTCAACTTCCTTATCCAATCGCGCCAACAGCGCGACCAATGATGGTCTAGAGAGATAAGGTAGAAAAATGCGTCGTGCCAAAATAGTTTGCACAATGGGTCCCGCAGTTGAATCCCCTGAAAAAGTACGCGAACTCATCGCAGCTGGAATGAATATGGCTCGACTCAATCTTTCGCATGGTGGATATGACGAACACCAAAACCGTTTAGATCAAGTGCGAGCTGCAGCCGCTGAAGCAGGAAAACCTGTTGCGATTCTTGTAGACCTTCAAGGTCCAAAGATTCGCTTAGCGCGATTCAAGGCTGGTCCACACGATTTATCGCGTGGAGATATTTTCACAATAACAACTGATGAAATTGAAGGAACGAAAGAGCGCGTTGGAACAACGTATAAAGGTCTACCGGGGGATTGCAAAGCAGGAGATCGCATTCTTATCGATGATGGCAAAGTTACAGTCGAAGTCATTGAAGTAAAAGGTAATGATGTAGTTACAAAAGTAATTGAGCCAGGAGCTGTTAGCAATAACAAAGGCATCAATCTTCCGGGCGTAGCGGTTTCAGTCCCCGCACTCTCTGATAAAGATATGGATGATCTTCGCTGGGGTCTTCGAGCAGGCGCAGATTTCATCGCACTCTCATTTGTCAGAAGTGCGGCAGATATCGTTGACGTACATCGAATTATGGATGAAGTCGGTATTCGAGTTCCAGTAATTGCAAAGATTGAAAAACCACAAGCTGTTGAAAACTTACAAGAAATTGTCGACGCATTCGATGGCATCATGGTCGCGCGAGGTGACTTAGGAGTTGAACTTCCAATTGAGGATGTTCCGCTTGTACAAAAGCATTGCATTGAACTTGCTCGCGAAGCAGCGAAGCCTGTCATTGTTGCAACACAAATGTTGGATTCAATGATTACTAATTCACGCCCGACTCGCGCCGAAGCAACAGATTGCGCCAATGCCGTACTCGATGGCGCAGATGCCCTCATGCTCTCTGGTGAGACAAGTGTGGGCGAATTTGCCATCGAAGCAGTTCAAACAATGGCTCGTATTATTGAGCGCACCGAGGAGGGTGGATTCAACATGATTCGCCCAATGAGAACTGCTCCAAAGACAAAAGGCGGAGCGATTACAAAAGCTGCAACAGAAGTTGGTGCAATCGTTGGGGCAAAATTCTTAGTGACATTTACTCAAAGTGGTGACTCGGCACGACGCATGTCACGACTTCGTTCACCAATTCCAATATTGGCACTGACTCCAGATCGCGGCACATATAACCGCTTAGCGCTTTCTTGGGGAATCGAACCAATGATTATTGCCATGGTCAGTCACACTGATGAAATGGTGAAACAAGCAGATCACCTTCTTATCGATTCAAAGCGCGCCAACACCGGTGATAATGTGATGATTGTTGCAGGCTCACCTCCAGGAATTCCTGGCTCAACTAATGCAATGCGCGTTCACCGAGTTGGTGACGCAGTTGGCGGAGTAGCCCCGGCATACAGGTAGAATTACCACTGCGCCTCGGTACTCCAACGGTAGAGAGGGCAGTCTCAAACACTGCATAGTGTCGGTTCGAATCCGACTCGGGGCACATGACAACTCGCATTCTCGTAGCAGAAGATGAAGCACTCATCCGTATGGATTTAGTTGAGATGCTTGCTGAAGCGGGTTATGAAGTTGTAGCGCAAGCGACTAATGGCGCAGAAGCAATTGAATTAGCAGAACTACACAAACCAGATTTAGCAATTCTCGATGTTGCAATGCCAATACTCGATGGAATATCGGCAGCAGAGAAAATAATTAGTATCGCACCAGTTCTCATGCTGACTGCATTTAGTCAGCGCGAACTCATTGATCGCGCACGAGATGCAGGCGTTATGGCATACGTCGTAAAACCTTTTACAATTAGTGATTTAGTTCCTGCGATTGAGATTGCAATCAGTAGGCACACACAGATGCGATCACTTGCCGACGAAGTTGCAGATCTGCATGATCGATTAGAGACTCGAAAAATTATTGATCGCGCAAAAGGTGTATTGATGAAGGCGCTCAATCTTTCAGAGCCAGAAGCCTTCTCGTGGATTCAAAGGGCTGCCATGGATAGGCGTTTGACCATGAAAGAGGTGGCCAATGCCGTCCTCAATCCAGATGCCGTCCCTGATAGATAGGCCTGCGGGAGGCTGCGCCTGAGGGGGCAAAATCACCCATTTATAACAAAAGAGAAACAATTCAGGCGGGAATCTAAGTTGTGTTCACCTATTGTTCACCATTACCCTAATTGCCTCCCTGTCCCGGGACACATGAAAGAAAAAACAGGAAGGCTCTACATGAACAAGAAGATCATCAGTGGCTTTGCTATTGCTGCTTCAGCTGCGCTTACATTTGGCGTAGTTGCATCAACACCGGCAAGTGCCAAAGTAAAGGAAATCACAATTGCTTACCAAGGCCCACTAACTGGCGATTCTGCTCAAACAGGCATCGATGAGCTAAACGCGGCTAAGTACATATTGAAGAAGTACAACGATTCAAACCCAGCTGTAAAGATCAACCTAGTAACAATTGACGATCAGGGCGCCGGATCTGTAGCACTTACAGTTGCACCAGGTGCTGCTGCTAATAAGAAGATCATTGCAATCGTTGGACCAGCATTTTCTGGCGCAACAATTTCATCACTTCCTTATTACAAGGCTGCTCGTCTGCCAATGATCTCACCATCAGC
>CAMCCH010000088.1 GCA_945873335.1 Bifidobacterium breve | reverse complement strand
AACCCTCTTTGTTGTTGATTTCTTTACAGCCACGTTTACTCCTTGAGGTTGCGATGCGACAACGGTTTAGTCATCGTTATAGCCCAAGGTTACCCCAGCGTCCCCAGCAATTCGATCACATGTGGTGCGATGGCACGGAGTGATATTCCGCGGTGGCTTACTAAATCCTTCTCCTGCGCGCTCATCTGGGCGGAAGTAATACTGGAGCCCTGCGGTATGAATATTGGGTCATAACCAAAACCAAAATCTCCCACTGGTGCATGGGCGATAAAGCCATGAAACTCCCCCATTTTCGTAACCTTACGGCCATCTGGCATTACCAATGCCGTAACGCATGTGAAGTGCGCAGAACGGTTCGTATCTTCTACGCCTTGAAGTTCAACTAAAACTTTATTGAGGTTTGCATTATCGTCGCCATGTTTACCGGCATAACGTGCAGAAAAGATTCCAGGTGCACCGCCAAGTGCATCAACGCAAAGGCCCGAATCATCTGCAATCGCAGGTAAACCAGTTGCTTTAGATATTGCTACAGCTTTCAAGAGTGCATTTTCTTCAAAAGTCGAGCCTGTTTCTTCAACATCAGGTATCTCTGGGTATTGCTCAACGCTTACTAGTTCGATAGCCCCATTTGATATTGCATCAAGAATTCTGCGCAATTCAATGATCTTTCCTTGATTGCGAGTTGCAAGTACTAATCGTTGTGACACGAATAGAACTTACTTCGAAAGTGCGCGATGTTGGAGCTGCGTTAGATCCTTGCACCCTGTTACAGCAAGATTGAGTAATTGATCAAGGAGATCACGATCAAATGGAGTTCCCTCCGCCGTGCCTTGTACCTCGATGAAACGACCATCACCACTGCATACAACATTCATATCTGTATCTGCTCGAACATCTTCTTCATAACAGAGATCAAGCATTGGAACACCACCAATAATTCCAACACTTACGGCAGCAACTGAATCACTCAGCGGATTTGCCGAAGCCTTGATGTGTCCTTCTTTTTTTGCCCACGCAATTGCATCTGCGAGTGCAACATAGGCACCAGTGATTGCCGCTGTTCGAGTTCCACCATCTGCTTGTAAAACATCACAGTCAATAACAATCGTGTTCTCGCCAAGTTCTTGCATATTTACAATCGCTCGCAAGGAGCGTCCCACTAAGCGTGAGATCTCTTGGGTGCGTCCACCTAATTTACCTTTGACGCTTTCACGATCTGAGCGAGTATGAGTTGCACGAGGCAGCATTGAATACTCAGATGTCACCCATCCTTTTCCAGAATCTTTTAGCCAACGAGGCACTCCGGGTGAAAAAGATGCGACACAGAGAACTCGAGTCTTTCCAAATTCAACAAGGACTGAACCTTCTGCATGATCTAACCAATTACGAGTGAACTTTATGTCACGCAAATCTTTTACATCTCTACCATCATTGCGCCCCATTACTTTTCTCCTTAGTTCTCATGATGTTCTACGTGTGTGACTTCTGGTCCCAAGAAACGTCTAGCAAGTACTTCAAATGCCTTTGCATCTCCGGTAGCCAAGAAACGATGTGTAGCAGGCGTACTCTGAGGGGCGCGTAGTAAGGAATTCTCAACTAAAACTCTATATAAATCTTTTGCTGTTTCTTCAGCACTTGAGACAAGCGATACGTCATTTCCCATTACGTAGGAGATCACACCTGTGAGAAGCGGGTAGTGGGTACAACCCAAAACAAGAGTGTCAATATTGGCCTTCATTACTGGTTCTAAATATTGGCGAGCAATCTTTGTAATCTCTTCACCGGAAGTCTCACCACGTTCAACAAACTCAACAAATAAGGGGCAGGCAACTGAAGTTATTTGTAATTGTGGAGCTGCTGCAAATGCATCCGCATACGCTCGTGAATCAATAGTTGTACTTGTTCCAATTACTCCGATTCGACCGGTGCGAGTTGCAGCTACCGCGCGACGAACCGCAGGTTGAATAACTTCGATAACAGGAATTGAGTAACGCTCGCGCGCATCGCGAAGCATTGCAGCACTTGCAGTGTTACATGCAATAACAATTGCTTTTACGCCTTGATCAACTAAGAAATCTAAAGTTTCGAGTCCAAAAGTTCTGACTTCAGCAAGAGGACGGGGGCCATATGGTCCGCGTGCTGTATCGCCAACATAAAGCGTTGATTCATTGGGAAGCTGATCTAATATGGCTCGCGCAACAGTCAATCCTCCGACGCCAGAATCGAATATTCCAATAGGTGCGTTGCTCACACTGCTAAGCCTACCGTGTGACTTTATGCCCAGAGTTGATCGTCTAGCCCTTGCGTAGCCTCATCGATTGATTTCTCTGCCTGCGCACTGCCATAAATCCCAGTTGATAAGTATTTCCATCCTGCATCACAGACTATGAAGGCTATATCAGCATCTTTTCCTTGCTCTATCGCCTCTTTGCCCATTGCAAGTGCTGCATGCAAAATCGCACCAGTTGAAATTCCAGCAAAGATTCCTTCTACCTCTAATAATTCGCGAACTCTACCTACCGAATCTTCTGCGCCAACTGAGAATCTACGAGTGAGAATTGAAGCATCGTAGAGTTCAGGAACAAATCCTTCATCAATATTGCGTAATCCATAAACCACTTCACCATAACGTGGTTCTGCGGCAATGATTGAGATATTTGGATTCTTTTCGCGCAAGAAGCGTCCAGCACCCATAAGAGTTCCAGTTGTTCCAAGGCCAGCTACAAAATGTGTAACGGTTGGAAGGTCAGCAAATATTTCAGGTCCAGTACCTTCGTAATGGGCCAAAGTGTTAGCAGGATTTCCATATTGATAGAGAAATACCCATTCAGGATTCTTTGCTGCAAGTTCTTTTGCTACACGAACTGCCTCATTTGAACCACCAGCTGCTGCTGATGAAATAATTGTCGCGCCCCACATCTCTAAAAGTTGTCGGCGTTCTGGACTTGTATTCTCTGGCATCACACAAATCAATTTGTATCCGCGGACTTTAGAGACCATTGCAAGTGATATTCCAGTGTTGCCACTGGTTGGTTCCAAAATTGTTGCACCAGGCTTGAGAAGTCCATCTCGCTCTGCTGCATCAATCATTGCAATTGCAGTGCGATCCTTAATCGAACCAGTCGGATTTCGATCTTCCATCTTCGCCCATAAGCGAACATTGGGCGCCGGAGATAAACGGGGCAACCCAATAAGAGGTGTATTGCCTACGGAACTTTCTAACGAATCAAAGCGCGCCAATTACAGACCTTACTTAGCCGCCAGCAACAGCTGGAAGAATTGTTATTGAGTCACCATTTTTTACTGGTGCTTCGAGTCCACCAAGAAAACGAACATCTTCATCATTGACATACAAGTTGATGAATCGACGCAAAGCGCCATTTTCGAGAAGTCTTTCGCTAATGCCTGGGTATTGCACATCTAAATCAGCAATGACAGCGCTTAGTGTTTCCCCGCTTGCAGCAACTACTTTTTGCTCCTTAGTATAGGGACGCAAAATTGTTGGGATACGAACTTCGATTGCTGTAGTCATAGGCTAATTATTACCGTAAAGAGAGTTATTCGGAAATTGAAACTTTTTCTTCCGTTACTACGCCATCAATAATGCGATATGAGCGAAACTCCGTTGCAGGTGCAATCTCTTTGCGTGTGGAGACCAGCACATAATGAGCCCCGGGCTCTCCTGCGTATGCAATATCGGTCCGTGATGGGTATGCCTCTGTCTCGGTATGAGAGTGATAAATGACGACTATCTCTTCATCATTATCATCAACCTCTCGATAAAGAGAGAGTAAATCTTTTGGATCGAATTCATAAAAAGTTGGGGAATGCGCTGCATTAATCATCGGTTTCAAACGAAGTGCATGATCTTT
>CAMCCH010000087.1 GCA_945873335.1 Bifidobacterium breve | reverse complement strand
AGTTGGTCAAAAGGTGAAGGTGGGCGATCTTGTCATCGTTCTTGAAGCAATGAAGATGGAGCAACCACTCGTTGCTCATAAAGATGGCGTTATTTCTGATCTCACAGCAGTTATTGGCGACACCGTTGCAAGTGGCACTCGCCTCTGTGACATTATTGAGGCATGAGTAATACCGAACTTCTTTACAAAGATCCCCTCGCAGCCGCGCAAGTAGCTGCTGATGAAATCGCTAAGCGCACAGGAATCGCATCCCACGACATTGCACTCGTAATGGGTTCGGGCTGGGTTAGCGCAGTCGATGCACTTGGAAAACCCGCTTATGAATGCGATGCAGATGAAATTACCGGTTTCTTGCCACCTGCCGTGGAAGGTCACTCTGGAAAAGTTCGCTCATACGAAATTCATGATGGCTCAAAGAAAATTCGCGCACTTGTTTTTCTTGGTCGCACCCATCTCTATGAAGGAAAAGGAATCGAACCTGTAGTTCATAGCGTTCGCACTGCGGTAAAGGCTGGATGCAAAATTGTGATTTTGACCAATGCATGCGGTGGAATCAATAAGGAATATCGTGTTGGTCAACCTGTTCTAATTCGTGACCATATTTCACTTACAGCAACTTCTCCACTCATTGGTGCACACTTTGTCGACCTAACAGATCTATATAGCAAGAGAATTCGTGCGATTGTAAAAAATGAAGACACCTCTCTTCAGGAAGGTGTTTATGTGCATTGGCGTGGACCAACGTATGAAACCCCTGCAGAAATTTTGATGATGCGTGCAATGGGCGCAGATCTTGTTGGAATGTCTACTGTCCCAGAAGCAATTGCAGCACATGCACTCGGTGCTGAAGTTCTTGGTATCTCATTAGTTACAAATGCAGCAGCAGGAGTTACCGGCGAAAAGCTCAATCACGAAGAGGTTATTGCTGCAGGTAAAGCAGCTGCTGATTCAATGGGTGCGCTTCTCAAAGGGGTTATTCCGAAGTTACTCTAAGTCTATGGATCAAATATTCCTTGATGAGGTTGAGCAATGGATCGCCGATGATCCTGATCCAAAGAATGGCGCGCAATTACAACTTTGGCTAGATGCCGATGATGAGATAAATCTGCGAAAGTCATTTTCAGGGTTCTTACAATTTGGTACTGCTGGATTACGTGGCCCATTAGGACCCGGTCCATCATGTATGAATCGCGCGGTAGTTGGGCGTACTGCTGCTGGACTTGTGGCGTACATGAAAAAGCGTGACCTCACATCAGTTGTTATCGGGCGCGATGCGCGTTACGGCTCTGAAGAATTCACACGCGATAGCGCGCAAATATTTGCAGGTGCGGGAATGAAAGTATTTGTCTTGCCTCGCCCCCTACCGACTCCAGTGTTAGCTTTTGCAACAAAAGAACTTGGCTGTGACGTTGGAATTATGGTGACAGCAAGTCATAATCCCGCTCAAGATAATGGTTATAAAGTTTATTTGGGCGGGGTTGTCGATGGAATCAACTACAACTCTTCACAAATAGTAAATCCAACAGATGCATCAATTGCTCAAGAAATTGCAGGTATAACTTCCCTCAAATCTGTTGCGCGAAGCAATGAATGGGAAGTTTTAGGTGAAGAGGTAGTCGAGAAATACATTCATCGCACCGCTCGCCTTGCTAAAAACCCTGCAGATCTCAAGATTGTTTACACGGCCATGCATGGAGTAGGTACCGAAACGGTGCAGCGAGTATTTCACTCCAGTGGTTTTGCATCTCTGATCCTTGTCGATGCACAAGCAAAGCCTGACCCAGACTTTCCAACTGTTGCATTTCCAAACCCTGAAGAGCCTGGTGCTATTGATTTAGCGCTAGAGACTGCACGTACATTTGATGCCGATTTAGTAATTGCTAATGATCCTGATGCCGATCGGTGCGCCACTGCCATAAAGGATATGCAGGGACAGTGGCGAATGTTGCGTGGAGATGAACTTGGAGTCATATTTGGTGAGTCGATTGCGCGCACAATAAAGACAGGAATATTTGCTAATTCCATTGTTTCATCCTCTGCCCTAAAAAAGATTGCTCATCACTATTCACTAGATTTCAAAGAGACTCTTACCGGCTTTAAGTGGTTAGCAAAGATAGAAAATCTCACTTTTGGTTATGAAGAGGCGATTGGTTACTGTGTTGATTCAAAAACTGTCAATGATAAAGATGGAATATCTGCAGCACTTTATCTAGCTCAAATCGCTAGCGATCTCGCGCAAGAAAATAGGACTTTGCAAGATTTACTCAATGATGTCTGGAAGAGGGATGGTTTTCACGCGACAGAGCAAATATCTATTCGCTTTTCTGATTTGAGCAAAATGGATCTCATTTTGGCTGATCTTCGTGCCAATCCACCACGTGAAATTGCAGGCATCAATGTTGAAACAATCGATGATTTGGCGAAACCATCACATGAATTGCCACCGACAGATGGAATTCGAATCTGGCTTTCAGGTGGTATTCGCGTCATTATTCGCCCAAGTGGCACTGAACCAAAGATGAAATGTTACGTAGAGGTAATTGCCTCTGATCAAAAAATAGCGCAATCGCACTTAGATGTACTGCGAGGACCTCTAAAAAAATTACTCAGCAGAGATTGATAAATAAGCTGGTTTTACAACCTCTTCAATAATTGCGAGTCGTTCCTCAAATGGGATAAATGCGCTCTTGAGTGCATTTATTGTGACGCGCTGTAAGTCTGTAAAGTTCCAGTCAAAGGCATTGACTACTTCATTCATCTCATGAGACATCGATGTCTGGCTCATCAATCGATTATCTGTGTTCAAGGTGATTCTAAATCTCAATTTTGCTAACTTTCCGATTGGATGTTCCTTGATTGTATGAACGGCTCCAGTTTGCAAATTTGAAGTAGGGCATAGTTCTAGAGGTATACGACGATCACGTACGTATGAAGAGAGTCGTCCGAGTTTTGCGTTTGGTCCAGAGAAATCAATATCATCGATGATTCGCACTCCGTGACCTAAGCGCTCGGCACCGCATAATTGAATTGCTTCCCAAATTGATGGCAAACCGTACGCTTCCCCTGCGTGGATTGTGAAGTGAGCATTTTCGCGACGCAAGTAATCAAAAGTTTCTATTTGATCACTAGGTGGGAAACCATCTTCAGGGCCGGCAATATCAAAACCAACAACTCCTGCGTCGCGATATTTGACTACTAATTCTGCGACTTCCTGTGACAACTTGTTCTGTCGCATTCCACAAAGAATCGACGTTACACGGATAGTAAAACCTTCGGCCTTTGCTTCTGCCTCGCCAAGGCGATAGCCCTCCAGTGTTGCTTCAATTACATCCGACATTGTTAGTCCGTTATGTGTAAAGAGTTCTGGTGCTCCACGTACCTCTGCATAAACAACGCCATCACGCGCTAGATCTACTGCACATTCGCGAGCAACGCGGACAATATCTTCGCGTCGTTGCATGACAGCGATTGTGTGAGAGAAGGTTTCTAGATATCGAACGAGCGAACCTGAATCACATGCCTCTCGAAACCAATCCCCTAATTCCTTAGCATCGTGTGTGGGGAGTGATGCGTAACCAATTTCTTGTGCGATATCAATAATTGTTTGTGGGCGAAGGCCACCATCTAAGTGATCATGAAGTAGAGCTTTTGGTAAGCGCTTGATTTGATCAGGGGTAGGACGGTTTTTCAATGACATCGTAGCCCCCTTTATTAATTCGAATAGTGGGGTTACCTTACTAAACAAGTAGGGCGTAAGCGAAATATTCTCTCCAGGGATGTAGCCGTTACGTAGTATTCACCTTAGAATCACCCAATGGTAAATATTGATTGGGATTTATTACATAAGAGCGCAAAGACTGCAATGAAGAGTGCATATGTTCCATACTCAAAATTTCCTG
>CAMCCH010000086.1 GCA_945873335.1 Bifidobacterium breve | reverse complement strand
AGAAATTTTTCCCGCTAGCCATTCTTTGCATGAAATTTTGCAAATACTAGTAGCTTCGCCCAAATATGAATCTGTACTTATCTCTGTGAAATCTGAATCTGTCAGAATCCCTTTACTGACTCGCTTCAAAGCTGCAAGTAAATCGATGTGCTCAGATCTCACAATTCCCACCGCCGAATAGACAAGATCGTGGGCACGTTCGCGTCCAACTTTCGGTGCAAGTCCAATCATCAATGCTTCAGCCATAATCAAGCCGTCATCTTCATTAAGATTTGCTTTCATGTTCTCAACATGGACAGTTAAACCACTACACATCTCAACTGCAATTTTTAACGCTGAAGCAGTGCTGACAAGTGTTTCAGGGAGAACTTTCCACTCTAGTTGCCATTCTCCAGCAGCTCGTTCGTGTCCTGCTTCTCCAGCACGAAACATCATGGCTGCATTGCCAGTTGCCGTAACGGCCAATCCAATAATTGACTCAGACATCACTGGGTTGCGCTTTTGCGGCATTGTTGATGATGCACCTTTATGCCAGCCACCAGGTTCGGCTACTTCAAGTACTTCGGTTCGCGAGAGATCAATAATCTCTCGCGCTAGCCTTGTAAGAGTCGTTGCAATCATAGCCGCTGCGGTTGCACTCTGAATAAAGCGATCGCGACTTACATGCCATGGGACATTCACATTATTTAAATTGAGTTTCTTTGCAACTTCTGCACGAATCTTCGCTGAATCTTTTCCATATCCAGCAGAAGTTCCACCAGCACCAAATAGGGAAATACTTCCAGAATCATGATTAGCTTTTCTGATTCGCTCCAGATGACGACTTAATTCGGATAAAAAGATAGAGATTTTGAAACCAAAAGTAATTGGAACTGCATGCTGTGCATGTGTTCGCCCAGGCATGATGCTCTCCGAGTGTTCAGTAATAATTTTCACTAAAACATCACCTAGCTCGATGATTCGCTTTTCAATCAGCTCACCACATTTTTTGACCTGCATCGCCAGTGCGGTATCCATAATGTCTTGGGTGGTTGCGCCCAGGTGAAGAAAGCCTTGGGCGCTTGGTTCCAGTGAGTCATTGAGTTCTTTGAGAAGTTCGACGATTGGATAACCCACATTGACCGAAGCACTGAAGAATTGATCTGCATCCTTGATCTGAAAACCCTTTAATCCTTTGATTTTAGCTAAGACTGCATCAGGAACAAGACCTAGTTTGTTCTGTGTTTCAGCTAAGGCAATTTCTATTGCGATCCAATTCTTCACACTCTCTTCAAAAGAGAAGATCTCGGCTGCGGCATCATCCATATATAGCCAATCGAGCAAATTAAAATGCGAATTATTTTTCACAATTAATCCACTCCTATTCATCAGATTTAGAATCACGTTCAAGCCTATAAAAATCCAAAACTCTTATAACCAGCAGTTTAACTCTCAAAATACCCCTTAACAAGTAGCGGAGAAATGTATAGGATTCCTAGAAAGTGAAGTAAGGACCTCATGAAAACTCTTAATCGTCATCCAATGGATTTACCTGTGCGCGGAATGAATCTTCTCGAAATATATCGGAAAATGTTCTTGATTCGTAAAGTCGAAGAGAAAGTTTTGGAATTACGAAAGAGTGACCTCATTACGGGCTCCGTGCATCCATGCATTGGTCAGGAGTCAGTCCCAGTAGGAATTCTCGCTTCATGCAATGAGCGAGATCTAATAACTGCTACCTACAGAGGGCATGGTTGGGCGCTAGCCGCTGGAGTTCCAACACCGGCTTTGCTTGGAGAAATTATGGGAAAAGCAACTGGAACAAATGAGGGTCGAGCCGGTTCGCCATATTTGTCTGCACCAGAATTTGGTTTTGTTGGTGAAAATAGCATTGTCGGTGCAGGGCTACCGATTGCTAATGGCTTAGCGATGGGCCAACTTCACAAAAAGAATCAGGGAGTTGTTGTCACATCCTTTGGAGATGGAGCAACTAATCAAGGTTCGTCACATGAAGCGCTAGTTTTTGCAATCGCGCGAAATCTTCCGGTAATTTTTGTTTGCGAAAATAATGCTTGGTCAGAGATGACACCAATCAGTGAAACAGTCCCTCATGTCGAACTTTGGCAAAGGGCTGCAAACTATGGCGTGAATGCATTGAAGATTGATGGCGCAGATATGCCTGCACTTTTTGCAGCAGGTGCAGCTGCGGTCGAGCGCGCTCGAAGTGGAGGTGGTCCTACTTTCTTAGAAGTTACCGTCCCACGACTTCTTGGACATTACAACGCAGACATTGAGCATTACCGCCCCAGTGGTGATAGCAAGGAACATGCAACTCGTGATCCATTGCCCCGTTTAAGAGAGCTGCTCAATGCAAAGCATGGGATCGATGAAAGTGCTTTAACAATTCTTGAGAGTGAAGTTATCGCCTATGTTGAAGAAAGTGCCGCTCAGAGTATTGCGGCACCACTTCCTGGTGAAATGGATGGAATTGGCGAAGTCGCTTCGAAATATGTGCGTGAAAAAATTCGCCCGCTACCGATTGATTCAGAGAAAGTTGCATACGGACTGGCAATTAATAAGGGATTAGATGAGATTCTTGCTGATGATGCAAACGCGGTAATTTTCGGCGAAGATATCGGAACTGCTGGTGGAGTTTTCGGAGTAACCCGAAATTTGCGGAAAAAATATGGGGAGCGTTGTTTTGATACTCCGATCTCTGAGGCAGCGATTCTTGGTGCGGCAATTGGTTCGAGCCAAAACGGTTTAAAGCCGATTGTTGAAATTATGTGGATGGATTTTCTCTTCGTTGCCCTTGATCAAATAGTAAATCAGGCATCCAACGTTCGCTACATTTCTAATGGCAAAGTAACTGCGCCAATGGTCGTTCGCGTTCAGCAAGGTATTACACCAGGATCATGTGCACAGCATTCACAGAGCATGGAAGCCATACTTGCCCACATTCCTGGAATCAAAGTTGGCTTGCCCTCCAATTCACATGATGCATATCAGATGCTCAAGGCTGCAGTACTCGATCCTGATCCAGTTATTCTCATCGAGTCACGCGCCCTGTACATGAACTCTGATCCCGTTGATTTCGATGCTCCAATCGAAACTCTTGGTGGATCCCGCATTGCACGGGAAGGAAAAGACCTTGCAGTAATAACGTGGGGCAAGACCACGCCCGTCGTTCTTCGTGCGGCGGAAGAAATTAAAGCCGAACATGGAGTCGATGTCTGCGTTGTAGATCTGCGTTGGCTTAATCCGCTCGATGAAGAAACAATCTTTGAAGCGGTGAAGATTAGTAATGGAAAAGCAATTATCGTGCATGAAGCAAACGTAACTGGTGGCTTTGGTGCTGAAATATCTGCCCGAATTAGCTCGCGTCTTTTTGCCGAATTGAAAGCTCCAGTAATTCGGTTAGGTGTACCAGATTCAAGAATTCCAGCCTCTCCAATTATGCAGAAGGCTCTAATTCCAGATGTGCCAAAGATTGTTGAAGCTATTCGGAAACTACATGCTATTTAACCTTGGTCTAGGAGCGCTGTTATGAAAGTCGCACTCATGCTAACTGCTTTTACTACCGATCCTGCTGAGATCGATTCTGATCTAGCTAAAAAGCTTCGCAAGATAGGGATCGAAGGGGTTATCTGCCACTTCGGTTTGGGAGATGGCAAATCAATCCGCAAACCTAATGAAACAAACCTCAATGAGGTTAAACGTGCCGGCGAGATACTTCGTGAGAATGGAATCGAGCCGCTCTCCAACTGGGGCTACTGGGCCTCGCTCTGCACATTCAATGATTCACTGCGAAAAGATTCTATTAAACTTGTCAACGATTCTTTCAAAGTAGCCAAGGCGCTTGGTTCAAATATTGTCGTTACTGGAGCAGGCTCAAACTCTCCTAAATCTGCTTGGTTTCCAGTACCAGAAAACCATACGGAGGCATCTCTCGAACGGTACATCGATTCTCTAGAGAAAATTATCCCAGTCGCTGAAGATCAGGGCATGTACTTAGTAGTCAAACCTCATGTTCTTTCCACCGTTCGTGATCCAAAAATCATTAAAATAATCTTCGATCGCATCACTTCACAATCACTTCGTCTGGGATTTGACCCGACAAATATAGTTACCCATGATTACATGTATGACACTCCTAAATTGATCGATGAAATGATTGCTGTTTCAGGCTCTCGTATGGGTACCGCTCATGCAAAAGATTTCATTGTTGAGTCGCAAATGGTCCTTCGCATTACTGAAGTGCCAGTTGGCGAGGGAATTTTCGATTGGAACGATTATGTGTTTAAAGCAGATAA
>CAMCCH010000085.1 GCA_945873335.1 Bifidobacterium breve | reverse complement strand
GGTCGCGATTCTTCGGACGCTCTAGGGGGACCGTATCGGGCAGGCTCGCCTCAATCTCACCAGATGTGATCGCACGCGAGATAGCTTCGGTTATTACGCGTGATAACTCATCAATCTGCGAAGGCATACGCCCAAGGTTACCGTGAGCGTGGCAATAAACGTTACCTAATTGTTAGGTTGCAAAGGGGGAAATCCCTAATTATCAATTCTCTTTTGCGCGCTTCTGGCATAACCTTCGCAGTGGTTACACCATCCTTGTTTGGTCGGAAAAGATTCGGCCTAGGGTGTTTTCCACCTTTCGAAAGGTAATAAATATATGACAAAGCGCCATTTAGCGATTACTGCAGCATTTGCAGCTATCGCGATTGCACTTACTGGCTGCTCAAAGAGCGAAGAAGCCGGAAGCACACGTGCTTGCATCATCCTTCCTGATGCAGAATCTTCACCACGTTGGGAGACTGGAGATCGTCCAGCACTTGATTCAGCACTTACAGGTGCAGGTTTCGAGACAGATATCCAAAATGCACAAGGTGATACAGCTAAGTACGCAACAATTGCTGAACAAATGATGAGCAAGGGTTGCGGCGTGATGATTCTTGTTGATCATCAAGGAGCAGCTGTTCAGGTAACTGAGAAGGCAAAGGCAGCAGGTATTCCTGTTATTGCTTATGACCGTCCAATTGCAGGAGCTGACTACTACGTATCATTCGATAACGAAACAGTTGGCGCACTAGAAGGACAATCAATTCTTGATGGTCTTGCAGCTAAGGGAATCGATCCAGCAACAGCTCGCGTTATCTACGGACAAGGCGATCCATCTGATGGAAACGCAAAGATGTTCTATGACGGTGCTGTAGCAGTTCTTTCAGCAGCTGGTGTAAAGCCAGTATTTGAAATGGCTGGAACATGGGATGGCGCTAAGGCTGGAACACTATTCGAGCAGGCTTACACAGCTGTTCAGGGTAAGGTCGATGCAGTTCTTGCACCAAACGATAACAACGCAGCAAACATCATCACAATCTTGGACAAGAACAAGAAGACTGTTCCAGTTTCAGGACAAGATGCATCTGTAGCTGGTCTACAGAACGTATTGCTTGGTAAGCAGACAGCAACTGTCTACAAGCCATTTACTCTAGAGGCAACAGCTGCATCTGAGTTGGCAATCGCACTCCTCAAGGGTGAGAAGCCAACAGCAGATAAGACTCTTGCTGATGGAACACCATACGTTGCTGTAACACCAGTACTCGTTGGCCCAAATGAGGTCAAGGATGTTGTTGCTGCAGGCGATGCATCAGCAGCTGAAATTTGTACAGCAGCAGTAGCTGCAGCATGTACAAAGTACGGCGTTGCATAATATAAATGCGTGAATAAACCTTTGCGCCGGCCATCTGGTCGGCGCAAAGGTTTTCGCAATTTCCCCCTCTGATTCAAGCAAGAAATACTTACTTCTGAATTTATAAATAAAAAGAAAAACTCCGAGAGAGGCACTCCATGGACACACCCGTCATCGAACTCCAAAATGTCGTTAAGAGTTTTGGACCAGTAGATGTATTGCAAGGTATCAATTTCAAAGCATATGCAGGTCGAGTCACCGCCCTCGTTGGAGATAATGGCGCAGGAAAATCAACGTTGATTAAAGGCCTCGCTGGAGTTCAGTCCTATGACTCTGGCATTGTGAAATTTGATGGAAATGAAGTTCATCTCAATAGTGCGCGTCAAGCTGCTGCACTTGGGATTGAAGTTGTTTATCAAGATCTAGCGCTCTGTGAAAACCTCGACATCGTGCAGAACATGTTTCTTGGACGCGAAGAGATGAATGGCTTCACACTTGATGAAACCAGTATGGAGTATGAAGCAACTCAAACTCTTGCTGGCCTCAAAATTCGTACTGTGAAATCTGTACGTCAAAAGGTTGCCTCCCTATCTGGTGGACAACGCCAGACAGTGGCAATTGCGCGCTCCGTACTCCGTAAAGCAAAGCTCGTCATCCTTGATGAGCCAACAGCGGCGCTCGGTGTTGCTCAGACTGAACAAGTTCTCAACCTTGTTCGCCGTCTAGCTGACTCTGGAGTTGCAGTAATTATCATCAGTCACAACTTGCAGGATGTTTTCAAAGTATGCGATGACATCAGCGTTTTGTATTTGGGAAAGATGGTTGCTCACCTCAAGGCAACTGAGACAAATCACCTTGATGTAGTTGGCTACATCACCGGAACTAAGAGCATGGAGCAGGCGTAACGATGAGTACAACTACAGCAACAACCATTAGTTCTGGCCACGAAGGCACAATCCGCGATCAAGTAAAAAACTACTTTGTTCGCGTAAAAAGCGGAGAGATGGGTGCATTGCCATCTGTTATCTCACTTATTTTTCTTACTGGACTTTTTGCTAGTTTGAATCCTTACTTCCTCACAAAGCTCAATTTCGCAAACCTCTTAGTTCAATCAGCAACGCTGATGATGCTCTCGATGGCACTCGTCTTTGTAATTTTGATTGCTGAAATTGATCTCTCCGCTGGTGTTACCTCCGGACTTTCAATGGCCTTCTTTATTATTCTCACCAACAAGGCGGGCTGGGATTGGCGTGTATCAATTCTGGCTGGCTTTGTTGTCGGATTCTTAGTCGGTTCCTTTATCGGCTTCTTCGTTGCCAAAGTCGGTGTTCCATCCTTCGTAGTAACTCTGGGTCTATTCCTAGGTTTCCAAGGTTTGCAACTAGCGCTCCTTGGCGATGGTGGTATCTACCGCGTTGAAGTTCCAGAGCTCAAGGCAATTATGAATGACAACATGCCTGCGTGGGCTGGCTGGCTAATGCTCAGCATATTCTTGGTACTCACATTGCTTATAAATTTCTATGACCGTATGCGTCGCAAGAAATCTAATTTGCCTAACCGACCACTGATTCTTCTCTTCATCAAACTTGGAGTAATGACTGGACTAGGGGCTGGGTGCGTTGCAATATTGAATGTGAATCGCAGTCTTTCCTCTGTTGCTATTGGTGGCGTTCCGATAGTTATGCCATTTGCAATAACAATTCTTTTCGTTGGTACTTTGATTCTCGATCGCACACGCTTTGGCCGCCACCTCTATGCAGTTGGTGGAAATCCTGAAGCTGCACGCCGTGCTGGTATCAAGGTTGCAAAGATTCGAATGTCTGCATTTATTATCTGTTCAATGCTCGCTGTTGTTGCAGGTATTTTCAATGCAAGCCGAATTGGCGCAGTAGAGGCAACGGCTGGTAAATCAATGGTTCTCTCCGGCGTCGCAGCCGCTGTTGTGGGTGGAGTTAGTCTCTTCGGTGGACGCGGTCGTTTAGCTCACGCCGCTGTTGGCGCTGTTGTTATTTCAATTATCGATAATGGTCTTGGCCTACTTGGACTTCCAG
The DNA here is from genome assembly GCA_945873335.1 of Bifidobacterium breve. Classification (GTDB taxonomy): domain Bacteria; phylum Actinomycetota; class Actinomycetes; order Nanopelagicales; family Nanopelagicaceae; genus Planktophila. The sequence goes on along the minus strand of CAMCCH010000085.1, from coordinate 1,022 downwards.
CAGGTATCAACTTCCTTGTAACCGGTGGAGTTCTTATCCTCGCTGCAACAGTGGACGCGGTATCACGCAAGCGCGCAGGAGCCACCAAATAACTAAAGAAAACTAGATAATAAAAAATGGCCTAGAGATGTCTCTAGGCCATTTTTTATTTACTTTTATTTAGATCTTCACACCCATCAAGTGCTCTAGTGCTAGTTGATCAAGAAGTTCGTAGCCGTAACCGCGCTCTCCAGCCTTCTCGATATCAAATGCTTCTGGCTTTGCTAAATCTTTCCAACTCTCTCCTGCGCCAAGTGTTGGCTCAAGTAGTCCTGGAATATTTGAAGCCTTCATCGCTTCGATAACACGTGGATCGCTGCGGTATGCCTTTGCGCGTTCTTTGAGAATCAAATATGTACGCATATTCGAAGTTGCTGACTGCCATACGCCCTTGTCATCTTCTGTACGTAAGGGCTTGTAATCAAAGTGCTTAGGACCGCTGTACTTATAGTGCTCAAGTAGATCAACTAAGAAGAATGCTGACTTCAAATCACCATGTCCGAATACGAGATCTTGATCGTATTTTGGACCGTGCTGACCATTGAGGTCGATATGGAACAACTTTCCTTGCCACAGCGCTTGAGCAATTCCATGGACGAAGTTGAGGCCAGCCATTTGTTCGTGACCAACTTCAGGGTTCAAGCCAACGAGTTCTGGACGGTTGAGTGTATAAATAAATGCCATTGCGTGACCAATTGTTGGCAAGAAGATATCTCCACGTGGTTCATTTGGCTTTGGTTCAATTGCAAACTTAATGTTGTATCCATTGTCTACAACGAAATCGCCGAGAATGTTGAATGCTTCGCGGAAGCGCTCCATTGCAACATAGCCATCTTTAGCTGCATCAGATTCAGCACCCTCACGGCCGCCCCAACAGACATATGTTTCTGCGCCAAGTTCTACTGCTAATTCAATATTGCGCATTACCTTACGGATTGCATAACGGCGGATATCTTTATCGTTACTTGTAAATGCGCCATCTT
>CAMCCH010000084.1 GCA_945873335.1 Bifidobacterium breve | reverse complement strand
TTAGCTCCACTAGTGGCTGCAACAAATAGACGCGCATATGAAGTTACGCCTTTAGTAAATGCAATCTTGGATAGCAATTGCGAAAGACTAGAGCTTCTAAAAATGTGGGCTGAAAATATGACAACGACATTAGGACGACTAGGTGGTCGCACCGTTGGTGTTATTGCCAATAACCCTCAGCATTTAGGTGGGGTTCTAGACTCTTCAGCGAGTGAGAAAGCTGCGCGCTTTGTTCGAACATGTGATGCCTTCGGAATTCCACTTATCGTTATTGCAGATGTTCCTGGATTCTTACCTGGCGCTGGTCAAGAATGGGAAGGCGCCGTTAGGCGCGGTGCGAAATTACTTCACGCATTTGGTGAAGCAGTAGTTCCTCGCATCACTTTGATTACGCGTCGTGCCTATGGCGGTGCCTACGTTGCAATGAATTCAAAAGCACTCGGTGCAACAAAAGTATTAGCGTGGCCCGACGCAGAAGTATCAGTGATGGGCGCAGTAGCTGCAGTTCGTGTATTACATCGTCGATTACTTGCAGACTTACCAGCAAATCAACGCGAATCTATGGAGTTAGAACTTGCTGCAGAACATGAAAAAGTATCGGGCGGAGTTGCTCGAGCAATTGAAATTGGCGCCGTTGATGAGATTGTGGAACCAAAACATTCTCGTCGAGTCATTGCAGAAGCAATTGCACTTGCGCCACATCGCCGAGGAAATCACGGCAATATCCCTCTCTAATTCTCACTTTTACTTCTGCAAGCGCAGTGATACGGTCACTCTATGAAATTCACTGATGGCTTCTGGCTTATGCGCAAGGGTGTTCATGCTAAATACGCACTCCACCCTCATCGAATCCAATCAGAGAATAACTCCGTAAAAGTTCTTGCTGCAACGAAAACAATCAATCACCGCGGAGATGTACTCAACGCTGCGACTTTAACGATGTTTATGGACTCACCACTTGCCGATGTTATTCGTATCAAGGTTGTTCACCATGCTGGCGGAGATGCACCGATTCGCTTCGCGTTAGATGAGAGCGCTCCAAAGACTACTTTCACCGAAGATGAGAAGAGCGCACAATTTAGTGCGGGAGCCCTTACTGCAAAATTGCATAAGGGTAAGAAATGGAATTTAGAGTTTCTTGCCAACAATAAGGTAGTTACAACTCAAGGCGAGAAGAGCTTTGCAAGTATCGATAATGCTGATGGAAAGCACTACATCAATGTTCAAATGGGCTTAGGTGTTGGCGAAAGTGTTTATGGTTTAGGTGAGCGCTTCACATCCTTTATCAAAAATGGTCAAAGTGTTGAGATTTATAATGAAGATGGCGGAACATCGAGTGAGCAGGCCTATAAAAACATTCCTTTCTATATAACTAATGCTGGCTATGGCGTATTTATCAATCATGCAGGTCGAGTCTCAATGGAGATCGCTAGTGAGGCAGTAGAGCGAGTTCAGTTCTCCGTCGAAGGTGAAGAGCTTGAGTACTTAGTTATTTATGGTCCAACACCAAAAGAGATTCTTAAGAAATACACGGCGCTGACTGGACGAGCACCAGTTGTTCCGCATTGGTCATTTGGATTATGGCTTTCTACCTCATTTGTTACCGATTATGACGAAGCAACCGTGACCTCCTTTATTGAAGAGATGAAAAACCGTGATATTCCACTGAGCGTTTTCCACTTTGATTGCTACTGGATGCGCGAGTTCGAGTGGAGTAACTTCCAATGGGACCCACGTGTATTTCCAGATCCAAAGGGAATGCTCACGCGATTGAAGAGCCAAGGTCTACATATTTCATTGTGGATCAACAGCTACATCGCGCAAGAATCTCCACTCTTTACCGAGGGTAAAGAAAATGGGTATTTACTCAAGCGAGCCGACGGATCTGTCTGGCAATGGGATTTATGGCAAGCAGGTTTAGCCGTTGTAGATTTCACAAATCCTGCAGCGCGCGATTGGTATAAATCAAAGCTGCGCGCACTCCTTGATATGGGCGTTGATGCATTCAAGACTGATTTTGGCGAAAGAATTCCAACTGATGTCGTCTATTTTGATAACTCGAATCCTGGCGATATGCATAACTATTACACGCTTCTCTATAACCAAACTGTTTTTGAATTATTGCAGGAACGCAATCCTAAAGATGCGATTGTCTTTGCTCGCAGCGCAACAGTGGGTGGTCAGAAGTTGCCAGTTCACTGGGGCGGAGATAACTCATCCTCATTTGAATCCATGGCTGAAACATTGCGCGGTGGTTTGAGTTTGGGATTGAGCGGATTTGGTTATTGGAGCCATGACATTGGTGGCTTTGAAGGAACACCAGATCCGGCAGTATTCAAACGATGGCTGCCATTTGGCCTTTTGAGTTCGCATTCACGTCTGCATGGAAATGAATCAGTACGTGTGCCATGGATATTTGATGAAGAAGCCGTTGATGTAACTCGCAAATTTACAAAGCTAAAGGCATCTCTGATGCCTTACCTCTATAGCGTTGCACACGAAGCACGCGATCTTGGTCTGCCAATGGCTCGCGCAATGCTCATTGAATTTCCAGACGATCGCACATGTCACTTCCTTGATCAGCAATATATGTTCGGCTCATCAATACTGGTTGCGCCAGTATTTAGCGCTACCGGTGAGGTTGAGTTCTACTTACCTGCAGGAACGTGGACAAACTTCTTTACAGGAGCGCAGATTGTTGGTCCACAATGGGTCAAGGAAAAGCATGGCTTTGATTCATTGCCACTCTATGTTCGTGAGAAATCAGTGCTGGTTCTAGGTCGCGATGACACCTTTGATTATGACTATCAAAGCGCTACAGATATTCGTGGATATGCCCTTGAAAAAGGTGAGAGCGCGTCAACAATTCTTTATAGCCACATAAACGATAAAGCTAAGACGGTAACTGTTACAGGTTAGTTAGTTTTGAATGTAACTGAGACTGTTGAAGTTATTGTCTTATCGATAGATGAAGTGTCGTAGGCACCCATATCTGATGTCATCGTTGAGTCAGGAGTAGTGACTTGGAAAGGTCCACTCTTCACACTCATGACAGCGCCAACTGATCCACCGACTGCTTTTGTAAGGGCTTCGGCACGAACTTTCGCATCCTGCATTGCTTCACCTAATAATTGTGGGCGCAGATCTGCAAGAGTTGAAACATAATATTGAGGTCCGTAATTATTTACTGGGACTCCACTTTGCAACAGTGTTCCAATTCCTTGGCTCAACTTAGAGATGAGTTGAACATCGGTAGAGCGCACAGTCACATCGCGAGATGCACGGTAAGAAAGAATGCGGCCAGTTGAATTTCCATTGAGATATTCCTCATTGGCAAATGTTGAGACTGGGCCAAGAGTGAGCGCTTCTGCGGGGATTCCGCCATCTGATAAATACTTTGTAAGTGAATCAACACCTGCGCCAACACGAGTTACCGCATCTGCAACTTTTGGAGCAGATAGCGCAACGGAGAGTGTCCATACTGCGTTATCGGCAACTGCTGCCACCTTTGCAGATCCGGTGACTGTAATTCCATTTGCACTACGCGCTGCAAATCCCGAACCAACTTTTGTGAGGCCGCCACCTAACGCAATTGCAAGGATGACAGCTGCGACAATAACTGTTACAGCTTTACGGCGTTCGATGGTAATAATTGGACTTTCAGGCAGTTGGCTCATAGTTGCATTCTAGCAATTAGATTGCGCGTAAGTGTGACACTTCTTGTAGGTCGACTCCGCGAAAGCGCTCTAATTCAAATTCCCATGAAGTTCCAAGTATGAGTGCAAGCCCTTGGCGCAAAGACTCTTCATCAAAACTTGTATCTAATAAATGAGTTACTGAAAATTCACCAATTTGAATTGCTCCCGCGGCATCAGTTACTCCCCTATGAATACCTAGCTCTGGTGTGAATCTAAATATTTCACCACCGTTATCGCTAAATTCTTGTACCTCGAAATGAATGTAATGCCATGTGCGAAGTGAACTCGCTAACTCACTTGCTCGCCCCGTGCTATCTCGCCATTCCACTGTTGATCTATATGTTCCAGCAATGAGTGGTTGGCTTTTCCATTCCGGTTCAACATGATTGCCGAGCACACTTTGAATTGCCCAATCAACGTGGCGACGCAACGCTGATGGCAATGAATGAATGACTAATAAACCCCGTGCCTGATTGCGGCTAGGTGAAGGCGATAAACGTTCCATGTTTCTCAAATCTCTCGTAGCAAGGTGCGCCTTATGCGACCTTCCCCGGTCCATAACGCCTTACATACGCGATCTGATATGCCAATTACACACCCATCACGCTCATACTGTCTACCCCTGCTTTAGGTATACGCGCCCGTAGCATGTACGCTTCTACACAGTCGGACGCTTAATCAGTACCCGTTTCATGTTTTACATAATCGGTATCGCTGGAGCAAGAGGAAGACCGTGTTACGAGGAATTCTCGGAACACCCACATATCGAAGGAAAAGTAAAAACATGGCAACAGGCACAGTTAAGTGGTTCAACTCTGAAAAGGGTTTCGGTTTCATTGCAGTTGATGGTGGCGGACAAGATGTATTCGTTCACTACTCAGCAATCCA
>CAMCCH010000083.1 GCA_945873335.1 Bifidobacterium breve | reverse complement strand
CCTGCAGTTAGATATGTCTGCAATCCTAAAGTTCTAAAGCCAACATGTGCCAAAGTTGCAAGACCTGGTTCTTCCAAACCAATTGATTGCAACAATTCAAGTGCATCTTCATCGCTGAGTTCAACGAGTTCGGATTCTGTTTTTGCATCGAGGAAAATAGCCTCGGCAGGTGCTACGAGTGCGGATAACTTTGCGCGCAATTCTTTATCGGCAAGTTCGCCAGCATCGACATTGAATACATAGATAAATGGTTTGGCAGTAAGTAGTTGAAGTTCGCTCAAATCTGCTAAATCAATCTTTGATGTCGATAGTGGATTTCCGCTTTGTAAATGTGCCTCAGCCGCTTTCATCGCATCCAAAATAGGTTGGCGATCTTTGCTAATGCGAGCCTCTTTTTCGATTCGAGGAAGTGCCTTCTCTAAAGTCTGAAGATCTGCGAGCGCTAATTCCGTATTGATAGTTTCCATATCGCTAGCTGGATCAATGCGTCCATCGACATGGACAACATCGTTATCGGCAAAGACTCGAATTACCTGACAGATTGCATCGGTCTCGCGAATATTTGCTAAAAATTTATTACCTAGCCCAGCGCCCTCAGATGCCCCTTTTACAATTCCGGCAATATCTACAAAGGAGACAACGGCTGGGAGAAGTTTTTCAGAGCTAAATATTGTGGCAAGTTTGGCTAAGCGCTCATCTGGCACCCCAACGACACCAACATTGGGTTCAATCGTCGCGAAGGGGTAGTTAGCAGCCAAGACATTGTTCTTAGTAAGAGCATTAAAAAGGGTCGACTTTCCCACATTCGGTAATCCGACAATTCCAATTGAGAGGCTCACAAGGGGTAGAGCCTACGCGTGATTGTCAGTGGTTCCTGCCACGATAGCGCTATGTCAGCGCAGGGAGTGACCCTTCTAACCCTAGTAATAGGTATATCTATCGGGATTCTCATTGGAATCCTGATTTCACGTCTTCGCAATCAGCGCGATGGAGCAGCTAATGCAATGGCCCAAGGCGAGATCGCATCTCTTTCTAAACAATTAGAAGAACTTCGCAAACGCGAGAATGAATCAGTGCGCTTTGATGAAGCACTCAATGACGTTAAGGCGCGCATGGCAACACTAACAACGCAGACACAAGATGCTGAAGTAAAACGTGCAGCCTCTGATTCAGCAATCAAAACTCAGATTGAATCGATGCGTACTGGTAATGAATCACTTGTAAATATTGCAACAAAGTTAGAAGGTGCTCTCTCTAATTCGCAATCACGCGGAAAGTATGGAGAAGCCCATCTTGAAATGATTTTAGAGAGCGCTGGAATGATTGAGGGCGTTCACTTTGAACGTCAAGATACTTCTCGCTCCCAAAGTGGCGATGGACTTCGCCCCGATATTACTATTTCAATACCTGGTGGTTCACGAATATTTATCGATTCTAAATTTCCATTCCAACGCTTTCTCGAGGCAATCGATGAGAAAGATGAAGAGAAGCGTGCAGCCCTTATGGCCCTACATGCAAAAGATTTACTCAAGCATGTCGATGATCTCTATAAGAAGGAATACCAAGGTGTTTCAAACTCCCCAGACTTTGTAGTGCTCTTTGCTCCCTTTGAATCGATACTTTCAGAAGCCCTTCGCGCAGATCCACAATTTCTCAATAAGACATTTGATAAGAATGTAACAATTGCAACGCCTACAACGATGTTGGCACTTTTGCGCACTGTCTTCTACTCATTTGGTCGCCATGACCTTGCAAAAAATGCTGAGGACATTAGAGGGATGGCAACCGAATTTCTCAAGCGAATCGGCATTCTTCATACAAAACTGACGACTCTTGGAGATCGCATCAAAAGTACTGAGCGCGCATATAACGATGTACTTGCAACTGCTGATACAAATGTATGGGTTCCGGCAAGAAAGATGAAAGATCTTGGCGTCTCCAGTGGAAATAACGCTCTTGCTCCCATTGCTAATATTGATGATGAGGTTCGCGCTATCAAGGGTTCAAACCTTGAGATCGATTACATCGATGCCGAAGAGATTGAAGGAGATGAAAAGCAATGAATACAGCCACAACAACTAAGCCGCTTATTCAAGGCCCGGGCCTCAAAGCCCCTGGCATCGTTGTTATGCAATTCTTCTTCATCGCACTCTTTACTCTTATTGAATTAGTTTTTAGAAGTGGCGTTGGAATTATTACTGGAATTGCTATCTGTGCATCACTCTATGGCGGACTTCGTTTTGGCAGAAAAGGCACTACATATACCAGCGTCGTCACCCCTCCTATTGCCTTTGCGCTCTCGCTCTTACTCCTGACAATTCTCTTTGATGGCTTTCGTCCCTCACGAGTTGGTATCGATGTTATTGCTGGCCTTGCAAGTCAGGCTCCATTTCTCATCATTAGCGCGCTCTATGGATGGTTTGTATATTTCAACGAGAAGGCAAAAACTCGCCCTTCACGCAAAAAATCTTCATAACCTTTAGAGTAGGGGCGTGCTAACGCCTAAGATCAAACGCGCTAGAAATGGAATTCTTATTGGTTATATTTCTAATGGAATTGCACTCGGTTCTTTCATTGCTCGTATCCCTGATTTTAAAAGAATTCTCGGTGTAACAGATGGTGGTTTAGGTTCAGCTCTTATCTTTGGTTCAATCGGTGTTGTTCTATCACTTGGGCCAGCGGGTCGGTACTCCGCAAAATATGGAAGCAAGCCACTCATTGTTGGTTCAGCTATTGCAGTGGGAGTTACGATTCCAGGTCTTGGACTTCTCTTCAATGTTTACACACTTGCAATCGCCCTATTTTTATGGGGAATCACATTAGGTGTTCAAGATATTTCTTTATCGGCACATGGTGTTGCACTTGAACAACAATCAGGAAAAAAGATGCTCAGCACTATGCATGCTATGTATTCACTCGGTTCAATCATTGGTGTTTCTACAGGTGGTGTCATTGCTCAACTAGATATCACTCCCCTTATGCACTTATCCATAATCGGTGTTCTGCTTGTACTCAGCGCTTTTGTTATCAATCCGCTTCTATTACCTGCGAGCATGGATCAACATAATCCTGAAGGACATAAGAGAAATCGCAAACGTCCAAAGATTTTCTGGATACTTGGATTACTAGGAGTATGTGCAGCAATTGCTGAGGGCGTTGCAAGTGATTGGGGCGGCGTTCTTGCCCGAGACACATTTGGTGCATCCCCATTTGTTTCGGCAATGCCTTACGCACTCTTTTCTGCACTCATGGTTATTGGCCGTCTATCAGGTGACAAACTTTCACGTCGCTTTGGAACATCACGCTTACTCACCGCTGGCGGACTCATCGCAGGAATTGGATTATCTGCTGGAATGTTGATGAACAATATTCAAGGCGTATTCCTTGGTTGGTTCTTCTTAGGCGTCGGAGTCAGCGCAGTAATTCCACTACTCATGAGCGCCGCCGGTGAGATTGCATCAAAGGATTACCCTGACAGAATCGCACCATCTGAAGCTGTTGCAATGATTGCTGGAATTTCCTACTTTGCATTTATCGCAGCGCCACCATTGATCGGATTCTTATCTGATCAAATTACCCTGCGTTTAGCACTCTTTGTACCTGCCGGATTAGCACTGATGATGGCTTATGGCGCGCGTTACGCCCGAAGTAGCGATCACTAAATTATTTAGCTTCTGCTGCTTTCATATCTTTGCGAAGTTCCGGTGGCAATGAGAAAAGAAGTGATTCCTCCATTGCGGTAACAGTTTCAACATCACCAAAACCGCGCTCTGCAAGCCATATGAGTAAATCATTGACAAGAATTTCAGGAACAGATGCTCCACTTGTTACGCCAATTGTCTCAACACCTACAAGCCATTCCTCTTTTGCCTCTGCTGCAAAGTCGAGTAAATATGCATTCGGTGTTCCATACTCTTTAGCAACTTCAACTAAGCGAACTGAGTTAGATGAATTTGTGGAGCCAACGACTAATACGAGATCTGCTTGCGGTGCAATTGCTTTGATTGCCTCTTGGCGGTTCTGTGTCGCATAACAAATATCATCACTGGGTGGATCTTGAATCTGCGGAAAACGCTCTTTGAGAATTGCAACTGCATCAAGGGTTTCATCAACACTCAAAGTAGTTTGAGATAACCAAACTAGTTTCTTGCCTTCAGTTGGTACAACATTTCGCGCGCCATCGAGTCCATCGATAACTCGTACTTGTCCAACAGCCTCACCTGCTGTGCCCTCAACTTCTTCGTGACCATGATGGCCAATCAATAAAATTTCAGCATCTTCTGCAGCGAATCTCTTTACTTCATTATGAACTTTTGTAACTAGTGGACAGGTTGCATCGATTGTTTTTAGATTACGAGCTGCAGCCTCTTCATGAACAATGGGTGCAACTCCGTGAGCAGAAAAAACAACAGTCTTACCCTCTGGAACTTCATCCGTCTCATCGACAAAGATTGCTCCGCGTGCTTCTAGCGTTGCCACAACATGTTTGTTGTGAACAATCTGCTTTCGGACATAGACCGGTGCGCCATACAGAGCCAACGCTTTTTCCACTGTGATAACAGCGCGGTCAACGCCAGCGCAATATCCGCGAGGCGCAGCAAGGAGAACTCTCTTAGCCATGGGGTGAGTCTATTAGGCTCATCTCATGTTCGAAACTTCAAGTGATGCTCCGGCCCCTGTGCGCGTGGTCACTGAAGCGAT
>CAMCCH010000082.1 GCA_945873335.1 Bifidobacterium breve | reverse complement strand
GCGTTGGCACCACACTTCAACGACAGCAAGAAGGAAGCAGCTCACGCTGTAGATATCGTTTTTGACACAATCGTTCGCTCACTCTCAAAGGGTGAAGATGTAATGATCAACGATTTCGGTAAGTTCAAGAAGGTTGATCGCAAAGCACGTATGGGACGTAACCCATTCACAGGCGAGACAATCAAGATCAAGGCTTCAAAGAAGGCACGCTTCCTTCCTGCAAAGGGATTGAAAGATATCATCTCAGGCGAGCGCAAGCTTGGACCTGCACCAAAGCCAGAACCAAAGGTAGTCAAGGTTGCAAAGCCAGTAGCTAAGAAGGCTGCTAAGAAGGCTCCTGCAAAGAAGAAGGCAGCCAAGAAGGCTCCAGCAAAGAAGAGGGTTGCAGCAAAGAAGAAGCCAGCAGCTAAGAGAGTTGTAAAGAAGGCTAAGAAGAAGTAATTCTTTTTTCTTTCGAAAAAGGAGCAGGACCGTTAATTCGGTTCTGCTCCTTTTTTCATTCTGATTGCGTAAGATTGCAACTATGGCGGGTTATCAGATCTCATATGACCCACCAAAAGGCAAGCCCCTTGGCGTAAACCCAACTTTTAGAATTGGTGCCTTCGTAGTAATTCCGATTTTGCGTGCGATTACAAAACGCGATTGGCAAGGCGCTCACAACATTCCCAAAAGTGGCCCTGTCATTGTTTGCAGCAACCACCTTTCCTATCTTGATGTCTTGTTGCTCACGCATTACTTGTATAAAAACGGTCGTGCGCCTCGCTACTTAGGAAAATCTGGAATTTTCAAAGTTCCAGTACTTGGCAAAATTCTTTTGGCTGCTGGACAAGTGCCTGTTGAACGCGAGAGCAAGGCTGCAGGTGAAGCACTTGTACACGCAGTTGAATTACTCAAAGCGGGCCACTTGATTGGCGTATATCCAGAAGGAACTCTAACTCGTGATGCTAACCATTGGCCCATGATTGCAAAAACAGGTCTTGCTCGACTCGCGATTGTTTCTCAAGCGCCTGTCATTCCTATTGCCCAATGGGGATCGCAGATAGTTATGCCAACATATGGAAAGAAGATAAAGCTCTTTCCTCGCACGAAGATAATGATGCATGCCGGTCCGCCACTGGATTTCTCGAAATGGTATGGGAAAGAGGAAGATTCACAGGCGCTGACCGAAGCAACGGCATATGCAATGCGAGCGATTACAGACTTACTTGAACCAATGCGCGGTGAAAAACGCCCAGTTGAGATATTTGACCCTCATAATTCCACGCTTCCGCGTACCGGCAACTTCAAGAAGAAGAGATAATTAGCACCTATGCAAAAAGTAACGGTTCTTGGAACTGGAGCATGGGGTTGCACCATGGCCCAAGTGCTATGCGATGCCGGAAACGAAGTGCTTATCTGGGGACGCAATAGCGATGTTGTCAATGAAATAAATAGCTCACACACAAATTCTAAATATCTTGATTCAAATGTCTTGCCATCACAGGTGCGTGCTACGACGGATATCAATGAGGCTTTTGCATATTCAAATTATTTGATTTTGGCTATACCAGCCCAAACACTTCGCGAGAAATTGATTGAATGGAAACCGCTATTCAAAAGCGAATCCACAATTGTGAGCACTCTCAAAGGTATCGAGATGAGCACTCTTTTGCGTATGACTGAAGTTATTGAAGAGGTAATTGGCTCTAAGCGAATCGCACTGATTACTGGCCCCAATCTTGCTAATGAACTGATTCTGCGCCAACCTGCGGGCGCTGTTGTTGCTGCGCATTCACAGGCACTCGCTGAAGAAGTTCGCACCCTTTTTAGAAATCCTTATTATCGGGTTTATACATCGGTAGATGTTTTGGGATGCGAATTATCGGGAGCAATCAAAAGCGTTATCGCACTTGCTGTTGGAATTTCTATCGGCATGGAACATGGCGAAAATACTCAAGCAATGCTCATTACTCGCGGACTCAATGAAGTTGCACGACTTTGCGCAGCGCATGGCGCCGACCCACTGAGTGCAGCAGGACTAGCTGGAATGGGCGATCTTGTTGCTAGCTGCGGTTCAGCTCTTTCGCGCAATCGCACCTTTGGCGAAGTATTAGGACGCAGTGGTTCAATGGATTATGCGCGTGAACATGTCGCAAAAACAGTGGAGGGCGTAGCCTCATCCAATGCAATTCTTGAAATCGCTCACCGTGTTGGAGTTGAAGTGCCTGTAATCGAAGCAGTCGCTGACATAGTTGCGGGCAATCTGACACCAGTTGCCGCCCTTGAGCGCTTGATGTCTATTACTACCGCGTCAGAGAATTTCATCAAATGAGTAAAACGCGAGTAGCAATTATTTGTGGTGGACGCAGTAGCGAACATGAAATTTCATGCATCTCAGCCGGTGGAATATTGGCAGGAATTGATCGCACACTGTATGAACCAGTTTTGATTGGTATTACACAACAAGGTGACTGGGTGCTTCTTCCCAATGATTACGCTCTATCAATATCTAATGGAGCACTTCCACATGTTGACCCAAGTGCGCCAGCAGTAGTTGCAGATATTGCAGGACTAAGTAGCCAAGGCAAGAATTTAGAGATCGACATTATTTTCCCAGTGCTTCATGGACCTTATGGTGAAGATGGAACCATCCAAGGTTTTTGCGAGATGGCAGATATTGCCTATGTAGGTAGCGGTGTCCTTGCTTCCTCTGTTGCAATGGATAAATCATTTGCTAAGCCAATATTTGCAGCCGCTGGAATCAAAGTAGCTGAGGGATTCGTAGTCACTAAAGAAGAGTGGGCTAACGATAAGGGTGGATGTGCAAAGAGGATTGCAACTCTTGGCTATCCAGTATTTGTAAAACCAGCACGCGGTGGATCAAGCCGTGGCACACATAAAGTCCATAACGCCGATGAACTCGAGAAAGCGATAACCGATACACACACCTATGATCGTAAAGCGATTATCGAAAATGCCGTTGTTGGCAAAGAGATCGAGTGCGCAGTTCTAGAATTCAACGGAGCGCCGCACGCATCTGTTGTTGGCGAAATCAAAATAAGTGATTCTTTTGAGTTCTATGATTTTGAGGCAAAGTATCTAGATGGTGCTACATCTATCGAATTACCAGCCCCGATTCCAGCTGCGGCATCTAAGGAAATACAAGAAAAGGCAATCAAAGCCTTTGTTGCACTCGGATGCGCCGGTCTTGCTCGCGTTGATTTCTTCTACACTTCTAATGGTGAAATTATTATCAATGAGCTCAACACAATGCCTGGCTTTACGCCAACATCAGTATTTCCAAAAATGTGGGCTGCAACGGGAAAAAATTACACAGAAATAATTAGTGCTTTACTAACAAGTGCGCTGACACGAACAAACGGTGTCTTGGGTAATTAGTAAGTAACAGGGCAGGTAAGTGTGCGCGTAATTCCTGCAACTGCTTGTACTTTAGAGAGAATTACTCGGCCAAACTCTTCCATGCTTGGCGCTTCAGCGCGCATGATCACGTCGTAAGGACCAGTTACGCCTTCAGCCAATGTGACACCTGCGATTGCCGAAACGGCTTTAGCAACACCTGATGCTTTGCCAACTTCAGTCTGAATCAAGATGTAAGCCTGTACTGACATGGTCTTCTCCTTCTGATGTGTACGCCAGAGGTTACATCCATTCAAGCATATTCTCTAGTCCGATTAGGCTAAGGCTATGAACTTCGATGAAGAGCAAGTGATTGCTGCTGTCGCTGCCATTTTTGGAACTAGTCATAAAGGCGTACCAGTGGGTATCGGAGACGATGGCGCAGTTGTCGAAACAAGTAATAAGAGTGTAGTTACAACAGATATGGCAGTTGAAGGTACGCACTTCAATACGGGGTGGAGTGGAGCATTTGAAATTGGTCGAAAAATTACAGCAGCAAATTGCGCAGATATTTATGCAATGGGTGGCACGCCGCAATATTTGGTTGTAGCCCTTGCACTTACTGGCAACGAGAGCATGGAATGGATTGAAGAACTAGCGGGTGGAATAGCTCACGAAGCAAAAAGTGTAGGCGCTGTAGTCGTTGGTGGAGATTTAGCACGCGCTCACACAAAAGTTATCTCAATGAGTGCTTTTGGAAGCGTGAAAAATCCAATACTTCGCAGCGGCGCTAAACCAGGTGATCGTATTTATTGTTCATCGCTACCTGGGTGGTCTGCTGCAGGGTATTTACTTCTCAATAGTGCGAGTACTTTAGAAAGTGATTCATCGCAATATGCGCGAGATGAATTCTGCGCGCCAACACTTGATTATGGCGTTGCACAGGATTGGATTTATGCCAAAGCAAATTCGATGTGCGACGTCAGCGACGCGCTCGTTATTCAAGCGCAACAAATGAGTAGCGAATCATCCGTAAAATTCATCTTCGATAAAGATAAGTTCGCTAGCCATCCCGAATTCAATCAAATGGCCGAACTAGCGGATGCCCTTGATGCTGACCCCTGGCAATGGATTTTTAGCGGGGGAGAAGATCATGTATTTCTGGCAACTGGAAAAGATTTAGATGGCTTTGAAGTTGGCCGTGTTGAAGCAGGCTCAGGAGTAGAAGGTCTAGAAATGAAAAAAGCGCCAGATACCTGGCGCCATTTCAATTGAAAAAAATTAGCGAGTAACTTTTCCTGCCTTGAGGCATGAAGTACAAACGTTCTGACGCTTTGTTCCGCCACCAACAAGAGTGCGTACGCGCTGAATATTTGGATTCCAGCGACGACGAGTCTTTACCTGAGAGTGTGAAACGTTATTGCCAAAGCTGGGCCCTTTGCCACAGATATCGCATGTTGATGCCACAGCAGTACT
>CAMCCH010000081.1 GCA_945873335.1 Bifidobacterium breve | reverse complement strand
AAGACTTTAGTTGCAACTTTGCCCTCATATTTAAATGCACTAGCTGGCCGCGGAGTTCATGTTGTTACAACAAATGATTATTTAGCAGAGCGCGACAGTGAATGGATGGGACGTATTCACCGCTTCCTAGGATTAAAGGTTGGCGTGATCTTGGCCAACATGACTCCAGCAGAGCGACGTGAGGCTTACCTTGCTGACATTACATATGGAACAAATAATGAATTTGGTTTTGATTACTTACGCGACAACATGGCATGGACACTTGAAGAGTGCGTGCAAAGAGATCACTTCTTTGCAGTGGTCGATGAAGTTGACTCTATTTTAATTGATGAGGCTCGTACTCCATTAATCATTAGCGGACCAGCTGATAAAGCTACGAAGTGGTACATGGAGTTCGCAACTCTTGTAGGTAAATTGCAGCGCGATGCGCACTATGAAGTTGATGAAAAGAAGCGGACCGTTGGAATCCTTGAAAACGGCGTAACAAAGGTTGAAGAGCTTCTACAAATCGGAAACCTGTATGAGGCTGCAAACACGCCAATGATTGGTTACCTCAATAACGCTGTACGTGCCAAGGAGCTCTTCAAGCGCGATAAAGACTACGTAGTAATGAATGGCGAACTCCTTATTGTTGATGAGCACACTGGTCGCATGCTGGCCGGACGTCGCTATAGCGAAGGTTTACACCAAGCCCTGGAAGCAAAAGAGCGCATTGAAATTAAGGATGAAAACCAAACTCTTGCAACTATTACATTGCAGAACTATTTCCGCCTCTACGACAAGCTCTCAGGAATGACTGGTACAGCTACGACTGAGGCCTCTGAATTTCAACAGATTTATAAACTGGGTGTTGTTCCCATTCCAACAAATCGCTCAATGATTCGTATTGATCAGCCTGACCTTGTTTACAAATCAGAGGCTGGCAAGTTCATCGCAGTTACGGCCGACATTGCCGAAAAATATCGTAAGGGTCAACCAGTTCTAGTCGGAACCGTTAGCGTTGAAAAATCAGAGGAATTATCTAGTTTTCTTCGCAAAGCAGGAGTTCCACATGAAGTTCTTAACGCTAAGCACCACGAGCGCGAAGCAGCAATCATCGCTCGTGCAGGTGTGAAAGGCGCAGTAACCGTTGCAACAAATATGGCTGGTCGCGGAACTGACATCATGCTCGGTGGAAACCCTGAGTTCATGGCAGATTTCGAATTGCAACGTCGAGGTATTTCTCCAGTTGATGATGCAGAGCAGTATGAAAAAGCGTGGCCTGATGAAATTACTCGCCAAAAGGCAGCTGTTGCGCTAGGTCACGAAGAGGTAATTGCTCTTGGTGGACTCTATGTTCTAGGAACTGAACGACATGAATCTCGACGCATTGATAATCAGTTGCGTGGTCGTTCTGGTCGCCAAGGTGATCCTGGTGAGTCACGTTTCTATCTTTCACTTGAAGATGAACTCATGCGTCGATTTAACTCAGGAATGGTTGAGCGCTTCTTGACGGCCGCGGGTATTCCAGAAGATGCTCCTATTGAATCTAAAATGGTCAGTAACGCTATTCGTTCAGCGCAGACACAGGTTGAATCACAGAACTTTGAAATGCGTAAGAATGTTTTGAAGTACGACGATGTAATGAATCGTCAGCGCCAGGTAGTTTATGGTGAGCGCCGTATGGTTCTTGAAGGTGCTGATATTGAGGATCAAGTAGCAAATTTCGTCAGTGACACCTTGACTGCCTACGTCAGCATGGCAACCTCTGAGGGTTATTCAGAGGATTGGGATCTAGATACTTTATGGAATGCACTAAAGACCATTTATCCAATCTCATTTACTATCGATGAACTTATTGCTCGAGTTGGCTCACGAAATGGATTAGATGAAGAGTTCTTAACTGCTACAGTGATTGAGGATTGCCGGGCAGCTTATGCAAAGCGTGAAGAATCACTTGGATCTGAAGTTATGCGTGAATTAGAGCGCAAAGTGTTGCTTTCTGTACTCGATCGCAAGTGGCGCGAGCATCTATATGAGATGGTTTATCTACAAGAGGGAATTGGCCTTCGAGCTATGGCTCAGCGCGATCCACTTGTTGAATATCAACGCGAAGGCTTTGATTTGTTCTCTGCGATGATGGATGCAATCAAAGAAGAGATTGCGGGATTCCTATTCAATATTGAGGTAACTGTTGAGGCTGCAAGTAAAGAAGTAAGTGGTGCTGGCCTTGAAGCTAAGCCTTTGTCTTCCAGTGGTCTTCAATACACAGCCGCAGATGAGACTGGTGTGAAAACTACTGGAGATGTTTCGCGTAATGCGCAATGTCCTTGTGGCTCAGGTAAGAAATATAAGCGTTGTCATGGTGCTGCTTAAAGTAGGTTGAGGTCAAAAATCGGGCGGCATCCAAGGCTCTAGAGGAAAAATCCACTCTCATTGAGGTCAACATGCGCTCTGCGCTGCGTAAATCAATTGCAACAATGGCCAGTGAGCTCAAGCGCTAACTTCTAATACTATTAAGGCATGCGAGCCTATCTTCCACTATCTCACGATGAGCTTGCTGCTTTCCTTAATAATGGAAGCAAAGAGCTTGAATCAATTTTAGCCCCAACTCCTTTTTATGTTGGTGAAAATGAAGATCTAGATGAAGAAGAGATTGAATATCTCTTATCCCTTGAAGCAGCTCAGACATCAATGCAAATGCGCCCTTCAAATAAGGCACCTGGAATTGTTTTAGCCATTGAGTTAGCAGCCCAGCAGGTTAATACTGTCAATGAAAATTCAGTCACTCTGAACTCACCAATTACATGGGAACAAGTTCAATGTGCACTCCTTCTCTTTCCTGATGAGGAAGAACTGATTTGGTTTGCAACACAAGAGATTGAAATCAACTTAGGGGAGTGGAAGTAACGTGCCCCAGTTTGAGACATTAATCCATAGCCGTAGCTCGGTAACTATTGATCAGGCTCATAAGCTGCGCGAATTAGTTGCTGATTGGCAGCTGCTCTCAGATCTCTCTTTTGCAGATCTGATTCTTTGGGTACCTATTCGAAAAGATATGAAGATGTGGCCAACGGGCCATGTTGCAGTGGCACATATTCGTCCCACCACTGCAGCAACAGTTTTTACTAACGATGTTATTGGCGATGAGGTTATGTGGGGGAGCCGTCCAAGAATTGACTCTGCATTATCTAGTGGTGAAATAGTTCGTGATTCAGAGGCTGAACAAGTCGGCGAACTAATGATTAAGGAAGAAGCAGTTCCAGTACTTTGCGATGGTCAAGTTATTGCTGTCATATCTCGACACCGCAATGCAGATTTAATGCGCTCACCAAGTCGCCTCGAATTAAATTATCGGGAAATTGCACATAGCCTCTATCGAATGGTGGCCCAAGGCTCTTTTCCTTACTCAGATGCAGGTTCACTTTTTGAACCAGTCCCACGTGTTGGAGATGGCCTGATTCGCCTGGATGTGAACGGTGTTATTTCCTATGCAAGTCCTAACGCTCGCTCTGCATTTAGCCGAATGGGTTGGAAAAGTGAGATTGAAAATAACAAGTTAGGCGAAGTTGCTGAGGCCGTAGCCAAGAATTCACCCGATCCCCATGAAGAAGGAATTCGTACGCGTCTGAATGGAAAGACTTTGCGACGTGTTGATATTGATAATCAAGGCGCAACAATTGACCTGTTGGTGCTTCCATTGTTGCAAGATGAAGATCGAATTGGTGCCATCGTTTTATTGCAAAATGTGACCGAACTACGCAGACGAGATAGAGAACTCGTTACTAAGGATGCAACTATTCGGGAAATTCACCACCGTGTTAAAAATAACCTTCAAACCGTTTCAGCCCTCCTTCGTCTGCAAGCACGCAGAATCGAAGACCCAAGTGCATCCTCAGCCCTTAATGAAGCTGTGCGTCGTATTGCATCGATTGCACTTGTTCATGACACTCTTTCGACAAGCAGTGAAAACACAGTTGCCTTTGATGAAGTTCTTACTAGTTTGATTACTCACGCACTTGAGTTGAGTCCTCGTATGGGAGAACTGCGAATTGAGAGAAAGGGCGAACTTGGCTCACTTGAATCTAGGCTTGCAACCCCGCTCTCACTTGTAGTAACTGAGCTCATGCACAACGCACTCGAACATGGTTTGGCCGAGCAGGGTTCTGTTCTCTCTATTGAACTATCCCGCTATAGCAATGAGTGTGTTATCAACATAACCGATGATGGAGTTGGTTTACCTGAGGGTTTTGACTTAGCAACATCTTCAAATCTAGGACTTCAGATTGTTAGAACGTTGACAGAAAATGAACTCAAAGGTGTTTTGAAGTTGCAGTCAACAGATTCAGGCACGCAAGCAAACTTGCGTTTCCCACTTTAGAATTGGTTTTGCTGCTCCATTAAACGCGCACGATTACGTGCAGCACGACGCTTAAGTGCACGACGCTCATCTTCTGAAAGACCGCCCCATACTCCAGCATCTTGTCCGCTCTCTAGCGCCCAGGCAAGACATGGTTCTTTTACGATGCAACGATTACAAACCTTTTTAGCTTCTTCAATTTGAGTAATTGCTGGTCCAGTATTTCCAACTGGGAAGAAGAGCTCAGGATCTTCAACACGGCAGGCTGATTGATGTCGCCAATCCATGGGATGCCCCCCTTCGTAAAAAAGATTTGGGCATACCCAAATCACTTAAATTCTTTCGGTGGATATCCGCACATCTATGTCGCGCAAGAACGTAATTCTCCCTTGTTAGGCAGTGATAAACAAGGATGAATCGAAAAAGATTTAGAAAATTAGGGTGATATGCGTCAAGTGAGTGCCCCCGACAGGAATCGAACCTGTGCACCCGCCTCCGGAGGG
>CAMCCH010000080.1 GCA_945873335.1 Bifidobacterium breve | reverse complement strand
CACGGAGATCAGAGATTTGAAATCAATCGTCCAATAAAAGCGGGGGATTCACTTACCTGTTCATCCACGATTGAAAGTTATCGAGTAGCGGCAGGAAATGAAATCGTGACCGTACGCGGAGATCTTTTTAGCGCAAGCGAACTCGTTGTTTCGACATGGTCAACTTTGGTGGTTCGCGCATGATTGAAGTTGGCACCGCGCTTCCTGAGAGAGTTTTTGAAATAGATCGAGCGCTACTAGTTGCCTATGCAAATGCATCGGGTGATCAAAACCCAATTCACCAAAACGAAGAGTTTGCGCTCTCAGTTGGTCTACCCAATGTCATCGCCCACGGAATGCTGACTATGGCACTTGTGGGAAAGTATGTAACTGATTGGGCTGGTGGCTCTGCTAGCGTCAAAGAATTTGGCGCTCGCTTCATAAAGCCTGTCATTGTTCCTGCAGGGCAAAAAGTGGACCTAACGGTGAGTGCAACTGTTGCTGAAATAACTGGAGATCGAATCTCGCTAACTCTGTCTGCAACATCTGCTGGAGTAAAAGTCCTCGGAATGGCTAAAGCAGTAGTAACCCAATGAGCGTTCCAGATTCAATACGTCAATTAGCACAAGAGCGATTAGATGCTCGTGCTGCTCGCGATTTTGCAAAGGCCGACGCTCTTCGCCAAGAGATACTCCAAGCAGGTTATGAAGTACTCGATGTTGCAGATGGTTTTGATTTTAGAGTCAAGGCTCCTTATATAACGTATGCATTTCCACGAGATATTCGCCCCATTGATACAAGTGATGACGTCAGCGTTGCAATGATTATTGATGGTTTTACTGATGATGCAGTTGAAACAGTAAAGAGCATCAAGGCACATACAACCTGTGGAATTGTACTTTTATGTATTGGCGATGCTGGCAAATTAGTAGATGAGATGGATGATCACACCTATCTCATTGCACTCAATGCTGGGTCAAGTTGGGGCGAAGCGGCAAACGCACTTCTCAATAAAGTAAACAGCAAATACCTCATTCTTATGGATCCATCGACTCGATTCACTGGTGATGCAATTGCACCTGTAATTGCTGAATTAGAAAAGGGCGAATATGCCGCCGTTGGGTGGCGTGGGGGACTTATCAATATTGATGATGAATGGCGCAGCGTTGACGATAAAGGTAATGGCGAAGTAGATGTTCTCTTTAGTTATTTTATGGGACTCAATCGCGAATATGTTCTTGAAGCCGGTGGATTTAATGCGCGCGCAATTTATTACCGAAATGCTGATATCGAATTTAGTTTGAAATTACGTCACGCAGGTGGTCGTCTATTACAAATGGAACTTCCGCTAGAGCAAGGTCGCCATCATGGTTATCACGATGCTGATCCCGAATATCGCGAGGTGCAGTCAAAGAAGAATTACGACCGTATCCTCGAACGATTTAGAGGCAAAAGCGCAATTTTGTCCCCACGTCGGTAACCTTTATTCATGGCCGATCTCTCCGACTACACCAGCTTGCGCGTTGGCGGACCTGCAAAGAAATTTGTAGATGTTTCTAGTGAAGCCGAAATTATCGCTGCAATAGAGGCAGCGGGGGATTCACCTATTTTGATTATGGGTGGCGGCACAAACATTTTGGTAAGTGATAGTGGTTTTGAAGGAACTGTTATTCATATTTCAAATAACTCTCTCAAGAGCGAAGTAGATGCATGTAGCGGTGCAACTCTAACTATTGGCGCTGGTGAAAACTGGGATGAATTTGTAGCCATGACGATAGAGCGCGGCTTTGCTGGACTTGAAAGTTTGAGCGGAATTCCAGGAACTATTGGTGCTTCACCAATTCAAAATATTGGTGCATATGGCCATGAAGTTGCTGAATACATTACGCGCGTGCGTACATATGACCGCATTGCAAAGGGTATAAAGACATTTACAAATTCTGAATGTGAATTCTCATATCGCAACTCTCATTTCAAGGCACACCCTGGACGCTATGTAGTTCTCGATGTTCAATTTCAATTGCGTATTGGCGAAATGACAGCTCCAATAATGTATGCAGAACTTGCAGCAAAACTTGGCATTGCAGTGGGAGATAAGGCATCTGTCATTGCAACTCGCGCTGCAGTATTGGAACTACGTGGAATGAAAGGAATGCTTCTTTCCACAACAGATCACGATTCATGGTCTGCAGGTTCATTTTTTACAAACCCAATTGTTAGCAAAGAGATTGCCGACTCACTTCCCGCTGATGCACCGCGTTGGCCAACGCAAGATGGCAAAGTAAAGACCTCTGCTGCATGGTTGATTGAGCACTCTGGGATTCACAAAGGCGATGAAATAGGTGGGGCACGTATTTCAACAAAGCACGTTCTAGCATTGACTAATTCTGGAACCGCAACAGCATCAGATATCGCAGCTCTTGCAACACGTGCGCGCGATCATGTGCAGGAAAAGTTTGGAATCACACTCGTTACCGAAGTAAATCTGATTGGTCTCGAGATTTAGCCTTCAGTGAGAAGTGCTTTGATACGCCCGATTCCTTCAACGATATCGGCATCACTTGTTGCATATGAGAATCGCAAATAACCAGAAGGCCCAAATGCTTCACCTGGAACTGCTGCAACTTCCACCTCTTCTAAGATAAGTGTTGCAAGTTCTGCAGAAGTCTTTGGAGTTTTACCGCGAATAGTTTTACCGAGTACACCTTTAACTGATGGATATACATAAAAAGCACCAGTTGGAGTTGGGCAAACAAAGCCAGGTATTTCGTTGAGTAAATCAACAATGAGTTTGCGACGACGGTTGAACGCCTCACCCATTGCATGTACTGCAGAGAGATCACCAGTGAGGGCAGCTATTGCAGCGCGCTGGGCAACGTTATTCACATTAGATGACAGGTGTGATTGCAAATTTGTTGCGGCCTTGATCGCATCCTTTGGCCCGATCATCCAGCCCACACGCCAACCAGTCATTGCATAAGTCTTTGCAACGCCATTGATGATGATGCAGGTGTCAGCAAGTTCTGGAACTAGCACTGGCATAGAAGGTGCTGTAGCGCCGTCATAGAGTAAGTGCTCATAAATTTCGTCTGAGATTACCCAGATATTGTTTTTTACTGCCCATTGTCCAATTGCTTTGACCTGTTCTGGTGAATAAACAGAGCCAGTTGGATTCGATGGTGAACAGAAAAGCAGCGCTTTTGTCTTTGGAGTGCGAGCAGCTTCTAATTGTTCAACAGTTACCAAATAATTTTGTGATTCATCGGCAAATACTTCAACAGATTTTCCACCAGCAAGTTGTACGCACTCTGGATATGTCGTCCAATAAGGAGATGGAAGAAGAACCTCATCACTCGGATTGATAATCGTTGCAAAAGCTTGGTAGACGGCTTGTTTGCCACCATTAGTTACAAGTACTTGATCTGCTGTAATTACGTAGTTTGAATCACGAAGTGTTTTTGCAACAATTGCTTCGCGCATTTCAGGCAAACCTGCTGCAGGTGTGTAACGATGGTTTGCAACAACTTTGGTTGCAGCAGCAGCGGCTTCAACAATGTATTCAGGTGTTGGAAAATCTGGTTCACCAGCGCCGAATCCAATGACAGGACGGCCTGCAGCTTTGAGCGCTTTCGCTTTTGCATCAACGGCTAATGTGGCTGATTCAGCGATTGCGGAAATACGTGTGGAAATTCTGCTCATGGCCCAAGTCTGCCCTATGCGTGAGCAGATTTGAGCGCGAGTTTTACCTACCCCCCATTCACCCTCTACACTTCGACGCTCACGAGGATTTGATTATTCCTATGGTTTCGTCATGCCCTCGTGTTTAGGGCAGTAGCTCAATTGGCTAGAGTTGCCGTCTCCAAAGCGGCCGGTTGGGGGTTCGAGTCCCTCCTGCCCTGCAAGAAGTTTTATTCATGAAGTACGAAGTTCGGAAAGGATTGACGATGACAGAGTCAACAGAGCAAGTTGCCGAGAAGCTCGGTTTTTTTGCGCGCGTTGGACTTTTCTATCGCCAAATAGTCAACGAACTTCGCAAAGTTGTATGGCCAACTCGTAAGCAGTTGACCACATACACAGCCGTTGTTTTAGTTTTCGTTTCATTCATCATCGCCGTTGTCTCGTTGCTCGATCTTGTACTTACAAAGATCGTCTTCTGGGTATTTGGATAAGAAGGGGCGGACATGAGCGACGAACAATCAATTGATACACCAGCACCAGATGCTTTTGAAGCCCAACTTGCTGCAAATGCAACTGAGGTTGCTTCAGAATCTGTAGTTGAAGAGGTAATTGTTGAAGATTCTTCAGCAGTTGCTACCGATGACCTTGCGCTCGCATCCGATGAAGATGGCGACATCGAATCTGAAGAGAATGACCCCAATGCAGAATTTCGTCGCACACTGCGCACTGCTCTTGGCGATTGGTACGTAGTCCATTCATATGCAGGGTACGAGAAGAAAGTAAAGGGAAACCTTCACAACCGTATCGCTTCATTGAATATGGAAGATTTTATTTTCCAGATTGAAGTTCCAGAAGAAGAAGTAACAGAGATCAAGAATGGTCAGCGCAAGCAAGTAAAGCGCAACATCTATCCTGGTTATGTACTTGTTCGCATGGAACTCACTGATGAATCATGGTCTGCAGTCCGCAACACTCCGGGAGTTACAGGATTCGTTGGCAACGCACATCACCCAAGTCCACTGAGCATGGATGAAGTAGAGAAGATTTTGGCTCCACGTCCAGTCAAGAAATCAGATAAGCCAGAAATTCGCGTCGTTGATTTCTCAGTTGGAGAATCAGTAACTGTTATGGATGGCCCTTTTGCAACGCTTCCAGCATCGATTTCAGAGATCATGCCAGAGCAAGCAAAGCTCAAGGTTCT
>CAMCCH010000079.1 GCA_945873335.1 Bifidobacterium breve | reverse complement strand
AAACAAGAAAGGCAGCCCTTCGATCTCTTCATGGCTTTATATCCAGTGAAAATTTGAAACTCAATGCAGAACAAATTGCCATGAAGGAAGAGGCGATTGTTACGCTGCAAAAGACTCTAATTCCCAAAGTTATTCAGCTCCAAAGGCTTACTTCTGGGCTAAAGAAATTTGAACTTTCCAAGCAATTAGCTCTGGCTCTATTCTCCCTGGAAGAACAAGCGCACCGCCTGGCATATCAGATGCGAGTTAATCTGGATAATCTTGAATCCATACCGAACCCACGATCTAATATGACCTCTCGCCTTTTTAGTACCAAAAATGTAACTGTGAAAATTTGGCCAAATATATTTTCGGTCAAGCTTTCAATTCTCATCTTATTCATTGGGGGAATCGTTGTTCAGTATGGGCGAAACTCAACTTCGGGACCCTTAAGTTCAATAATGAGCACATTTCTTCTAGGAGTCTTGCTTGTATTTTTGGATCGATTTTCCAAAAAAGTCTCGACAAAACAAAAACCAATATTTTTCACTTTCGGATATGCCATCCTATTCATCGCACATTTTATCTGTACTTCACAATTGGTTCCGATAATTTTTGAACTTTCACAGCCATTCAATCCATTGTATTCGGCGGCAAAAGTTACTTTTGCAATTTATCTAGCATCCTTGTTTTTATCATTTTTAGAGGCCGACAGATTGATGCTTCAAACAATGAGTAAAGAAAGCACTGATTCAAGACTAACTCTCGAAGGTAAGAGTAATAAGAATGAAATTTTAGAATCCCTCAATATCACGACTAATCAAGGAGCGCTTCAAGGGCACATTTCGGGAGTGATTTTGGCACTCAATCTTCTAACAAAAGATGAAGACGCACAGGTTATAAGCCGGAATCTAACCGAAACTATAAGTAAGGCTAATACACTATTATCTGATGCAATATCCGAAATACAGAATTTAAGTATAAAAGAACTTTTGAATTGAGGTTTTTAAGGTGTTGAAATCTAATTCGACGCTCTTGAGTGTAAAAAATGTAATAAATCCTTACTTATCTTTTATTCAAGAGAGATTGGTAACGTGGACAGCATTTTGGGGACTAATTCCGGTTTCAGTTATTTCTGCAACTTTTTTTATTAATTCTGATCAATCCAACCTTCAAAGTTTGCTGACTTGGTCTGCAATTGCGCTTTTATCTCATGCCTCTATGGCTCCCTTTGTTCACCACCTCAATAAAAAGGGATCTCGAATAGTTCATCTTTTGATGTCATTCTTCCTTGGCGCTCTTCGCGGGATTGTCTTGAACCTTATTGCTCCTGTATTTCTAGTAGAAGATCCACTACCTCTCATAGTACGGGCGTTGAATTCTGGGCTTGTTTTCTTATACTTTTTTGTCATTATTTCAATATTGCAAGGCGTTTGGGGTAAATTTGAAAAAAATCTGAGGGAATTGCTTATAACTTTCTCAACTAGTAAATCGTCTCATGATTCTTCTTCAAGTTCTGAAGAGAAAGATATTGATGACTCTGATCGACAAGAAGCAATTTTAAGATTAGAAAAACTTCTCAAAGACTCAATCTCTCAACAATCTAAAAGTCTCACACTGCGTGAACAAGCTCAGGCAATCGATCGTGTGATTGCTAAGAATATTCGTCCAAAAAGCTCACAACGATGGAAAAATGCTGAACTTATTTGGCCACAGATTAATCCTTGGCGAGTAATCGGCAACTCTTTATCTGAGACCCGAGCACCTGTAATCGTTGTTTTTTTAATGATTGCGCCACTTTCTCTCATAGGGCAATTTTCGCGTTCAACGATTCTAGATGCATTTATAATTCAGCTTTTAGCGATTCTACTAGTTTATCTAGTATGTGTGATGGCTGATCAAATTACTTCAAAATTGGGCAGAAATATCGGCTTTAATAACTTTCTTTATCTTATGTTTTATTTATTTATTCAAGGGCCTGTAATTCTCCATGTTAATTATTTACTAAATATCTCTTCTTACACTTCTTTTTTGAATCTGCTCCAAGTTCAAATCGCATCTATCTTCACGGGAGTAGCATTAGTAATTACTGGAACAGTTATTTTATCTGTCTATAATGCACGCGAGGAAGCATTGACTCAGATTCGAAAATTCTTACCAAAGGATAGACTCCAAGAGATTCTTGATGCCGGTCTTATTTCAAATGAAGAATCTGAATATGCCCAATATCTACATGCAGAAGTTCAATCACAATTGACGGCAAGTAAACTTTTGCTTCTCAAGGCTGCTGAATCAAATTTTTCTTCAATGTCGACGGAGACCACGCGTCAAGTATTGGCGCGTTTGGAATTATTGAAAGTTCCTTATGAGAAGAAACGAGCCCGAATACCTAAAGATCGACTCAATGAACTTTCTCAAACTTGGCGAGGCTTGACGAGAATAATAATGGATTTACCCCCAGAACTTGAATCAATATCAAGAAGTGGAGAAATTATTTCCCAGCTAATTGAAGAATCTGTTATCAATGCTATTCGACATGGAAAAGCAAAGAATGTAAAGGTTCGAGTGTGGATCGAAGGAGAAATTTGCAAGATCGAAGTTCAAGATGATGGAAAACTCAAATCAACTAAAAAGCAGGGTTTGGGTTCAACATTATTTGAAGTCTTCGCACCGGACTGGAAATTGAAATCAAATAAAGATGGCACTTTGGCCACGATGTCTACCCCTTTTTATTACTAAGCAATTCCAATAACATCAACGACAAAAACTAGAGTTTCATTAGGTCCAATAGCACCGCCTGCACCTTGCGCTCCGTAACCAAGATCTGGTGGAATAATTAGTAGACGACGTCCACCAACTTTCATTCCTGGAATACCTTGCTGCCAACCAGCAATTACATTTGCAAGAGGGAAAGTTGCAGGAGATCCGCTATCCCATGAAGACTCGACAACTTCACCTTTTGACCAAGTGAGGAGTGTGTAATGCACTGTCATTGTTGAAGTCGCAACTGCAGCAACTCCAGATCCTTCAATAATGTCTTTAGTGATCAGTGTTGTAGGAGCTGCGCCTTCTGGCTTAGAAATTGTTGGTTTAGCACCAGCATTATCTGAAACTGTTGGTAGCGCTGAATCTGAACTTGATTCTGTACTTGAAGTCACTGTAGATCCTCCACATGCTGTTAGTGAGAGCGCAGTCGTTGCAATAATGATCGAAATAAAGAATTTTTTCATGGGGATACCTTACATGTCATCTTTGAATTTTTTGACATCGTTCCAATGCGGAGGTATCGAGGATTCTGTGGCAATCGCCACAGCGGACCAATGAGATCCGACTAAAAGTGCTTCTCCATCAACTTTCTCTCCTCGAGCAAGGACAGATATGTAACCAGCAAGAAATGCATCTCCTGCACCCGTCGTATCAACAATTTTTGTTGCAACACTTGGTTGATGAATATGACTTCCGTGTATGTATTGATCGGCACCATCTTTGCCATTTGTGAGAGCGATGCGTGGAATGCGTTCTAGTAGTTCATTATTGATTTCGACATTAGCCACATCACCTCGTGAACCAATTGCAATATCAGCGGAGATACCTAGAGCCAGTGCTTCAGCTCCGACAACTGTGATACACCCCTTCGATTTTGCCAGCGCTAAATCTTGGGCAAAATGTTCGCGCCACAATAAGAAGACAACAATGTCACCTGGCTGTAGGTCAACGCCTTTGAGTGTTACTTGATCTAAACGGTCTGGGCTGATGCCCAAAATAGTTCTTTCACCTTTTTCATCAATAAAGATAAGTACATGTGAAGGTGGGCCCTCTAGGGTGGTGATTGAAAGATGTTTGAGTTCACTATTTTCTAGAGTTGTACGCAATTTTGCACTGAGGTGATCATCTCCTAAGTATCCGACAAAGCCTGTTTCAATACCCGTTGTAGCAAGTGCAATCGCTGCATTGGCTGCAGTGCCACCTGAGCGCTCAATAGTTTGGATTGCTTGTACAAATTTTCCAACTTCTGGCATAGATGGCAAGTAAATAACCGTGTCCCAAGCAATGGGTCCAACAATCCACACTCGTGCACTCACTTATTTCTCCTTGCACAGAGTGTCTTTATAGCTTCACCTAATGTAGGAATTTCTTCCCATGCAATGTCGGCTAACCATTCAATGTTTTCAAAATCTGAGGCTACGCCTTTACGCGCAGTAACGAGCGCACCGGCAAGTGCTGCAACTGTATCTGTGTCTCCGCCTAATTCACATGCTCGAACATATGCCTGAGCAGCTGTGGTGGAGTTCTTCACAACATAAACAACTGCGGATAACGTTTCAATTGGATCGAGTGAAACACCTTCTTCTCTAAGTGCCCACTGTGGAATCGAATTTCCAACTAATGAATCAAGTGAATTTTTATCACCATTTTCTAGTGCATCAGAAAACAGTGCAGCCGCTAATTGAGCGCAGGTAATAGCGCTTTCAAATGTGTGAGTTGCTCGCGCTAGTTCGCTTATCCAATTATCTCGTTCTCTATTTTGGCTAACGCTAAATGCCATACCAACTAAGGCACACCTCATCATGGCGCCATTTGTCATTCCCACTAAATGAGTTTCGTGAGCGTTGACTTCTAGCCCCAGCGCTGCCTTTGTAGTGGGTCCAAGCCCACGCAATTTCGGAAGCGCTGCTCGTAATTCGCTCAAAAATTTCTCTGATGCCCGCTCTGGTGAATCTTCGGAAAGTGTAAGAACGGTAATAAGTGTGAGCATGGTGTCATCACTGACTCCCCCATAAGGCCAGCCTTGTTTTTCTAAAAGGATACGTTCGACGGGAGTAATTGGAACTTCAAGAAACTCATGAGCGACCCCAAATGCATCTCCTGCCGCATAGGCACGGAAAACTGAAGTAACTCGTGAAGCTAAATCAGTGGGCATTCTATTTTTGAATCATTGCTCTATAACTATG
>CAMCCH010000078.1 GCA_945873335.1 Bifidobacterium breve | reverse complement strand
GATTTAGTTCAAAGACTTCTTCAATTGTGACGAGTCGTTCCGTGAGTGGAATCGCACCAGTGAGGGCATTGAGCAATGTTGTCTTCCCAGATTGAGTTCCGCCGCTGACCAATATGTTGAGCCCAGCCTGAACGCAATATTTGAGTGTTTTCGCAATTGACGGCGACATCACACCCCGCTCTGATAATTCATCAACAGATAAATGGCGCAATAAATGTTTGCGAATATTTACCGCCCAATGCGCGGCAGTAATTTCTGGAATTGCGACATGCAGGCGGCTGCCATCCGGTAAACGAGCATCGACAAATGGATGAGATAAATCTAAACGTCGCCCACTCCACATCAATGCTCGTTCCACAATATTTCGTACTTCATCAGATGTGAGCAGTAGATTCGTGAGTTCACTTCTTCCAGCGCGTGCAATAAAAATTCTTTCAGGAGAATTGATCCATATTTCTTCAATAGTTGGATCGCTCATAAAAGGTGCTAGTGGACCAAAAGTTATATCGAGGTCAAGATTCATGCATGGAAGGTAAAGCCGGCACTGACAAGGCGCGCCTATCTCAGGGGACTAGGTGGATAAAGGGGTCTTATCTAGGCGATTGAGTAGTTCGAGTGAGCTTTCTTTAGCCCGATGCTCAATTATTGAAGTTGAGAGAGTTGCCACGGTGCTTTCATTTGAATTGTGTGCTCGCACAATTCTGGAGAGCACAACTGCAGCATTGAGTTCAGGCTCAGGTACGAGGATTACATATTCATTCTCTGCCATCCTGGCAACACATTCATTCTTTCGCGTCAATGAACTAAGAAAGTGAGAAAAGTTAATTGCTTCAAAATCTTGCTCGCTAGTGTTTTCTACGCGAAGCACGCATCTAATTATTGTGAACTTACTGCCACTTCTCTCGCTCAGCGCCATTTGACGATCTAATTCTTCATAGAAATAGGGTGCTGAGAAAAGCTGTGTCAATGAGTCATGGATTCCATCGTGTGAAAAAGTCATGACGCCACTGATAATCTTCGTTTCATGACCCGAGATCCTGCCAAGCAAGCACGCGGTCGCACCATGGTGTCAGCCCTACTCTATGTAGAGGTGGCAATCATTGTTGCGCTAGCAATATGGCTTATAGGACTCACAATCATTTCTGGAACTCAAGACCCTCTGCCACTAATCGGCGTTCTCTTATTTGCTCTTGTAGGCGCAGGTGGTTTAGCTGCATGTGCACGGGGATATAAAAATAAGAAGAATTTTGGTCGTGCACCAACAGTGCTTGCAAATCTGATTGCTATTGGTGTCGCGAAATATCAATTTGAAGCAGGACTTTGGTTTACGGCAGTACCAATCGTTATTTTGGCAGTTACAACACTCTATTTTGCTCTGACAACAATTCCAGAATAATTACCAAGGAACTATATTTCTATCTTCCCAGAGCACACCAGTTATATCTCCTGGTTGAAAATCTCTTGTTGCTAGCCAGATTGCGCACTCAGCACCTTCTGCAACTGTGCGTGGCGCATCGGGTCCACCCATATCTGTTTGTGTGTGATTAGGACAAACGGCATCCACTAATAAGCCACGTGCGCCTAATCCAGTTTCGTGTGCAAGATTTCTAACTAACGCGTTTACTCCCCCTTTACTGATTCGATATGGTGCGAGACCACCTGCATTACCTGGTCCAGACATTCGTCCCAAACATGCGCTAAAGACAATAATTCTTCCATTACGCGCTTCAGCCATTGCAGGTGCAATTGCGTTAGTGAGTGTAAAAACAGAATCAAGATTTATGGAGAGAACTCTTCGCCATTCTTCATCAGTTGTGCGCAATGTCTTAGACATTTTTTCACTCATGACACCGTGTGCTAGTACCAATACATTTGGAGTTGGTAATTGCAAACTTATCTGATTCGCAGTTTCGCGAGTTGCAGATATGTCAGCTAGATCAACTGGGAATACAGTGACGTTGATACTCGGATAGAGGTTTGATAATTTGCTTGCTGCTTCATTCAAGCGATCTTTATCTTTTGCAATCAGAGCAAGATCGAAGCCTTGTGAGCCAAGGGCCTGGGCTACTTCAAAGCCCAGGCCGCGACTGCCCCCTGAGATAACGGCTAATTTCCTCTGCGAATCCATGGGCAAACTCTGCCCTGATGTGGTCAATCTCGCCTGTTGGAGGTCGGCTGGAATTTTCTGCATGCGTGTGCGCGAGATAGGCTAGGTATTGTTACAACGAGTTTTGAGCTAGAACTGAAGGAGGGCCAGTGTCGGCATCAGATTCCAACCCACACGTAAATTCAATTGTAGGCAATGTGGTTGGTAGCGACGCAGCTAAAGATTTTGGCGCCAATGAATGGCTCGTTGATGAAATGTATGAAAGATATTTAGTAGATCCACAATCAGTTGATAAAGCGTGGTGGGATTTTTTCTCTGACTTCACACCTGCTCCTGGTGGATCTGGTTCAGCACCGAAAGCGAATGCTCCTCGTGCTGGAACACCACCTGTTCCGAAGTCTGTGCAAAAAGCTGCGCCAGTTGTCACGCCTGCACTAGTTGCTCCATCTGCACCTGCAACTCCTGTAGTGGCTGCACCAGTTGCACCAGTTGTTGTTACACAAGCTGCACCTGTTGCTGCATCACAGCCTGTTGTGCGTGAAGTAAAACAACCCACACCAACTCCAGCAGATCCAGTTGTAAAGCCCGTTCCAGTATTAGTAACACCGAGCGCGTCAACACTTGAACCAATACGTGGAGTTTCTGCTCGTGTTGTACAAAGTATGGAAGCATCGCTGAGCGTTCCAACTGCAACAAGTGTTCGCGCGATTCCTGCAAAACTAATGATTGATAATCGAATTGTTATCAATAATCACTTGAAGCGCGCACGTGGTGGAAAAGTTTCATTCACGCACATCATTGGTTATGCCATGATCAAGGCGTTGCGATTGATGCCAGAGATGAATGCATACTTTGGTGAGATAGATGGAAAGCCAGCCGTTGGCCACCCAGAACATATCAATCTTGGAATTGCGATTGATTTAGCTAAAGCCGATGGATCACGCCAACTATTGGTGCCATCTATCAAGGGCTGTGAAGAGTTAGATTTTGCTCAATTCTGGAGCGCTTATGAAGATGTAGTTCGTAAAGCACGTAATGGAAACCTCGCAGTTGAAGATTTTGCTGGAACTACTGTTTCACTCACAAACCCAGGCACCATCGGAACTGTTCACTCAGTTCCGCGTCTTGTGCAAGGACAAGGGCTAATTATTGGTGTTGGAGCTTTGGATTACCCTGCTGAATTTCAAGGAGCAAGCGAGGAGACAATTGCGCGTTTAGCAATTAGTAAAGTCGTAACACTTACAAGTACATATGATCACCGCGTAATTCAAGGCGCACAATCTGGTGATTATTTGCGCCGAGTGCATGAAATTTTGCTTGGTGCCGAAAACTTCTACGATGAAATCTTTGCTGCCCTTCGTATTCCATACGTTCCAATTCGATGGGCTCAAGATTTTGATTTCTCTAAAGATGATGAAATTAGTAAGACAGCGCGCGTACAACAACTCATTGCTGCATATCGCAAGCATGGTCACTTGATGGCCGATATCGATCCACTTGAATATCGCCAACGTATTCACCCAGATCTCGATGTAGTAACTCATGGACTTACTCTCTGGGATCTGGACCGCGAATTTGCAACAGGTGGATTCGGTGGCAAGAAGTTCATGAAACTTCGTGACATCTTGGGAATTTTACGTAACTCATACTGCCGCACAATCGGTGTGGAATATATGTATATTGAAAAGCCAGAAGAACGTGCATGGATTCAAGAGCATGTAGAAGTTGGGGCACCACAATTTCCACGCGAAGAACAGCTACGAATTTTGTACGAACTCAATGGCGCAGAAGCATTTGAATCATTCCTGCAAACTAAGTTTGTGGGACAAAAGCGCTTCTCACTAGAAGGTGGCGAATCTGTAATTCCAATTTTGGATGCAGTAATTTCAAGTGCAGCAGAACGTGGACTCGACGAAGTATGTATTGGTATGCCACACCGTGGACGCCTCAATGTTCTAGCAAATATTGCAGGTAAGTCTCATGGACAAATTTTCCAAGAGTTTGAAGGACACTACGCAGAGAACCAAGTCCAGGGCAGTGGTGACGTGAAGTACCACCTAGGTACGGAAGGTGTTTTTACTGCCGAATCTGGAGCAACAACAAAAATTTATTTGGCTGCTAACCCTTCTCATTTAGAGGCTGCAAACCCAGTTCTAGAAGGCATCGTGCGCGCAAAGCAAGACAAACTCAATATCAAGAATGCGTATTCTGTATTGCCTATCTTGCTACACGGAGATGCAGCATTTGCTGGTCAAGGCGTGGTTGCAGAAACTCTTCAACTTTCGCAACTAGCGGGATATCGCACTGGTGGAACCATCCACATTGTTATCAATAACCAAGTGGGTTTCACAACTTCACCACATGCATCTCGTACTGCAACATACTCAACAGATATTGCAAAGTTGATTCAAGCACCGGTATTCCATGTCAACGGTGATGATCCAGAAGCGTGTGTGCGCGTTGCTCGCATAGCCTTTGAATACCGCCAAGCATTCAATAAAGATGTTGTCATTGACATGGTTTGCTACCGTCGCCGTGGACACAATGAAGGTGACGAGCCAAGTTTCACTCAACCACTTATGTACAAGTTGATTGATGCAAAACGTTCAACTCGTAAGCTCTACACAGAGGCACTTATCGGCCGTGGTGATATTTCTGTTGAAGAAGCTGAAGAAGTATTGCGTGATTACCAGTCAAAACTTGAAGCGGTCTTTGAAGCAGTCCATAATCACGAACCAGAGACTGATCCCAACTTCAAAGTCCCAGTTGCACCAAATGCAGATCGCATCGAAACAAGTATTCCCGAAGCAACAGCGCGTGCAATTGCTGCTACTCAGTTAGCTATTCCAGATGGATTCAATGTTCATCCAAAGCTTCTTCCACAATTAGCAAAGCGTGTTGAATCACTCAATGATGCAACAATTGATTGGTCGATGGGTGAAACACTTGCATTTGGTTCAATCTTGCTTGATGGCCATCCAATTCGTTTAGCTGGTCAAGATTCACGCCGTGGAACATTTAGTAGTCGCCACGCTGTTGTTATCGATAAAGAAAATGGTAACGAGTGGACACCGCTGCGCGGCTTGATTAGCGATGAAAATCAATTCTTCGCAATTGATTCACTTCTGAGTGAATATGCAGCAATGGGCTTCGAATATGGTTACAGCGTTGTGCGCGATAATGCACTTGTCTTGTGGGAAGGCCAGTT
>CAMCCH010000077.1 GCA_945873335.1 Bifidobacterium breve | reverse complement strand
CAACCTGGCGATGTTGCAATCGTTGCAACGGGACATTCCACACAGTCAGCTTTTTGGGGAGAACTATTTTCAACGGCTGCTAAAGGACGCGGGGCTAATGGCGTAGTGACTGATGGCCCACTTCGCGATACTCAAGAGATATTGCCTGTGGGTTTTAGTGCATTTGGAATTGGAACCCTTCCATTTGATTACAAAGGACGCATGAAAGTAAGTAATGCCCATGCGCGCGTGAATTGTGGGGGAGTAGAAGTCAATCAGGGTGATTTCATCGTTGCCGATAATGATGGAGTTGCAGTTGTTCCAGCATCTAAAATCGACGAAGTCATTACTCTGGCAAATGAGAGAGCGCGTCGAGAAAGTACCGTTCTCAAGGAATTACTTGAAGGAAAAAGCGTTCGTTCTGTTTGGGATAAGCATCGTGTTCTGTGAGTTAGCAATGGAGAAATCACTATGAGTCAAAAACCATTTATTGATGCACACCAGCATGTGTGGAAATATTCTGAACGCGAGTATTCATGGATCACTCCCGATATAACAGACCTGTTAGGTCATGACTATGTGCAAGAGCAAGTCAATCCATCGATTGCGAAATTTGGCATTACAGGAACTGTCTATGTTCAAGCAGCAGATACCTACGATGACACTTTTTACATGTTCCATTCAGCCTCCAAGAATCCTCAAATTGCTGGCATAGTTGGTTGGGTTCCATTGGATAGAACCGAGGAAGCGATTGCAGCCCTCGATATCTTCACCAAGAACCCACTCTTCAAAGGTGTTCGAAACCTGACACATGATTATGGAAATCCAAAGTACGAATCTGATGATGCATGGATTGTGCGCGAGCCAGTACTCAAAACTTTAGGCGAAGTTGCCTCTCGTAATCTCTCATTTGATTATGTTGCAATAAAACCAGAGCACACCAAAAATGTTGCAACCGTTGCAAAACGTCATCCAAACCTCACCATTATTATTGATCACTTTGCTAAACCAGATATCAAAGGTGGTCAATGGGATGAATGGTTAGTTGAAATGCAAAAGGCTGCGGCTTTTCCTAATGTCTACACAAAGTTCTCAGGTCTCAATGTTTTATCTGACTGGGAAAAATGGACTATTGAAGATTGGCGTCCCTACGTTATGGCGATGAAGGAAGCATTTGGAACATCGCGGATGATGATGGGCAGTGATTGGCCATTCTCCAGCATGGCCAATGATTACGACACTGTATGGAAAGCACAGTTAGAACTTATAAAAGATTTCTCGCAAGCAGAGATTGATGATTTGAAATACAAAACTGCAATCAAGGCCTATCGCCTTTAGGGATGGAGAGAAAATGAAAAGAGTCGGATCCGTCATCGGTATAGCACCAGGTGCTCGCGCTGAATATGAGCGCATCCACGCTGCTGTATGGCCAGAAATTTTGGCTCAGATCAGCAAGAGCCATATTCAAAATTATTCAATTTATCGCCATGGCGATCTTCTCTTCTCATATTTTGAATATGTAGGAAATGATTATGAAGGCGATATGAAAGCGATGGGCGATGACCCAAAGACTCAAGAGTGGTGGTCACTAACAATTCCGATGCAAGCACCGATGGAAGATCGCGCCGAAGGTGAATGGTGGAAAACGCTACCTGAGGTGTTCCATACAGATTGATTCAATCTCACCAATACCTTCAATGCCGGTCTTGACTACTTGACCTGGCTTTAGATATTTCGGTGGATTCAATCCCATTGCAACACCAAATGGTGTTCCTGTATTTATAACATCACCAGGGAAGAGTTCCATGAACTGGCTGATGTACCAAACAATGTGATCAATACCAAAGAGAAGATCACTTGTTCGTGAATCTTGACGCATCTCTCCATCTACGCTGCACCATAGGCGCAAGTCATGAGGATTTATTTCATCTCCCGTGACAATGCATGGCCCAATTGGATTAAATGTCGGGAATGATTTTCCCTTCATCCACTGGCCAGAGCGCTCAATTTGCCAATGGCGCTCACTCACATCTTGAGAGATTGTGTAACCTAAAATATGTTGTGCCGCATCTTTTGGATCTTTCAAATAAAGGGCGCGCTTACCAATAACAATTGCAAGCTCTACTTCGTAATCTGTTTTCAAGCTTCCAGGTGGAATAACGATTGGATCATTGGGACCAACGACGCTATCGGGGGCTTTCATAAAAATAATTGGCTCTGGTGGCGTCGCCGCATTCGTTTCTTTGATATGTAATAAGTAATTGAGTCCCACGCAAATAACTTTTGTAGGGTGAGCAATCGGTGAAGCGATTCGTAACGATTTGATAACGCTTCGGGGAAGCGAAGTTAGGTCGGCACCACTAACTCTCAGGTAGGCACCATTAGTAAGGCTCTCTCTATTCCAATCCGGGATGAGTGAATCGACAAATATTGCCTCTTCGCCCACTAAAACTGCTGGACGTTCCCGGCCAATCTCACCCACTCGAGCAATGCGCATCGCCAAAACCTTTCTCACGAATTATCCAATATCCTATAGACAAATCCCCGAAAAACCTCCAAGATTTCCCCTATGCAGTTCCAAGCCCTGGAGCTGTTCTTCTGCGCTATGGAAAAACCTACTCGTGGGGTTTTCAATAGGCCGAGGTTACATTCGTAAAGAAGGAGTTTGAATGAAGTCATCGTTCCGAGTCTCCGGAAAGTCAGTAGTTGCACTCAGTGCAATTTCATCGGCTTTTGCCTTAGTACTTAGTGGTCTCTCGATTACCCCAGCGAGTGCAGCCCTAGGAACAGCACCGGTAACACTTACAGTTCAGCATGAAACAACTGGAGATCGTCCAGAAGAAGAATGGGCCGCAGTTGGCAAGGCATTTGTAAAGAAGTATCCAAATGTCACAATCAAATATTCACCAATTACAAATGAAGCAAAGGGTGGACCAAACCTTCAGGTTCTCTCATCCGATGGTGCACCAGATATCGCACTACTTCCTTTGAACTCAAATGTGTATACACAGATGGTTAAGAACAAGGCACTTGTTCCACTCAACGGAATATTTGCAGCCGATGACACTGTAAAGCGCATTGGTCCACCAGCTGCTGCTCTCAAGCAAGCAGATGGTAAGTACTACGCAACACCACACGTTGTTGTGTATTACAACGTTCTTTGGACAAATCCAGATGCAATCGCGAAATCAAAGGCAAAGATTCCTGCAAGCGGACACTTCGCATCAGTTGCACAGCTCATTGCATTTGGTAAGGCATGCAGCAAGGCTGGCTATGCCGGTCTAGCAATTGGTGGAAAGACAAACTTCCAAGCTTCTTGGATGTTTGACTCAATGATGCCAACTGCAGTTTCTGCAAAGGCACTCAACAACTACATCAACAGCTACAAGCCAGATGTTCCTGTTACAGCACGTTGGACAGATCCAGGAATCCTCAAGACTCTTGATGCACTCGGTGCAATTGCTAAGGGTGGCGTTTACCAAAACGGTTACCTTGGTATGGATCTAGATCAAGCAACTGCTTACTTCACAGCTGGTAAGTCATGCATGCTCCTTGGCGGAACATGGATGCCAGGCGGCGCTTTTGAAACAGAGACAAAGAAGGGTGCAATGAAGTTCACACCAGGACTTGCTGTTTTGCCTTCTGTTGTAGCTGGAAAGAAAGCAACATACACACCGTATTACGGTGATGCATATGGAGTTCCTACAAAGTCAAAGAACCAAGAGTGGGCTCTAGAGCTCCTTCGTTACTTCATGACAGATGAAGGACAACGAATTGGTGCACTTGAAGCTGCAGGAAACCTTCCAGTGGTAACAACAATTCCACAATCTGCATATACAAAGGTTCCACAAGGCGTAAAGGATGTTCTTGCCCTTGTTGCTGCTTACGGATCACAATCAGGATGGACTTCAGAAGTACCTGGTGCATATGGCCAGACCTTCCTCAATCCATTGATCCAGAAGTTGCAAGAAGGAAAGACAACATCTGCAGAAATTGCTAAGGCCCAACAGGCCAAGCTCGAAGATGTACGTAAGAACGGTCTCTAAGCCGTACTTTCGTATTTAGCAATTTCCGTTCGTAATTAAAGGCTTCGGCCCTGAGTTGAATTGAGGAAGAAATGTCAGTGAAGTACGAAAGTCCTTCAAATGAAGTATCAACTTCAATTACTCAGGGCCGAAATCTTTTTTCCCGTAAGAAAAAGGCTCGCATTGGTCTCAATGCAATAAACGTACGTAGTGCACGAATCACCTTGATTCCTGTATTTGTTTTACTCTTTGTTTTCCTTGCACTACCAATGATTAACTCGATTCAGCTCAGTGTCTCTCGCTGGGGTGGCCTTGGTCCATTAGAGTCAGTTGGCTTTGATAATTACAAATTTCTATTTTCAGATCCACAGATGCGATATTCATCCCGCATCACCATTTTTTACGCGTTTTCTGTTGCTTTTCTAGTTGTCGCAATTGCCACACTATTAGCAGCTGCAGTCAGTGCGAATGTTCGTGGACATAAAGCGATGAAAATTATCTGGTTCTTTCCAGGAATCGCTCCTCCTACAGCAGTCGCAATTTTTTGGAGTAGTAGCTTTCAGCCCGAAAGTGGAGTCGTCAATGTAATTCTAGGCAAGCTAGGTTTAGGAAATGCTTATGCATGGCTTGCAAGTTCAGATACAGCGCTCTACCCAGTAATTTTTGTTGGTGTATGGAGCGCTGTAGGTTTTGCATTTCTTGTCATCCTTGGAGCCGTTGAACAAATTCCAGTCTCCCTTCGCGAGGCTGCAGTAGTAGATGGCGCGAATGTGCGCCAACAATTTACAAAAATTACTTTGCCGCTCATTCGTCCAATTTTGATGACCATCTTTACACTTCAAATCATCTGGACCTTCAACGGCTTTACAGTTGTGTGGGCGATGACAAATGGCGGCCCCTCTGATTCGACATCTATTTTGCCGATCTTGGCCTATAAAGAAGCATTTAGATATGGACGCTTTGGAACGGCTGCCGCCATGGCAGTTGTTACTGGAATCTTCTTGATGATTGTTGGAACTATTGGTATTCGTATGAGTAGATCGGAACAACAATAGTGAAAGCTCTGATCTCTAAATTCTTTGCTCAGTTCGGCGTCTGGGGTTGGACTGTTCTCGTTCTTATTCCGTTTTTCTTCATCATGCTCTTTGCAACAAAAGATACGACTGACATTTATGGAAAGCCACTCAGTCTTATCTACAAGCCTAATTGGAGTAACTTTTCAGGAGCATGGAATGCAGGTCCGGACGAGGGAACTATCGGTGTCTGGTTTATCAATACAGCTTTACTCGTTATAACAGCTCTTGTAGTCTCACTTGTCGTTGCGGTCCCTGCCGCCTACTTCACAATATTC
>CAMCCH010000076.1 GCA_945873335.1 Bifidobacterium breve | reverse complement strand
TTTTCCGCCTACCCCCTTGCGTAAGAGGCGCTTATTCGGTGCAATTAACCCGTGACATCGCGCATGGGCTTCACTGCCGACGAGCTGGTTCTAGAGCTTGGCTACGGCAGCGACTGTGACGAAAATCTTCGATCCAGTATTCGAGAAATAACTGGTACAGATTTTCTTGATCAAGACTCCCGAGAAGTAGTTGATGCAGTTCTTATATGGTGGCGCGAAGGCGATGGTGATCTCGTCGATGAACTTATGGATGCAATGACATATCTCAGTGAAAGTGGTGCCATTTGGGTACTCACTCCAAAGATTGGTCGCACCGGACATGTTGAACCAAGTGATATTCAAGATGGTGCACCACTTGCAGGCCTAAGCCAAACATCAACAATGTCTATTGCAACTGATTGGAGCGCTACACGTCTAGTGGCACGAAAGTCGGCCAAACGGTAGATTTGCCCGCATGACATTATCAATTGGAAGTGCCGCACCAGATTTCGAATTATCGGATCAACACGGTGAGAAAGTTTCACTCTCATCCTTCAAAGGTAAAAAGAACGTCGTAGTTCTCTTTATTCCTTTTGCTTTCACTGGAACATGCACCGGTGAACTCTGTGCACTTCGTGATGATCTTGCACCATTCCAAAATGAGAATGTTCAACTCCTTGCAATCTCATGCGATTCCATGTTCACTCAACGCATCTTTGCTGAACAAGAGGGATACAAGTTCCCAGTACTTGCAGATTTTTGGCCACATGGCGCAGCTGCAAAAGCGTACGGAATTTTCAATGAAGAACTGGGTTGCGCGATGCGCGGAACCTTCATCATTGATAAAGAGGGAATACTTCGCTGGCAGGTCATAAATGGTTTAGGCGATGCTCGCAATATTGCTGATTACAAAACTGCAATATCTGCCCTCTAATTCATCAGATTTACGCGGGCGAATTCCTACTTTCGCATTTGTGAAGTAAGATTTCTCCACTAGCTAGGCAGATGTGAAAATATCTGCTGACGTTAGGGTGCTTAGCTCAGTGGTAGAGCGTCTCGTTTACACCGAGAATGTCGGGGGTTCGAAACCCTCAGCGCCCACCAAATCAAAACAATTACATGCAACTAAATGGTCGGAGGCGACATGAAAGCCAGCCCACAAGACCAGCGCAGTATTCTCGATATTCAGGGTTTCGACTTTGCGACAAGCGCCCTCACAAACAAAATCAAAAATCTTCCTGAAACACTTGAGCTCAGCGCCACCATCATCAAATCTAATAATGCACGCGATCTTCGCATTGCAGCCCAGACTGAACTCAGCGATGTAAAGCGCGAACTCTTGCGCGCAGAAGGAGATGTTGAGCAAATTGTTACTCGCATTACCCGCGATGAAGCACGCCTCTCTGGTGGCAGTGCATCCCCTAAAGAATTAGAACAACTTCAACACGAGGTTGTGAGCCTGAATGCTCGTCGCAGCGAATTAGAAGAAGTTGAGTTAGAAATCATGATGCGAGTAGAGGCAATCAATACTCGAATTAGTGATTTAGAAAATGAAGAAAAAACACTAGCTACAGAAATTGCAGACCTAGAGATTCGTAAAGAGAACGCATTGGCCGCATTGAATAACGAAATTGAATCAATTGCGAAAGAGCGCTCTGAAACACTTGCTTCGGTAGATAAAACCTTTGCTGATCTATATGAAAAAATTCGCAGCAGTAATGGAACTGGCGCCGCAGCCCTTGTTGGTGGACAGTGCAAGGGTTGCAACCTTTCAGTAAATACTGTTGAACTTGGTCGCATTGCAGCATTGGCCGAAGATGAAGTTGTGCGCTGTGAAGAATGCCGTTGCATCTTGGTGCGGGTGAAGTAAATGGCTCGTCATTTCACACTTACAGCCGATGGCGGATCTCGAGGTAATCCAGGGGCTGCAGGCTACGGAGCAGTTATTAGCGAGAGCGGAAACATTCTTGCTGAACTATTTGATGTAATTGGCATTGCTACTAATAACGTTGCTGAATACAGCGGGCTTATTGCTGGCCTTCGAGAGATAAACAAACTCGACCCCAATGCAACTGTTGATGTGAAAATGGATAGCAAATTAGTTGTTGAGCAGATGTCAGGTCGTTGGCAGATAAAGCATGCCGATATGCGAACTATGGCTCAGGATGCTCGCAGCGCACATGATCCTTCACTCGTTACATATTCATGGATACCTAG
The DNA here is from genome assembly GCA_945873335.1 of Bifidobacterium breve. Classification (GTDB taxonomy): domain Bacteria; phylum Actinomycetota; class Actinomycetes; order Nanopelagicales; family Nanopelagicaceae; genus Planktophila. Next base: position 3,298 of record CAMCCH010000076.1, on the reverse strand, counting down.
AGATTTGAATTCGCATGCAGATCGTCTTGCCAATAAGGCACTCGATGGCGAGAGCCAACCAGCGCCGAGGCAGCTCAACTACCTAACGGAGCGTTTGCGCAACGGCGAACAAGCAACGAATATTTACTTTATCCGCCATGGTGAAACAATCTTGACACCAGATCGTAAATTCTCGGGTCAAGGAGTTCTAGATCCAGAACTAACTAGTACCGGTCTTGCCCAAGCTGAATCAGTTGCACAAGAGGCTACAAAATTGAAAGGTGAAGTTCTTATAGTTTCACCATTGCAGCGCACGAGACAGACTGCAGAGAAAATTACTAAGACCACCAAACTAGAACCGATCTTTGATGATTTATGGCTTGAGTGTGATTTTGGCTTATGGGATGGATTATCAGTAGAGGAAGTAAAAGAAAAGTTTCCTAACGAATATCAACAATGGATAACATCTACTGCAATAGCACCGCCCCAAGGCGAGTCATACGATGCACTTGCAGTTCGAGTTGAAGCAGGCCTAGAAAAGATTGCTTACACATACCCAGGACAAACTGTGATCGTTGTTGCGCACCACCTTGTCATCAAAATGGCTGCCCGCCTAACAATGGGAGCAGCGGCTGAAAATATTTTCCATACTGATATTGCGCCATGTTCCATTTCGCAGATATCTATATGGCCAAGTGATGGCCTACGTGCGGTGCGCAGCCTCAATGAACGCGGGCATTTGCGCTCCATGTAAAAGCCTTGAGCAGTGATTTTTGTCTGCTGGTGTTGCATAAAATCCTATATGATTTAGGGACATCATTCAAAGGGGAAAGTTGTGTCTACTAAATTCGTCTATTCCTTTAGCGAAGGCAACAAAGAACTAAAGGAATTACTTGGCGGCAAGGGTGCCAATCTCGCGGAGATGATGCGAATCGGAATTCCAGTTCCTCCCGGATTCACAATCACAACTGATGCTTGTAAAGAGTATTTAGTTCACGGAGTTGCTCCAGTTGAACTAGAAATACAGATAACAAAAGCACTGCGCGAACTCGAAGATGAGATGCAAAAGCGCTTGGGCGATAAGGATGATCCATTACTTGTAAGCGTTCGCTCAGGTGCCAAGTTTTCAATGCCCGGAATGATGGAAACTATTCTCAATGTGGGGCTCAATGATGAATCAGTACACGGCCTCATTAGGCAAACAAATAACCCACGATTTGCTTGGGATGCTTACCGCAGACTTATTCAGATGTACGGAAAAACAGTATTAGAAATTGATGGACAAAAGTTTGCATCAGAGTTAGAGAAAGCAAAGTCAAAACAAGGTGTCAAAAGTGATCACGAATTGACCCCTGAATCTCTCTCTAGCCTTGTTGATACATTCAAAAATATAATTTTGACCGAAAGTGGTACACAATTTCCTCAAGATCCACGTCTTCAAATGGATAACTCCATGGAGGCAGTTTTTCATTCATGGAATACCGATAGAGCAAAGCTCTATCGCCGCCGTGAGCGCATTGCAGACGACTTGGGAACTGCAGTAAATATTGGAACTATGGTCTTTGGAAATATGGGTGAAGATTCTGGAACAGGTGTTTGTTTTACGAGAAATCCAGCAACAGGTGAATCTGGTGCCTATGGTGATTACCTACAAAATGCTCAAGGAGAAGATGTCGTTTCAGGCATAAGAAACACGCTTTCTTTGGAAGATTTAGCACGAATTTCTCCAGCAATCTTTACTGAACTTCGCGGCATTATGTATAAATTGGAGACACATTACAGAGATTTGTGTGACATTGAATTTACGGTAGAACGAGGAAAATTATGGATTCTACAAACACGAGTGGGAAAGCGCACAGCATCAGCAGCTTTTAGAATTGCGATGCAATTAGTGGATGAACACATCATCACGATGGATGAGGCGCTACTGCGAGTAAATGGTCATCAGCTTGCACAACTTATGTTTCCACAATTCGATAAGCGAGATGCACCATCAGCAATAACTCAAGGAATGGCTGCTTCACCTGGCGCGGCCGTTGGTAAAGCGGTCTTTGACTCAGAAACAGCAACGGAATGGGCTGAACGTGGAGAGTCTGTCATTTTGTTACGCCGCGAAACCAATCCAGATGACTTAGCAGGAATGATTGCTGCCATTGGAATTCTGACTAGCCGCGGCGGTAAAACTTCTCACGCTGCAGTTGTTGCACGAGGTATGGGCAAGACGGCAGTGTGCGGCGCCGAAGAAATTGATGTCAATGAAAAAGAAAAATTTGCGACGATAAAAAATATACGTATAAATGAAGGAGATCTAATCTCAATTGATGGCAGCACAGGAGAGGTCTTCAACATTGAATTACCTGTGCAGCCATCGACCATCGTTCGCTACCTCACAGAGGGCATAGTTAGTGCAAATGAAAGTAGCGAGGAAGGTATACAAGAACTAATACGTTCAGTAGATCGTCTGCTTAGACATGCCGATCGACGACGCAAACTTATCGTGCGCGCTAATGCCGACACCTCAGTTGATGCAGAGGTAGCACGAAAATTTGGAGCTCAAGGAATTGGGCTATGCCGAACAGAACATATGTTCCTAGGGGAGCGAAGGGTTCTCATCGAAAGAGTTATTTTGGCTAAAACTTCTGAGCAGATGCATGAAGCATTAGAAGCCTTGTTGCCGATGCAGCGTGAAGACTTTAATAATATTTTGCGCGAGATGGATGGTTATGCAACGACTATTCGTTTACTGGATCCACCTCTTCATGAATTTCTACCGAATTTATCTGACCTAAAAGTCAAGACTGCTCTTGCTCGTGAGCGAAATTCAGTAATTCACGAGGATGAAGAATTACTAATTGCAGTTGAGAAGATGTATGAGTCCAACCCAATGCTTGGTCTTCGAGGAGTCAGACTGGGACTTGTCTCACCGGGACTCTACGAGTTACAAGTTCGTGCAATTGCTGAAGCAATGGCAGATCGAATTGCTTTGGGTGCTAATCCAATAGTTGAAATCATGATTCCACTAGTGGGATCTCATATGGAACTAAAAATTACTAGATTGGCAGCAGAGCGAGTCATAGGTGAAGTTGCTCGTGAAAGAAAAGTTGAATTGCCTATACAAATTGGAACAATGATCGAGTTACCACGCGCGGCCCTTACTGCAAACCGTATTGGTCTAGTTGCAGACTTCTTTAGTTTTGGTACCAACGACCTGACTCAAACAACATGGGGATTCTCTCGAGATGATGTCGAAGCAGAATTTTTTGCTATGTATTTAGAACTTGGAATCTTCACAGTCTCGCCTTTTGAAACAATTGATGAG
>CAMCCH010000075.1 GCA_945873335.1 Bifidobacterium breve | reverse complement strand
TGCGACAAAGACGAATGGGAAACTAAAGAGTTTACTTAGAATTTCATTGTTGAATCTGCGTGTCGTGTTGGGTGTAAGCCCTAGTAGTTCTACCTTTTTCCTATAAGAAGCACCTCCCGACGAGAACAATTACATTCGCTATCTGAGTACCGATAGTCGAGGAATGAGAGAAAAGGCCTTTGGCTTCTCACGCTCACTCAAATAGGAAGACTTTTGTTCTCGACACGAGCGTTCTGCTCGCAGATCCAGGCGCGCTCTATAAGTTTGCAGAGCATGAAGTCATCATTCCAATCGCTGTTATTGGCGAATTAGAGACTAAACGCGATCATCCAGAACTTGGCTATTTTGCCCGCGCCGCCCTTCGAGCACTCGATGATCTGCGAATTACACATGGCCGCCTTGATCAGCCACTCAAAGTTACTGATGAAGGTGGCACGCTTTCAGTAGAGCTCAACCACACAGATTTGAGTACCTTGCCCCATGGCTTCTTGCGCGATGGCACAAATGATTCACGCATTTTGGCTATCGCAAAAAATTTGATGGGCGATGGCAAAAACGTTGTCCTTGTTACAAAAGATTTACCACTTCGAGTTAAAGCCTCATCTGTTGGCGTTGAGGCACAGGAGTACTTGGCCGAACTTGTCTCCAATAGTGGGTGGACAGGTATTGTCGAAGTAAATGTTGGCTCTGGAACTATTGATGATCTCTACTCCAGTGATCGCGCCGATCATGTATGTGCTCATGAGTTGCCTGTTCATACTGGAGTAGTTCTGCATTCAGAACGCGGAAGTGCGCTGGCGCGAGTTACCCCGGACAAACAATTGCAATTAGTGCGCGGAGACCGCAGCGCATTTGGCCTTCATGGCCGAAGCGCTGAGCAGAGAATCGCACTGGACCTTTTACTCGATAACGAAATTGGCATCGTCTCACTCGGCGGTCGCGCCGGAACAGGTAAGAGTGCATTGGCTCTGTGCGCCGGACTCGAAGCCGTGATGGAAAAACGCCTCCATAAAAAAGTTGTGATCTTCCGTCCTCTCTATCCAGTGGGTGGGCAAGAGCTCGGTTACCTGCCCGGCAGTGAAGGCGAAAAAATGTCGCCATGGGCGCAGGCAGTCTTTGACACATTGGGCGCACTTGTTAGCCAAGCGGTCATCGACGAAATCATCGACCGCGGCCTCATTGAAGTTTTGCCACTGACCCATATCCGTGGTCGCTCACTTCACGACTCCTATGTCATCGTTGATGAAGCCCAATCGCTAGAACGCGGTGTCTTGCTCACCGTTCTCTCCAGAATTGGCCAAGGCTCTCGCGTCATCATGACCCACGATGTTGCCCAACGCGATAACTTGCGAGTCGGCCGCCACGATGGTGTAGTCGCCGTCGTCGAAACCCTCAAAGGCCACCCACTCTTTGCCCACATCACCTTGACCCGAAGCGAGCGCTCGCCGATCGCCGCCCTTGTCACCGAAATGCTGGAGGGGCCAGGCCCCGTTTAGCAAAAAGAGAAATGTCACAGCGACAAATCGGACATTTTCCATTCTATAAGAGCTGACCTGCACTTTTACCTATCCACAGTTGCTGTGAATCTATAAAAAAAGTGACTCGCGCCTATTTAGATTTGCCCGAGAGCCCCCGTTTTGCCACTCTAAAGACCTTCCCCCGTGCACTTCGCCTCTATCCACCCGGAAAAGAGGCGTTGGCGCAATGGGGAAATTATGAGGGTGAGAGGAAAGGAGGAGGCCATGAAGAAGATTAGCTACAAGTACACCGCACCATGGATCGTTATCGCCTCCATGCTTTTCTTGGCAGCGGCGCAACCAAGTGCTTACGGACTTGAGTTCCCAATGACCACTCACCTAGCCCTGCCCGACCAAATTGAAGAGCGCGCTCTTGCAATTAGACCCGAGAGCACCGATGCCGTCTATGGCGGATTTAGTTTGAAGGCATCATCGAAGAAATCACTTTTTTCTAGCGAGTTAGCACTTGTCTCAACCATGAGCAAGCAAGTTGAAATGGCTAGAACTCCATGGGGTGCCAAGAAAGTCGCTAAGGCAATACTTATCGATGAATATGGCCATGAAGAAAAAGAGTATTCCTGCCTCAATCGCCTTTGGACAAAGGAGAGCCACTGGAATTACAAGGCTCATAATTATCGCTCTGGGGCCCACGGAATTCCTCAAGCGCTACCAGCGATAAAGATGGAAGTTATTGCCAGCGATTGGCGCACCAACCCTGTTACACAGATTCGATGGGGACTTCGATATATCGATATTCGCTATGACACACCATGTAAAGCATGGGCAAAATTCAAGCGCAGTCGTTACTACTAAAAATTAGGCTGGCCGAGATCCGATACTCATCGGCTTGCTAGTCTCGGCAAAGAAATCATTTCCCTTATCGTCGACAACAATAAATGCTGGAAAATCTACAACATCAATTTTCCAGATTGCCTCCATTCCTAAATCTTCGAAATCTAGAACTTCAACTTTCTTGATGCAATCTTGTGCAAGGCGAGCAGCTGGCCCACCAATAGAACCTAAATAAAAACCACCATGTGCCTTGCACGCATCAGTTACTGCTTTTGAACGATTTCCTTTTGCAAGCATGACAAATGAGCCACCTGCACTTTGGAATTGTTCAACATATGAATCCATGCGACCAGCAGTTGTTGGACCAAAAGAACCCGATGCATATCCTTGCGGTGTCTTCGCAGGTCCTGCGTAATACACAGCGTATTTCTTCAAATATTCAGGCATTGGCTTACCAGCATCGAGCATCTCTTTGATACGTGAATGTGCAAGATCTCGCGCAACAACGATAGTGCCGGTAAGTGAGAGACGAGTTTTGATTGGATGCTTAGAAAGTTCGGCGCGAACTTCATCCATTGATTTATTGAGATCAATCTTTACAACTTCTACAGAATCACCTAAATGTTGCTCAGTTGTATCAGGCAAGAAGTGGGCTGGATCGCGCTCTAATTCTTCAATGAATATGCCCTCTTTAGTGATCTTCGCCTTTGCCTGGCGATCTGCCGAACATGAGACGGCAATTGCAATAGGAAGAGATGCACCGTGACGAGGAAGCCTTACAACACGAACATCGTGACAGAAATACTTTCCACCAAATTGCGCGCCAATACCTAGTGTGCGTGTGAGTTCTAGAACTTTTTCCTCAAGTTCAATATCGCGAAAACCATGGCCAGTTGCAGCATCACCTGATGTTGGCAATGAATCTAAATATTTAGTCGATGCCAACTTTGCAGTCTTTACTGTGTGCTCAGCGCTAGTGCCACCGATAACAATTGCTAAGTGGTACGGAGGACAAGCCGCTGTACCGATGGAGCGCAACTTTTCATCAAGCCATTTCATGAGCGATGTTGGATTGAGTACCGCTTTTGTCTCTTGGTATAAAAATGACTTATTGGCGCTACCGCCACCTTTAGCAATAAAAAGGAAGTTATATTCATCGGCGTGATCTGAATCTGCATAAATTTCTACCTGAGCAGGCAAGTTATTGCCGGTGTTCTTCTCTTCCCAGGTTGTAATAGGTGCCATCTGTGAATAGCGAAGATTGAGTTTTGTATACGCGTCATAGATTCCTTGGGAGATTGCAATTTCATCTTTGCCCGTGGTCAGTACGTATTGACCCTTCTTACCCATGACAATTGCAGTTCCTGTGTCTTGGCACATTGGCAAAATTCCACCAGCAGAAATATTTGCATTCTTGAGAAGGTCTATTGCTACAAAGCGATCGTTGGGCGATGACTCAGGATCACTAATAATATTTGCTAATTGTTGAAGGTGTGCTGGGCGTAAGTAATGAGAAATGTCGTGAAGGGCTATCTCTGTCAGTTTTTCAAGTGCAATTGGCTCTATTTGTAAAAACTCTTTATCGCCAAGTTTGATTGTGCTAACACCCTCGTTGCCGATCTTTCGATACTTAGTTGTATCAGGGCCTATTGGCAGAAGATCTGAATAAGAAAATGTTGGCGACATGAGCGCTTTACTTTGCTGGCTTTACTGCATCGAGTTTCTTGCGTGCGCCATCGAGCCACTCCTGACAAATTTTTGCGAGTTCTTCACCGCGCTCCCAGAGTTTGAGAGATTCTTCAAGAGTCTCACTTCCTGATTCGAGCGCTTCAACAACTTCTGCTAATTCATCTCGGGCTGCTTCATATGACAGTTTCTTCTCAACGCTCATGTGATAAATCTACTCCCTTAGTGCGCGCCAGTTGCTGTGGCTTCAGTCTCACCCATTGCTAAACGAATTCGCAAGAGTTCGCCCGCCTTGAGTTTCTTTGGATCGCGCACAATTTCACCTGAGGCCAATTGCACGACCGAATATCCGCGATCCAGAGTTGCTTGTGGTGAGAGCGAGCGAACTCGCGCCCGAATCTGCTTGAGCTCTTCCTTTGCCAGCTTCAAACTTTCTTTGAAACTACGCCCGGAACGATCACGTAGGGCAGTGATAATTTCTGCACGTGAAGTAATGAGCAATGATGGATCTTTCATGACAGGTCGTTCATGAAGATTTTTGATGCGCGTACTTTCAAGTTCAACCATCGTCATTATTCGACGACGAGTTCTATTTCGTAACTGCTCGATAAGTGCGAGTTCTTCAGCTAAATCAGGCACTACGCGCTTTGCAGCATCCGTTGGTGTTGATGCACGAAAATCTGCAACGAGGTCAAGAAGTGGCGCATCTTTTTCATGGCCTATAGCGCTAACTATTGGAGTCTCACACGATGCTGCTAATCGAACTAATCCCTCATCGCTAAAGGGAAGTAAATCTTCAAAGGAGCCACCGCCGCGAGTAATGATGATGACATCGACATCTTTATCAGCCTCTAATTCACGCAGTGCTTGGGAAACTTCGGAAACAGCTGCGGCTCCCTGGACTGTGACTTCGCGAATTTCAAATTCCACCATAGGCCAACGACGCTTTGCATTTTCAACAACATCTTTCATTGCATCGGTATTGCGTCCGCAAATGAGCCCGACCTTGCGTGGCAGTAATGGAAGTGCAACCTTGCGATCAGAATCAAAGAGTCCTTCAGCGGCGAGTACGCTCTTAAGTTGTTCAAGTCGGGCAAGTAGTTCGCCAACTCCAACTTGGCGAATCTCTCGGGCGGATAAAGTAAGTGAACCATTTTTTGTATACCAAGAGGCTTTTGCAAATAGAACAACGCGGGCATTTTGTGGAAGTGGTTGAACTGATGCCAATACAGATTTATGACACATAACAGATAAAGACATATCAACACTGGTATCACGCAGGCGAATAAATGCCATAGTGCCACTGCGTTCGTTGAGTTCGGAGATTTCTCCTTCGACCCAGATTGGTCCTAAGCGATCTACATAATCCTTAATCGCTTCAGTGACCACGCGCACAGGGGCCGGAGCATCACTTGAAGTTTCGAACATGAGATGAGCCTAATAGACTCACCCCATGGCTAAGAGAGTTCTCCTTGCTGCGCCTCGCGGATATTGCGCTGGCGTTGACCGCGCTGT
>CAMCCH010000074.1 GCA_945873335.1 Bifidobacterium breve | reverse complement strand
ATAACGGCTACTGCTGACTGAACCTCTTGACCCTCCATGGGTCGCTCCTTTTCTCAGCTACCCGCGCCGAGAGGACATATGAATCTTCGATCGAAGTTCACGGAACTTTTCTGCTAAAGAAATCTCCGGAAACCACTACCGAGGACCATTGCCGTCGGCGGGTAGGTGTGTCTAATTAACGGCGAATGCCGAGTTTTTCAATAATCGCTCTGTAGCGATTAATATCTGTCTTTGAGAGGTACTGAAGAATTCGGCGACGTTGACCAACTAATAGCAATAGACCACGACGGTTGTGGTGATCATGTGGGTTTGTCTTCAAGTGCTCGGTAATATCTTCAATACGCTTTGAAAGCAAAGCAACCTGAGCTTCAGGGCTTCCTGTGTCGGTAGCTGAAGAACCGTACTTAGCAATAATTTCTTTCTTTACTTCTGGTGTTAATGCCATTCTTTTTCTCCTTAGTTACCGCCACGATGGTCTCCGGTTTGATACACGGAAACTCGCTTTCTCGTTGGACTGGGCAAGGTTACCAGCGCACCTACGAATAGGAGAAATCGAGGCTAGAGCTCCGTTAATTCACGCGCACGGGCGCAATCTTTTGCCATCTGTTCTAACAATGGATCAAGTCCATCAAATTTGAGAGTATCTCGAAGTCTCCAACCAAATTCGATTGTTGCCTTTTTCTCATATAAATCTAAACCAACTTGATCGAGTGCATATGCCTCTACTTGTCTAGCGCGAACTCCTTCAAATGTTGGATTTGTTCCAATAGATATTGCTGCAGGCCAACGATCAATACCAACAGTGAGCCATCCTGCATACACGCCATCTGAAGGAATTGTTTGACCTTCTAATTCACCCAAGTTTGCAGTGGGATATCCAATTTCGCGACCGCGTTTTTCTCCGTGAACGACAACGCCATCGAGGCGATGAGGGCGAGAAAGTAATTCGCGCGCAACTTCTACTCTGCCTTCGATGAGATATGTGCGAATTCTTGTGGAGGAAATTTTATGATCATCTTCAGCCATGAGATCTAAGGCAATAACTTCAAAGCCCAACTCTTTGCCAGATTGTGTCAGCGTTTCAATATTTCCAGCAGCTTTAAAGCCATAGGTGAAATCTTTACCCACAACCACTTTTGTAGCCTCCAGTTGATCCACTAGAACATTTTTCACAAAGTCATGGGGTGAAACAGCAGCAAATTCCTTAGTGAATTTTATGACTGCCACCTGATCGGCATTATGAATCTTGAGTAGTTCGACTCGATCAGCAAGTGTTGTGAGTAGCGATGGAGCACGCTCTGGTGCGAAAACAGTGGTTGGGTGTGGATCAAAAGTAAGGGCAATGATCTTCTCGCCATTAGCTAATTCTTTTGCGCGACCCAGAATCTCTTGATGGCCTCTATGCACGCCATCAAATACTCCAATTACTACCAAAGTCATAGGAATGATTCTCTCAGAATTAATTCGCTGCCGCGAACACAGTTATCGGTTTAGCACGTTCGTCGCGATTGGCTAGGAGTGCAATAAGTCGATTATCTCCCGAGATTCCTGCAAAGATTTCATTCGATGGGTTCGTACTTAGCGCCCTACCGAAAGAAAGTTCTAAGACTTCATCAAGTGCTAGATTTCTAACAGGAAATGTTTGCGCAGCAAGGCTGACAAGTGAGAGTGGAGTGAATTGCCCATCTTTGAGTTGGGCAAGAGAGATTGACTGTGCAAGATCAAAGGCTCCTACACGTGTTCGACGCAAAGCACTGAGATGGCCGCCTACTCCTAATGCATCTCCGCAGTCGCGAGCAATGGCGCGGATGTATGTTCCAGCCGAGCAAGTAACTTCAATATCTATATGAATTTGATTATCTATGCGCTCTATGCGGGTGATATCTAATTGTGTAATGGTGACTTGCCTAGAAGGTAATTCAACTTTTTCACCAGCTCGCACGCGATCATATGCTCGCTCTCCATCAATCTTTACGGCAGAGACTGAACTCGGACGTTGTGCAATGGTTCCAATCATCGATGCAAGACTTTCTCTAATCATTTCATCAGTGACAGAGCTTGTATCTGCCGTTGAAATAACTTCGCCTTCGCGATCATCGGTAACAGTGGCCGCACCTAAGACAACCGTTGCGTCATAACTCTTGTCGCCTTCGGTGATGTATTGCAACAACCGTGTTCCATTACCGAAACCAAGAACGAGAATGCCCGTTGCCATAGGGTCGAGTGTGCCGGAATGGCCAACTTTTTTAGTACCCAATGCTCGGCGTGCAATTGCCACGCAATCATGGCTTGTCATTCCCGGCTCTTTATCTAGGACTAGAAAGCCTTCATTGTCCAACGTTAGTCCTCGATTATTTTAGGAACTTTGTAAGGATCTTCTCCCCCGGCATACGTTGCATCTTTACGTAATTGCGCAACCTCTGCATCGAGTTCGTGAACCTTATTGAGAAGTGAATCCAAAGCCAACGCACTCTCTGGTAATCCATCTTCAAAGAATGCAATCGTTGGCGTAATTCGAGTACCAAGTTCGCGTCCGACAGCAGAGCGAATCAATCCTTTTGCACTTTCAAGAGCTGCAGCAGTTGCTTCGCGCTGCTCTAAATCTCCGAAGACGGTGTAAAAAATTGATGCATTTTGTAAGTCGCCAGTAACTCGCGCGTCAGTAACAGTGATGAAACCAAGACGAGGATCTTTGATCTTCGTCTCAAGAATTTGTGCAACCACCACTTTGATGCGATCGGCAACTTTCAAAGAACGATGAGACTGGCCCACGATTTATGCTCGCTTCTTCTCTCGCATCTCAAATACCTGAATCGTGTCACCGATTTCAAGTTCCTTGATATTTCCTACGCCGATACCGCACTCAAATCCTTCTTTGACTTCAGTGGCATCATCTTTGAATCGCTTGAGCGAATCGATTGTGAGGTTATCAACGATGAGTTCAGTTCCGCGAAGAATACGAGCCTTCGCATTTCTGCGAATAATTCCATCCTTGACGATAGAACCGGCAATATTTCCAGCCTTTGAAGACTTGAAGATCTCGCGAACTTCGGCATTTCCAAGGATTGCTTCTTCGTATTCTGGCTTGAGTAAGCCCTTGAGTGAGAGTTCGATTTCATCAATTGCTTGATAAATAACAGAGTAGAAACGAACTTCAACGCCCTCTTGATCTGCATAGATTGCAGTCTGAGGTTCTGGCTTCACATTGAATCCGATAACAACTGCAGTTGATGCAGATGCCAAAGTGATATCGCTCTTAGTAATTGCGCCAACACCACGGTGAATAACGCGAAGATCAACTTCAGCGCCAACATCGAGTTGCATCAGTGCATCTTCGAGTGCTTCAACAGATCCACTCACATCGCCCTTGAGAATAAGGTTGAGTGTGCTGATCTTTGATTGCTCCATAAAGTCTTCGAGTGAAACCTTCTTGCGAGCCTTAGCAAGTTGAGCATTGCGCTCTGCTGCTTGACGCTTTTCAGCAATCTGGCGCGCTGTTCGATCTTCATCGGCAACTAAGAATGTGTCGCCTGCACTTGGAACCGAAGTGAAACCCAGTACTTGAACGGGACGCGATGGTCCTGCTTCTAGCACTGCAGCGCCATCTTCATCCAACATCGCACGAACGCGACCGAATGAACCGCCCGCAACAATTGGATCTCCAACTTTAAGAGTTCCACGTTGTACGAGAACAGTTGCAACTGGTCCACGACCGCGATCGAGATGAGCTTCAATTGCGACACCGCGTGCTGAATCATCGGCAATTGCGCGAAGATCAATAGCAGCATCGGCTGTGAGAAGAATTGATTCGATCAATGCATCGATACCAACGCCAGATTTTGCAGATACGTTTACGAAGATTGTTTCTCCACCGTACTCTTCTGCAACCAAGTTATATTCAGTCAATTGCTGACGAACCTTGTCTGGATTAGCACCTTCTTTGTCAACCTTGTTCACTGCAACAACAATTGGAACATCTGCTGCTTGTGCGTGATTGAGTGCCTCGATTGTCTGAGGCATGATTCCATCATCGGCTGCAACAACGAGTACTGCAATATCGGTGACTTTGGCACCGCGAGCACGCATTGCTGTAAATGCTTCGTGACCTGGGGTATCAATAAATGTAATGGCGCGATTGAGGCCATTGTGATCATGGTGAATTTGGTAGGCACCAATGTGCTGCGTAATTCCACCCGCCTCAGTCTTGAGAACTTCACTCTTGCGAATCGCATCCAAAAGGCTTGTCTTACCATGATCGACGTGACCCATGACAGTTACAACTGGAGGACGAGCAACCAACAGATTAGGGTCAAGTTCTGAAATTTCATTTGCAAGATCGATATCAAAGTCTTGAAGAAGTTCGCGATCTTCATCTTCTGGACTAACAATCTGGATGACATAACCCAATTGCGCGCCAAGAATCTCAAATGTATCTGCATCGACAGATTGTGTTGCTGTAACCATTTCACCTAAGTGAAATAGTGCTGCAACTAGCGCTGCTGGATCTGCATTAATTTTTTCGGCAAAATCTGCAAGAGAAGAACCGCGACGCATACGAATTGCAGTAGTTCCATCACCGTGAGGAACAACTGCTCCACCGAGTTGTGGTGCTTGCATATTGTCGAATTCATCACGCAAAGCCTTTCTTGATTTTGGTTTGCGCTTACTACTCTTGCTTGCATTCTTACCAAATGCTCCACCTGCACCACCACGTTGTGGCGGACGTCCACCACCTGGACGAGATGCACCTGGTGCACCGCCCGGTGCACTTGGACCTGAATTTTTATATGGACCACTACTAGTTGGTGCACCAGTTGATGAACCGGTACGTGGTGGAAAGTTTGAACCACTTGCTGGTGGACGCGCACTTGGCGGACGCGCAGCAAAACCTGGACGCACAGAACCTGGACGTGCGCCAGACATTCCTGGACGCGGACCACTTCCCGGAGCACCCGCTGGTCGCTGTGGTGGACGTGGAACACCGCCACCACTTGAGAATGGATTATTTCCTGCACGTGGTGGACGCGGAACAACACCACCAGTTGAAAATGGATTATTTCCTGGACGCGCAGTTGGCGGCGTAGGTGTTGCACTTGGTTGCGCAGGTGTTGCCGCTGCTGCTGGCGGTGGAGTTTGTGGCATTGCAATTTGTGCAAGTCGTTCCGCTTTTTCTTCTTGCGCAGCTTTGAGTGCGACGATGTCGACACCGAGTTCTGCCGCTAATTCTGCTGCCTGTTCTGGAGTTACTTCACCCTTAGATTTAGCAGCTGATTTTTTTGCAGCCGCCTTTTTGACAGGCTTCTTCTCTTCAACGGGTTTTGCATCGGGATACATCTCGATGAGCTTGCGCACTACCGGCGCTTCTACTGTCGATGATGCTGATCGGACGAATTCGCCCAATTCTTGGAGTTTTGCAAGAACAACCTTGCTCTCCATACCGAGTTGTTTTGCCAACTCATGTACGCGGACCTTTGACACATTTCTCCTGTCTTGGCCCGCATTTCTTATTGGATGCGAGCCTTAGTTGTACGACCTCATAGTTCTAACGAGCTCATTTGAGTTTCATATCTTTCGCATCCTT
>CAMCCH010000073.1 GCA_945873335.1 Bifidobacterium breve | reverse complement strand
CTCATTTTGTATCTCCTGTAGTTTTTCAAGAAAAAGATTATTCTCGGCTACATTGCCGATTGTTACTCTGAGATAACCCGATAATCCCACATCGCGAATCAGAATGCCTCTATCGAGCATCGCTTGCCACAATTGTGGCGCACTTTGGCTAAATCCTGAAAAGAGCACGAAGTTCGCGCTACTTGGGATTGAGGTGAAGCCAAATCCGTGAAGTGCCTTTGCCACTCTTTCGCGTTCACTCACCAATGTGGCAACAGTGGCTAAGAGTTCTTTGCGAAATTCTAAAGCTACAACGGCGGCCCCTTGAGTCAGAGCGCTGAGGTGATACGGCAAGCGAACTAGAGTCATCGCATCAATGATCTTTGAGTGTGCAATCAGATACCCAACTCGCGCTCCTGCAAATGCGAATGCCTTACTCATGGTGCGAATAACAACGAGATGAGGATTGGAATCAATAAGAGTTACTGCAGATTTTTCTTGTGAAAACTCTGCGTATGCCTCATCGACGACAAGTAAGCCTCCAACTGAGGCAACAACCGTAGCTAAGCGCTCAATATTACCGATTGAAATCGCATCCCCCGTTGGATTATTAGGAGTCGTGATGAAAGTGAGTCGCGGCTGCACTTGCTTTACTTGAGCAATTGCAAGATCAACATTGAAAGTAAGGTCACTATTTCGAGCACCATCTACCCACTTCACAGATGTCACTTTAGAAATTAGAGGGTGCATCGAATAGGAAGGAGTGAAGCCAAGAGCGCTTCCGCCGGAAAATGCCAAGAAAAGAGATTGAATAATCTCATTACTTCCATTTGCTGCCCATATCGATTTTTCGTCAAACGAGGTCTTTGATAACTCATTGATGAAATTAGCAAGTGACTTGCGAAGCACGATTGCATCACGGTCTGGGTAACGATTGAGGGTGGAGCTCACCTGTGAAAGTCTCTCCGTTATTGCTGCCTGTAATTGAGGTGAGGGTGGAAATGGATTCTCATTTGTATTCATCGCTGCTTGCGATGGAACTTGCGGCGCACCATAAGGGCTCAGCGATTGAAGATCAGCGCGAAGCGGTAACCACGTTGGCCAGCGCTGCGTCATGATTTTTTCTCAAATCTTGCAGACATTGCTTCACCGTGTGCAGGTAGATCCTCAGAGTTAGCAAGAGTAATGACAGTTTGCGCAATATCTGTAAATGCTCTCTCACCATACTCAATGAAATGCAGACCACGAAGAAAAGTTGCGACAGATAATCCACTTGAATGACATGCACATCCGCCTGTAGGAAGTACGTGATTTGATCCCGCAGAATAATCTCCGAGTGATACTGGAGAAAAACGTCCTATAAATACAGCGCCTGCATTGCGAATCTTGGATGCTACCGATTGCGCATTAATAGTTTGTATCTCTAAGTGCTCAGCTGCATAAGCGTTCACTACATCAATTCCTTGTGAAAGTGAATCGACTAGAACTATCGCCGATTGAATACCGCCAAGGGCTGTAGTAATTCTTTCAGAATGTTTTGTGCGCGGAACACGTATGGCTAATTCTTTCTCTACAGCCGTGGCAAGTTCTTGTGAATCCGTAACGAGAATTGCTGCAGCAATCGTGTCATGTTCTGCCTGGCTAATGAGATCTGCTGCAACATCGCTAGCTAGCGCCGATGAATCTGCAAGAATTGCAATTTCAGTCGGTCCTGCCTCTGAATCAATTCCTACGATTCCGCGAAGTGCGCGTTTGGCTGCTGCTACATAAATGTTTCCTGGACCAGTGACCATGTCACATTTTTCACAAACGCTCTTCATTCCATATGCAAAGAGTGCAATAGCTTGTGCTCCACCAATAGCAAATACTTCTGTGATACCAAGGAGTGCGCATGCAGCCAGAATTGTTGGGTGTGGTAATCCCCCAAATTCTTTCTGCGGCGGTGAAGCAACTGCAATGCTCGCTACTCCCGCAATTTGTGCTGGAATGACATTCATCAAGACTGAACTCGGATATACAGCGCGACCGCCTGGAACATAGAGTCCAACTCGATCTACAGGTATCCATCGCTCTGTAACACTTCCACCATCAACAACAGCTGTAGTGCTATCGCTTCGACGCTGATCATTGTGAACTTTAGTAATACGCGCAGCCGAAACTTCTAAGGCAGTGCGAATCTCTGGCTCTAATTGAGCTAGAGCAGCATCTAGTGCACTCTGCGGAACACGAATAGATGAAGGCGTAATCCCATCAAATTCTTGCGCTAGCGCTAAAAGATCTGATTCATCTCCATTTTTAACGCGATGCAAAATAGGCTCAATAATTTTCATCGCTTGGGCAACATCCATCGTTGCGCGAGGAAGTGCGCTTTGATATTCGAATTTGGATAGCGAGCGTCCGCGTAGGTCAACGGTACGAATCATTGTCTTATTGTAGAGCTAGCTATTAAAGCCTTGCCTGCAATTAAACGGTGACGAGGCAGGCAGGACCCAGAATAGATTTGAGATCTGCGCTCAAACTCGGAGATGCGGTAACGAGGGCATCGACTTTCATGATTGTTTTTGCTCCATTGTCATCCAGGTAAAGGTGAACTTCTCGCTTACCAGGATGTGTTCTCAAAATCTCTTTCATCCGCTCAACTATGGGCGGGGTGCACTGATTGATTGGCATAGATATTACGAGTGGGCCAACTGGGCCACGTGAAATATCAGGCATTGTCATTTCGACAGCAGTAAAGCGCAATTGTTCTTCACGGCGATCTACCCGGCCTCGAATCGTCACAATGCGATCTTCTGTCAGCGACATTGAATATTGGTTATATGTTTTTGAGAAAAAGAGCGCCTCAACAGAACCTTCAAGATCCTCGATAGTTACAACTGCCCACGATGCACCTTGGCGAGTTACCTTACGGGTAACACCTGTAATCAATCCCCCGACAGTAACCATGGATTCGTGCATTGCACCTTCTTCAACTAATTGGCTAATTGTCATATCTGTATTTGCACGCAAAATATGCTCAACACCTAGGAGTGGGTGATCGGATACATAAAGACCAAGCATCTCTCGCTCGTAACTGAGCAGCATCGCTTTCTCCCATTCACCAGTTGGGATTTCAATATCCAAACCAGCAACGGCGCTCACTGTTTCTCCACCGAAGAGATCAAACTGCCCGATTGCTTCTGCTCTCTTAGTCTCAATGATTGAGTCAATTGCTTCCAAATAGATAGACATCAGACCCTTACGAGTGGCACCGAGTGAACCGAATGCACCAGCTTTGATAAGTGATTCGATTGTTTTCTTATTGCAGACAGCAACATCAACTTTTGCCAAGAAATCCCCAAATGATGAGTAACGCCCCTTTGTATCGCGCGAGCTCTTGATAGATGCGACTACGCCTTCTCCTACATTTCGAATCGCTGCGAGTCCAAAGCGAATATCTTTTCCACGAGGCGTGTACTCGGCATCTGATTCATTGACATCAGGTGGCAATACTTGTATTCCCATACGTCGACATTCGCTGAGATATAAAGCGGACTTATCCTTATCATCACGAACACTTGTGAGTAGCGCTGCCATGTACTCCGTTGGGTAATTTGCTTTGAGATAGGCAGTCCAATAAGAAACCATTCCATATCCAGCACTATGCGCGCGGTTGAAGGCGTAATCAGAGAATGGAATAAGAACTTCCCACAAACGAGTAATGGCTGCATTAGAGAAACCGTTCTCTTTCATGCCAGCCTCAAATGGAACGTACTCTTTATCTAGAATTTCTTTATTCTTCTTACCCATTGCTTTACGCAATAGATCTGCGCGACCGAGTGAGAAGCCCGCAACTTTTTGCGCAATAGCCATTACTTGTTCCTGATAAACAATGAGACCGTATGTATCGCCCAAAATTTCATCTAATGGTTTATGCAGTTCTGGGTGAATCGGTTCCACTGGCTTTCGACCGTTTTTGCGATCGGCATAGTTATTGTGCGCGTTTTCACCCATTGGTCCCGGACGATAGAGAGCAATAACTGCAGAAATATCTTGGAAAGAATCTGGTGAAAGCGCGCGAAGTAGTGCTCGCATTGGGCCACCGTCGAGTTGGAATACTCCCAAAGTGTCACCGCGAGATAAAAGTTGATATGTCTTTAGATCATCAAGTGTGAGATCTTCGAGCACAACATCTATTCCTTGGTTTGCTTTGATATTGAGCAAACAATCATCTAATACAGATAAGTTTCGAAGCCCCAGAAAATCCATCTTGAGAAGCCCAATTGATTCGCAAGCACCCATATCGAATTGCGTAATGATTGCGCCATCAGCTTCACGTCGATGAATTGGAATAACATCGAGTAGAGGTTCGCGCGAGAGAATCACACCAGCAGCATGTACTCCCCACTGTCGCTTGAGACCTTCAAGACCTCGCGCAGTATCTACAACTCGCTTTGAATCTACATCGGTGTCATAGAGAGTTCTAAATTCGCCAGCCTCTGAATATCGCTCATCTTTAGGGTCAAAAATACCTGACAGAGTTATGTCTTTACCCATAACAGATGGTGGAAGTGCCTTAGTTAGCTTTTCACCAATGACATAGGGATATCCAAGAACGCGAGTTGAATCTTTGAGAGCTTGCTTTGATTTGATGGTGCCATAGGTAATGATTTGAGCAACGCGATCTTCACCATATTTCTCGGTTGCATAGCGAATCATTTCGCTGCGTCTGCGTTCATCAAAGTCCAAGTCAATATCTGGCATTGAGATACGTTCTGGATTCAAGAAACGCTCAAAAAGTAAGCCATGCACGAGTGGATCAAGTCCGGTAATTCCAAGTGCATATGCAACGAGTGAACCTGCAGCAGAACCACGACCCGGACCAACACGGATTCCGACTTTTTTAGCATGTGCAACTAAGTCAGCTACAACTAGAAAGTATCCAGGAAATCCCATCTTCTCCATGACACCAAGTTCGTATGACAAACGATCTTTGTATTCCTGGGCAACATTTTCACCTAAGCGCCATATAAGTCCACGCTCTGATTCTTTTACTAACCAAGAATCTTCAGTTTCACCACTCGGAACGCTAAATTGTGGAAGTAAATTCTCACCTTCACGAAGCTTTACATCGCATCGCTGCGCAATAAGTAATGTGTTATCGCAAGCCTCTGGTAATTCCTTGAAGAGCTCGCGCATCTGCGCAGGCGTCTTGAGATAGAACTCGTCGTTATCGAATTTGAATCGCTTTGGGTCAGCCAATGTTGATCCAGATTGCACGCAGAGCAGCGCTTCATGGGAAGGCGCATCTGCATTGAATGTGTAATGTAGATCATTTGTCGCAAGTAAAGGAAGACCCAACTCTTTGCCAAGTTTGAGTAAATCAGCCTTTACCCGTGTTTCAACATCGATTCCGTGATCCATCAGTTCAAGGAAGAAGTTCTCTTTTCCAAAAATGTCTCGAAGTTCACTCGCCGCGCGAACAGCCTCTTTATACGCACCCATTCGAAGACGAGTTTGTATCTCACCACCTGGGCAACCAGTAGTTGCGATAAGACCACTTGAATACTGCGAAAGTAATTCTCGATCCATACGTGGCTTGTAGTAATAGCCTTCAAGGGAGGCAAGAGATGAAAGGCGAAATAGATTTGAAAGACCTTGATTATTTTCGGCCAAAATAGTCATGTGCGTATAAGCGCCACCACCAGAGACATCGTCTTCTCCACCATCAGCCCACTTCACTCGCTTTTTTTCAAAGCGTGACTCTGGGGCCACGTAGGCCTCGATACCAATGATTGGTTTTACACCAACTTTTTTTGCCTGCTTATAAAAATCAAAGGCACCAAAAACATTTCCATGATCTGTCATTGCGATTGCAGGCATTTCCTGGCGAGCAACTTCTGCTACTAAATCTCCAACGCGCGCAGCACCATCGAGCATTGAATACTCGGTATGTACGTGTAAATGGACAAATGAATCAGATGACATGATGAGCGAGGTTAGTCCTTAGGGAAGGACTGCGTCGGAAAGCAACGC
>CAMCCH010000072.1 GCA_945873335.1 Bifidobacterium breve | reverse complement strand
AATTCGCGAAAGTCGAAGCAACGCAATAATTGTTGCCGGGCCGCATTTTCCATCTTGTGTGATGCCGGCAGAACGCTGGAATTCTTTTACAGCGCCCTCTGTACGCAATCCAAAAATTCCATCTACTCGCCCGCAATCGAAACCCATTTCAGTGAGTCGGGATTGAAGAGTTGCAACATCATCACCGCGCATCAATGGAGTCTCTTGTAAATAGAGAGAGCGATCTCCAAGTTTCCAGCGCGCCTCTTCTAGCGCACGCGCAGTTACTTCATCGATAGTGCCGGTGATGTTGAGACCGCGTTGTTGTTGAAAGGAACGTATCTCATCAGGAGAGAGCTCTTTCATAATTTCTCTCCTTTATTTCCAGAACTGACTAAATAAAACCTTCGAGCTCTTTGAGTAGAGCTGGCTTTGGTTTAGCGCCAACGATTGACTTTACAATCTGGCCATTGTGGAAGAGATTCATTGTAGGAATTGATGTAATTCCATATTTAATAGCGATGGCAGACTCTTCATCAGTATTGAGTTTTACAATCTTAATCTTGTCGCCATGCTCATTTGAAATTTCTTCAAGGATTGGTCCAACTGCGCGGCATGGCCCACACCATTCTGCCCAGAAATCAACGAGAACTGGTGTTGTGCTCTTGAGTACAACTTCGTCAAAATTAGCTGTCGTTACTGCAGTTGTGCCGGCCATGATTACTCCTTGGATTTAGATGTGTGTATGGATTGAACTTTAGTGGTGCGAGAGAAACTTTTCAGCATCAAGGGCTGCCTGACAGCCTGATCCTGCGGCGGTAATAGCCTGGCGATAGGTGTGATCGACTAAATCTCCACACGCAAAAACTCCTGTGAGGTTTGTACGCGTTGATCTTCCTTCAACTTTTACATAACCCTCCCCATCGAGATCAATTTGAGTAGTTATTAGTTCGCTGCGAGGAATATGTCCGATGGCAACAAAGAGACCAGTGAAATCACGAGTACTAACTGAGCCATCAAGTGTGTTACGTAATTGAAGCCCTTCTACCTTCTCGGCTCCAAGCACATCGGTTACTTCTGTATTCCAAAGAAATTCAATTTTTGGATTTGCATGAGCGCGATCAGCCATAATTTTTGAAGCGCGCAGCGAATCTCGGCGATGAATCAAAACGACTTTGTCGGCAAATTTTGTTAGGAAAGTTGCCTCTTCAATTGCGGAATCGCCACCACCGACAACAGCAATCGTTTGATTACGAAAGAAGAAACCATCACATGTGGCACACCATGAAACACCACGTCCAGATAATCTCTTTTCATTTACTAATCCGATTTCACGGTAAGCAGAACCCATTGCCAAAATTACAGATTTTGCTTTTATGGTATTTCCAGAACCATCCTTTAGAATCTTGATATCACCAGAGAGATCCATTCCGACAATGTCGTCAGTAACAAGTTCGGTTCCAAAACGTGCTGCTTGTTTGCGCATCGAATCCATAAGGTCTGGACCCATCACACCATCAACAAAGCCAGGAAAATTTTCAACCTCAGTTGTATTCATAAGCGCGCCACCTGCGGTGACTGAACCTTCATACATAAGTGGAGATAATTGGGCGCGTGAAGCATAAATTGCTGCTGTATATCCAGCAGGACCAGAACCAACAATTACTACTTCTCTAACATCGCTCATATATCCACCATAACCTTAATTTATCTCCTTTTATTCCACGCTCTTGTTGCGACCCATGAGAGAGGCAACCAACTCTTTACCAAGTGAGATCTCTTCAATACGGAGTAAACGGGAGGTGAAGAAGAAGCCAATAAAACTAACCACCATGACAAGAAGTAATTCTAAAGCCCGCATTCCTGAAGAAGTGTTAGCACCCACCCAATCAAAGTAATAAGAGATTAAAAACAATGGCCCCATAGCTATAAATGAGGCTATAAATAAGCGGATATGTTGTGAAGCAAATTCTCGAAGTGCAAGTTTTCCGATGTGACGCTTGAGTAGTGAGAGGGTCACAAATAAACCAACCAAATAACTAATTGAGAAAGCAGCACCTAATCCGACCGTAATCCATTTGTTTTCAAGTGTGAATAAAAATAGATAGGAAAGAGCGATTGAGATCAGATTGATGACGAGGATTGAACCAACTTGGGTGCGAGTATCTTCAAATGCATTGAACCCTCTTATCAAAATTAAGTTTATAGAAAATGCGACAAGGCCAAAACTAAGGGCCGATAGTACATAACCGATATAGCGCGAATCATCCGAACCAATACCAAAAAATAAAACTTCTGTGATAAGTGGACCAAATAACAATAATGCAACAGCACTCGGGACTGTAACTACACCGACCATTCGGATAGCGCGCACTAATTGTTCGCGTACCTCATCTACCTTTTTATCTATCGCAAGACGTGAGAGATGCGGAAGCATTGCGGTAACAATAGAAATTGTGACAATCGAATAAGGTAACAACATAATCAAATAAGCATTACTAAAAGGCGTAACACCAACACCAGTTGTAATCCCATCTTTTGCACTACGCACAGCTGCACTTGTTGCCACATTGACAGTTACTAGGTATCCAACTTGAGAGATAAATACATAAAGAAGCGTCCAGCCAGCCAAAGTAAAGGATTTCCCTAAACCTTGTAAGCCCCACATGGGGCGAATTCGAATTCCCGATCTATGAACAACAGGGATAAGAATGAGAGCTTGAACCACTATCGCAAAGGTCGTTCCCCATCCCAAAATTTGTATTTGGGCATCTGTAATTGTTGCAACTGTTAGAACAGGTGAGTAATAAAGCACAGCAGCAAAAATTACGATTCCAACAATGTTATTAGCGATTGGTGCCCACATAAGAGGTCCAAATGAGCCACGAGAGTTAGCCACTTGGCCAAGCATTGTAAATAAACCTAGAAAGAATATTTGTGGAAGGCAATATCGCGTAAATGCAATTGCAATATCGCGCTCTTGTTCAAAACCTGCAGTGAAGAATTCGGGCGCATACAAACGAACTAAAAAGGGAGCAAAAATAACTCCAATAGCAACGAGTGCCATTAAAATAATTGAAATAGTTGTCACTAAGCGTGATGCAAATGCCTGTCCGCCATCTTCATCTTTGAATGAGCGGACAAGTTGAGGAACAAAAATGGCTGTGAGCGCTCCGCCAACAAGTAAGTTGTAAAGAATATTCGGCATCGTATTTGCAACGTTGTATGTATCAGCTAATAAGGCTGTGCCTAAGACAGCAACGATAAGTAAGCCGCGAATAAAACCGGTTATGCGCGAGAGAATTGTGCCAACAGCCATAATGCCAGAAGCGCGATAAAGGTCATGAGATTTCATTTCTTAGACCTCCGAACCCTTCGAACGCTCTGCGCAACCGCAGCAAGGAAAAGAATAATCGCAGCACTAGTTGTAAACCATGCCACTCGCGAGTCAATAACTGTGAGATTCAAAAAAAGTCGAGCGGGATCGCCGACATCATTTCCCTTGTTATCCGTTAGTTGAGCTTCAACAACGGTATTTCCCGGAGCTACGACACTTACATCCATCGACAATTGCAGTTTGGAATTTGCCGGAATTGTTATATCGCGGATATTAGGTGTGTAAACCCTAAAATTTGATGGCGTAAGCCAGAGATCAACGGTCACTGGTACTGAATATTTATTTGTAACAGTAACTGGAACTTTTACCTCAGCAGATGTGAGTTGGTATTTACCCTCATTAATTTTTATCTTGCTGACTTCATTATTGACAGCTTTTGTCGCTTGCACAGAAAAATAATCGCGATTATCACGGTTGAGAGAAGGTGATAACAAGATTGCCAACCTTGCTCGAAGTAATTCGAGCTCTGGAGCAGTTACAACTCGAGATAACTCAGTGAGTCGCTGTCTATTCTGTGTATAACTAACCCTTTGTGCATTACTCAAGCGCGACGCTGTTTTTGAGGAGGCCAGAGTTGGTCGTGTTGAAACCAAACGAATCAAGTTTTTACTAAGAGATTCATTGCCGTATGAGTAATATCTTTTGAGTTCACTAGGTGCCAATAGTTTTGCAAGTTTTACATCTGGATTGCCGTAAGGAAGTGCTATTACTTGATTGCGTGAAGTTACATAGCGCAACTGGGTGATCCAACTAAGGGCAACATCCTTACCAGTTATAGGAGCCTTATTTTGTAATAAATAATCATTAGTCATATCGACAACATCATCTATAAGCGCTGGGTCAATCAACCAAATACGATTCGTCTTTATGGGTACGTAGATTAGTTTTCCAAGTCGCCCGGTAGGAGCAAGAATTTGTGCTAATGAATCATCTCTAAAAACTCCGTTAAAATTTCTATGTGAAACTTCTGTAATGACAACTATTTCATTTTCACTTGCAGCTGCAGGCGGTACGCAGATTCCTAGTACAAAGGTTGTCATTAGGAATACGAATAGCTTTTTCATAGTATTAATTCCCCGCTGCGAGCAATCAATTTCTTTTCGTCAGGGTACGCCAATTTTTCTACGATCTCAGTGAGTGGAAACCAACCAACCTCATCTACTTCGGAAATCTGAGCCTGCAGAGTTCCGCCAACTTCTCGAAATAGAAAATGATGCACGGTCTTGTGAATTCTTTTCCCGCCAGCCATAAACCAGAAATCGATAACACCTAATGACTTAGAAATTTCAGAGGTAATTCCAGTCTCCTCGGCAACTTCGCGAATTGCGGCATCTTCAGGAGTTTCACCATCTTCTATATGCCCCTTTGGAAGTGACCAGAGCAATCGAGTCCCCGTGGGATCTTTATGATCAAAGCGACCAATGAGCAATCCCGAATCACCAGTTCTATTTATCACTAAACCACCAGCGCTGACCTCATCTACGCGCTTGGCATAAGGTTTTGGAGCAGCCTTCTTACTTCGAGGCGCGTTTGTAACATCTGAGGGCGTTGCACTTTCATTACTTTGGGGGCTGCGATGTGCGGGCTTTCGTCGCCTGCGCTTTTTCTTCGTGCCTTCGCTGCCCGCACCAGGTGCCGGGATCATGAAGCAAGGGTACTGCTCTAGCCTTATCTATTGTGAAGAGTGCATTAGGAGCCGCAGGCGAGTTAGCCATCCGCTCCCTCATAGAGAAGGCGCCATTGGCGAGCTCCCTTGCACAAGCATTTTCTGCCAAGGGCTACACATTGGCATTAGTTGGTGGTCCGGTACGCGATGCAATACTGGGACGCCTTGGCAATGATTTGGACTTTACAACGAACGCGAAACCTGAAGAGAGCAAAAAAATACTGCATGGTTGGGCAGAACATGTTTGGGATACAGGGATTGCATTTGGAACTGTTGCAGGAAAACTAGGCGAGACAACAGTTGAAGTAACTACATATCGAAGCGATGTTTATGAGAAAGATTCTCGTAAACCAGATGTTTCTTATGGCGAGAATATTGAGGGAGATTTATCACGAAGAGATTTTCGTGTTAACTCAATGGCACTCGAACTTACAGGTGCAACTCCCGTTTTTATAGATCCCTTTGATGGATTGAGCGACCTAACAAAAAGAATTCTGCAAACTCCAGGAAGACCAGAAGATTCATTCTCTGATGATCCACTGCGCATGTTGCGTGCAGCGCGATTTGCAAGTCAACTTGATTTTGAAATAGCACCTAATGTTTTAGCAGCAATGAAAGAGATGGCGCCTCGCCTAAGTATCATCTCAGCTGAAAGAATTAGAGATGAATTATCTAAAATTCTAATGTCGCAAAATCCGAGGCTCGGAATAACAATTCTTGTCGACACAACTCTTGCAGATATTGTGCTCCCAGAAATTCCAAAATTACGATTAGAAGTTGATGAACACCACCACCATAAAGATGTTTATGAACATTCGATTACTGTTCTAGAACAAGCAATTGAACATGAAGATCGCTTAGGTGGGCCTAACCTTGTAATTCGACTTGCTGCTTTGTTGCACGATATTGGAAAACCAAAGACTCGAAATCTCATTGAAGGCGGTGGCGTTTCTTTCCACCACCACGAAGTTGTAGGTGCGCGACTAGCAAAAAAACGCTTACAGGAGCTCCGTTTTGATGGGCACACTGTCGAAGCAGTTGAAACACTTATCGCCTTACATCTGCGTTTTCACGGCTATGGCGATGGCGACTGGAGTGATTCAGCGGTACGCCGCTACGTTCGCGATGCTGGGGAATTGTTAACTCATCTTCACGTACTTACTCGAGCAGATTGCACTACTCGCAATAAAGCTAAGGCTGCTCGCTTAGCAGCAACATACGAGAGCCTAGAAGCTCGAATTGCAGTATTGATGGAGCAGGAAGAGCTGTCAAAAATTCGCCCAGATTTAGATGGCGCTCAAGTTATGGAGATTCTCAATCTCAAACCATCACGAGCAGTTGGCCAGGCAATGGATTTCCTAATGGAATTGCGTCTTGAGCGAGGACAACTTGGAGTTGAAATTGCAACGCAAGAATTACTGAAGTGGTGGAATTCTAAGTAACT
>CAMCCH010000071.1 GCA_945873335.1 Bifidobacterium breve | reverse complement strand
GCACTTCAGGGTGCGCAGTCATACCAGAAGGATCTACAAAAGCAGTCACAACAGCTTGGTCTTGCTGGCTGGTAAGTAGTACTTAGTTAGAAAAGAGAACCGGCTCGAAGAGATTTGAGCCGGTTCTCTTTCACTAATTTCATTCACTTTTATAAGGATTAGGGAAGTAATAATGAAGAAAAAGGGAATAAAGAGTCCATATGCAAGCTCTTTGTATTGGCCAGGTGGAATCATTTACATGGTTCTCTTTTTTATTCCAACAGTTCTCTCATTATTCTTCAGCCTTACACGATGGACCCTTCAAGATTGGGAATTCATTGGATTTGAAAACTTCACGCTCTACTTTTCTGAAGAGAATTTACGAATCGGATTTAGAAATACAATAATTTATGCTGTTCTAACTAGTGGGCTCAAAGTTATATTTGCGCTCTATTTAGCCAGTTTCTTATCATCAAAACTCCGGGCAACAGGATTTATTCGCTCAGTTCTATTCTTCCCAACACTTGTAAGCACCATCGGTGTTGGAATCACTTTCTCAGTTCTCATGAACCCTTATGAAGGTGTAATCAATGCAGTACTCAAGTGGGTGGCTGGCTTATTCGGGAAAACAACCGATGGCCCTGGCTGGCTCATCGATCCAAATCTTTTGCCAATAGTCTCAATTGCATTAGTTGATGTCTGGAAAGGTGTTGGCATCGCAACACTTATTTATATCGCAGGAATGGCTGCGATTCCTCGAGATTATTACGAAGCATCCTCGATTGATGGCGCAAGCACACGTCAACAGTTCTATAAGGTAACAATTCCACTTGTGCGCCCTGCAATGTTTTCGGTCATCATTCTTTCATTCGTCGGAGGTCTTCGATCCTTCGATTTGATTTGGGCTATGACAGGTGGTGGCCCTGGTTTTATCTCCGACGTACTTGCCTCTATCAATTACAAGCAATACACATCAGGGTATTACGGACTTTCAACAGCTGGAAACGTAATCCTCTTTGTTCTCGTATCAATTCTGGTATTCCCTCTCTCTAGATACCTCAACAAGAAAGAGGTGGTGATGTGATATTCACACGTAATAAAGGATTGAAATCAAAGACAAAGTATCGCAGTATTTGGGCTGACATCATCGGCGTACTTGTGACTGTTATTGTCTTTATTTTGCCCTTTTATTTCCTTGTAGTAAATGCAGCAAAGAGCCAGGAAGAATCTTTCCGTCTAAATATGTCTCCCCCTGAGAAATGGCTCTTATTTCAAAACATTGCAAAAGTAGTCTCTGATTACGATTGGCATGTTCTAAATGCAACAAAAAACTCATTGATCCTGACTTTATTTTCTGTCTTCTTCTTAATCATCATCAGTGGAATGACTGGCTTTGTCATGCACCGTAAGCGCAACAGAACAAGTGGCATAGCCAATTTCTTAGTACTCACAGCCCTCGTTATTCCACCAGCGATTGTTCCAACCATTTGGGTATTACAGCGTATTGGCCTTTATAAGACTTTGGCAGGAATGATTGCCATTGAAGTCGCTTATGGCTTGGCTTTTGCTGTCCTCATCTTCCGAAACTTCATCGGAACGATTCCTAAAGAGATTGATGAAGCAGCAATTGTTGATGGCTGCACTGGCTGGAATCTCTATTTCCGAATTATCTTCCCACTTCTAAAGCCAGTTTCAATCACAATCGGAATCATTTCAACAGCTGCAGTATTCAATGACTTTACTAATCCGCTTTACTACCTACCTGGCGATGAAAACGCGACTCTGCAACAGACTTTGTTTGCCTATGTAAGCCGCTATTCAACCCAGTACAACTTATTGTTTGCAGACATTCTCTACATCACCGCATTCCCATTGCTGGCATTCATTTTCTTCAATAAGAGAATTGTTTCCGGTATGACCGCAGGATCTATCAAAGGATAATCATGAGCACAGTTGGAAATATTCGAATCGGTCGCAGCGCAGACTTACTTGTCGTTGCTCAATCACGCCCAGTTATCTCATGGCAAATTCTCGGTGGAGGAAACGACCTTCGCCAAGATGCATATGAGATTGAAGTAGCAGCGGATGCAGCCTTCTCCAAGAACGTTGTATCAAGTGGTCAGATAAAATCTTCCTCTGTAACGCAAGCATCATGGCCAGATACTGCGCTGAAAAGCCGCGAAATTCGCTATGTTCGCGTAAAGGCGCAGATCAATGGCACATGGAGTGCGTGGAGCGCTACAGCAACAGCCGAAGCTCCACTCTTTGCAAATAAAGAATGGACTAGTAAGCCAATTGCTTTGCCTAATGATCCTGGAAAGAAAGGCAAGGCTCCATCTGCAATATTCCGTAAGGAATTTGATTTAGCATCAACAGGAGTACGCACGCGTCTCTATGTGACAGCGCAAGGACTCTTTGATATCCAAATCAACGGTAAAGCAGTTACTGACGAACTTTTGAATCCTGCCTGGACCTCTTACAAGCAACGTATAGCATTTCGTACCTTTGATGTATCTAACCTGCTAACCAAAGGCAAGAATGTAATTTCAATGGTGATCGCCGATGGTTGGTACCGCGGTCAATTGACTTGGGAGCAATACCGAAATGTCTTCGGTGACACTGCTGCTGCACAATGCCAACTTGAAATTCATGAATCAAATGGATCAATTACAAAAATTGGTACAGATGACTCTTGGAAAGTTAGTACTGGAGAAATCCAAAATGCTGACATTTATGACGGTGTAACAATTGATTTCAATAAAGAACAAAAGGGTTGGCGCCAAGCTGGCTTTGATGACTCAAAGTGGGGCAAAGTAGAAGTGTGCCCAGTTATTCGCGCAAAGCTTTTCCCAATGACAAGCCCACCAGTGCGCGTTACAGAATCAATAAAGGCGATCTCTGAGACAAAAACTTCACGCGGTTCTGTCATTTATGATTTCGGACAAAATATGGCGGGCCTTGTACGCATCAAGGTAAAAGGCAAAGCTGGTGACAAAGTCACTATTACCCATGCTGAGGTTCTCATCAAAGGTGAACTTCACCGAGCACTCCTACGCACAGCTAAAGCTGAAGATAATTACACACTTGCCGATTCAAATGAAATAGAGATTTCTCCTCTCTTTACATTCCACGGCTTTAGATATGCAGAGATTGCAACAAGTGCTCAAATCACAAGTGTTATCGCTGATGCGATTCACTCAGATGTTGCGCGTATTGGTCACTTTGAAACTTCTAACCCATTACTCAATAAATTGCACTCAAATACGATGTGGTCTCAGCGTGGAAACTTCGTTTCTGTGCCAACAGATTGCCCACAGCGCGATGAGCGCCTTGGTTGGACTGGTGATGCTCAAGCATTTGCACCAACGGCTGCAACTATTCACGATTGCGAAAACTTCCTATCTAGCTGGTTAGTAGATCTTGAGCTAGATCAACAACCTGACGGTGGAGTTACAAACTTCAGCCCAGATATTCCTGTTGAACCAGGTGGAATGCACGCGAACAGTGTTGATTTCTATGGAGGTCGCGCTGGTTGGGGAGATGCAGCAACAATTGTTCCTTGGGCTCTCTATGAAGCATATGGAGATGTTCAAACACTTCGCGATCAATATAACTCAATGGTTCGCTGGGTTGATTACCTAGAAAGCAAGTGTGCTGCTGATGGACTTATCCCTGAAGGCGAATTTGAATTTGGTGACTGGCTAGATCCGGATGCACCAGCAGATAAGCCTTGGGCTGCCAAGTGCAATAGCACTTATATTTCAAACTCTTTCTATTCATTTAGCTCACTTCTACTTTCAAAAGCAGCAGATGTTCTTGGAAAATCTGATGATGCAAAGCATTACAAAGCTATTGCCGATCAAGTTGCTAAGTCAGCATGGGCGAAGTGGAGCAAGGAAGTTTCTGAAACTGCCACAGGTTGCGCAATTGCAATTGAACTAGAGATTGCACCTCTTGCAGAGCGCACAGCCGTTGCAAGTAAATTGGCAGCGCTAGTTGATAAAGTCAACGGAAGAATCTCAACTGGATTCCTTGGAACGCCACTTGTTATGCCAGCACTTTCTAAGTATGGGCACCTAGATTCTGCATACAAACTACTTCTCAATGAAGACGTTCCAGGATGGTTGTACCAAATCAATAATGGCGCAACATCTATGTGGGAACGCTGGGATGCAATCTTGCCTGACGGTTCATTCCAATCAGGTGATCTTGAAAATGCTGGTAACAGCATGATCTCGTTCAACCATTATGCATACGGCGCTGTTACAACATGGATGTATCGCAATGTTGCTGGTATTTCACCAATGATTGAAAAGCCGGGTTATGAAGAGATTCTCTTTGCGCCAACACCTCATGCATCACTTACATGGGCAAAAGCAAGCGTAGAAACACGCTATGGCACTGCTGCAATCGATTGGAAGAAGGATGGCAATTCCTATTCAGGAACCATCACTGTTCCATCAGGTTCAATTGGCTGGTTTGAAACAAAAGGAAAGCGCACCCGATTTGGATCAGGTACGCATTCCATCTCTTTCTAATCTCAGCAAGTAAAGGTATTTGTTCCAACCTTAATTACATGCTTGCTGCCATCAGGCAAAATTGCTGAACCTGATGTGCCTTGTGGCGCAGTTACATTCAATGTAAATGCCTTGCCGTCGAGCTTCCATGTAACTGAAATCTCGCCATATTTTGTAATGTGTCGGGTACTTACATTTTTGATATCTGCATGCATTTTAGGCTGCACGACAAACTCTTGATAAGCAGGCTTTGTTGCATTCAAACCTGCGATGTAGCGGTGCAAGAAGGAAATAACTGCCCCTTTGCTGTAGTGATTTAGAGAGGCAAATGCTTTTCCATCTTTATCAATACCTTCCCACAATTCCCACACAGTAGTTGCTCCACGATTTCGCATTCCTAACCATGATGGTGGCGTATCTTGGAAGAGAAGTTCGAATGCAAGATCAAGGTGACCATTATCTGCAAGCACTGGCAAAAGGTATGGAGTTGTAAGAAAGCCAGTACCTAAATGTGTACCAGCCGCACGCACAAGTTCGACCAACCTATTTACAAACTTCGCATGCAGTTCATCTGGCGCTAAACCAAAATCAAGTGCTCGAACGTAATGAGCTTGAGTATCTGGGTTGAGCAATCCATCAGATGTAATGAATTCTTTCTGCCATGCATTCTTTGTATTCTCAGCAACTTTTCGGTAGTGATCCAAGACAGATTCTGGTTTACCAAGAATTTTTCCTGCAATAACCATCTGCTTTGAAGAGCGATGTAAGTATGGAGTTGCAACATCTGCGCGGTCTGCAGTGAGGAGAACACCAAAATCTGTTGTATCAACACCTGGCTCTAACCATTCACCCCAGTGGTAAGGGGTATCCCATAAAAATTCTTCATGCGCCGCTGCAACGGGACGCAACTTTTCACGATCTGGATGGCGCTGCGTTTTTGAGCGATGTAAGCCGAAATTTATCCATTTTTCAGCGGCAGCCCAACATTCTTCTAGTGCTCGGGCATCTCCATATTCTTCATACATCGCAAGTGGAACAGCAATAATTGCGTCGCCCCATCCAGCGGATGCGTTGATATGCGCCATTGGTCCCTTGAAAGATCCCGTGAAATCAGGTGGTGCAATATTTGGAACGGCGCCATCTTCTCTCTGACCAACTACAACATCGGCTAACCACTTGCGCGAGAAATCATTGACATCAAAGAGATACGCCGCAGTTGGTGCGAATATCTGCCAATCCCCTGTCCATCCTGCACGCTCACGTGTTGGGCAATCTGTTGGAACATCGCACATATTGTCGCGAAGTGACCACACTGTTGCTTCATGCAACCAATTCAAGCGTTCATCATTTGATTCAAACCAGCCAGTTTTCTTCAAATCACTATGAACGACTACCCCAATCAGATCTTTTGGAGTCAGATCCTTTGGATGACCAACGACACTGATGAATTGAAAACCATGTGTTGTAAATTGTGGTTCAAAAAAATCTCCAGGAGTTCCAGCTGAAATTACCTTATCTATCTGACCAGCATCTGGTCTACCAATTCCAGGTAAGTCAAGTCTCAAGTGATCTAGTGTTACATCACCGCTAGAATCTAGAACCTCACCATGAATCAAGGTAATTTCAGTACCTGATGGGCCAAGATCTAATAATCGCATCCAACCATTGATATTTTGACCAAGATCTACAACTTGTACATCTTTTGAAATTCTTTTTACTGAGACTGGAACTATCTCCTCAGTACGACGAACTGGTGGAGCAAACTGAGCAACCAGCACGGCATCAACAGAGATTTCCTCCGGATGTACCCAATTAGAATCATCAAAGCCTGCCTTGTAAGTTGCAGGATTGATCAAGCGACGGTCTTCATTTTGCCCGAGAATCAAATCTCCGGAAGTTATATGAGAAGTACCTACGCGCCAATTTTTGTTTGTAGCAACAACTTCCGTGCTTCCATCCTCATAGGTAATCTCTAATTGAGCAAGTGCAGCAACATGCGTACCAAAGTTATTTGGCTGCTTAAATGCCCCCATAACAGAGCGAAACCAGCCATCTCCAAGGAGAATTACGATCGCATTCTTTTCTACAAGGTTTGTAACAGCGAATGTTTGTACCGCTATCTGAACGCCATAATCAGTAGAGCCAGG
>CAMCCH010000070.1 GCA_945873335.1 Bifidobacterium breve | reverse complement strand
GACGCGAATGATTTCGATTGCTTTGTTGTAATCGCCATCTGCTTCATCAAGTGCCTTCTTGCAATCGAGCATTCCTGCTGCAGTTGCTTCACGTAACTTCTTTACATCTTCTGCTGTGTACGCCACTTATGCCTCCACTGGTGCATCAGTTGCTGCTGCTAGAAGATCTTTTTCAACATCAGCTAATGGCTCAGCCACTGCTTCTGCCTTAGTCTCTTCTTTTACAGTTGCAGAGCGTGCTGCAAGACCAGCAACAATTGCGTCAGTAATTACGCGAGTAAGTAATCCGATTGAACGAATTGCATCATCGTTACCTGGAATCTTGTAATCAACTTCATCTGGATCACAGTTTGTATCCAAAATAGCAATAACCGGAATTCCGAGCTTCTTCGCCTCTTGTACTGCGAGGTGCTCTTTCTTTGTGTCAACAACCCAGATTGCTGAAGGCAACTTGGTCATGTGACGAATACCGTTGAGGTTTTTGAAAAGCTTCTCGCGCTCACGACGAAGCATGAGAAGTTCTTTCTTTGTCAGCAAAAGATCGTTTGCATTCTCAAGTGCTTCTAGCTCCTTGAGGCGCTGAATTCGCTTGTAGACAGTTGGGAAGTTTGTAAGCATTCCACCTAACCAGCGCTCAGTCACTGTTGGCATACCAACGCGTGCTGCTTGTTCGATGATTGGTTCTTGTGCTTGCTTCTTTGTTCCAACGAAAAGAACGTGGCCGCCTTTAGCGACTGTGTCCTTTACAAACTCATATGCACTATCAATGAGTGCAAGTGATTGCTGGATATCGATGATGTAGATGCCATTGCGCTCTGTAAAAATAAAGCGCTTCATCTTTGGATTCCATCGACGTGTCTGATGTCCGAAGTGGACTCCACTGTCGAGGAGTTCTCGCATTGTTACAACTGCCATGACGGCATACTCCTTCTTAGGTTTTCGCGCAGTGCGCAATAAACCCGCTCGGTTTTGATTTAGCATTTGCTAAACCCGTCGCACTCGAAATCACCGACCACAATTTCTTGCGGACCGAGGTGGTTATGCCAACTAAGTTGGTGAGTGCTGAGATGTCACCAGATTGCTCTGGTGCAGTGGGAATCTTACCCGAGCTTTGAGCGTGAAAAATCCACCCCTTATGCGCGAGGGTGAGCCTGCTTGAATGCTTTTTGCAATCTTTCAGTTGAAACATGGGTATAAATCTGGGTCGTCGCAAGGGATGCGTGGCCCAATATTTCTTGAACTGTTCGCAGATCTGCGCCGCCTTCCAATAAATGCGTAGCGGCGGAATGGCGAAGTGCATGTGGCCCCATTCGCTCTATTCCCTCTATTGCTTCAAGTGCTTTATAGACAACGGTGCGTACAGTGCGTTGATCAATTCTTTTTCCACGAGCACCCAGAAATACAGCATCGCCTGATGTCGAATTCTTGAGTTCATCTCGTCCCTTTGCGAGCCATTCTTTGAGTGCGCCCATTGCAGGGTTTCCAATGGGAATAACGCGCTCCTTATTTCCTTTACCTAATACACGAATCGTTTGGCGGTCGTAATCAATATCAAGAAAATTCAAACCACACAGTTCTGCAACGCGCGCACCGCTTGCATAAAGAATTTCTACCATCGCGCAATCACGAATAGATAATGGCGTCTCCTCCTCCGCAACGCGAGTCGCTAATGAATCCATTGCCTCTTTCGCGCCCTCCATCGTCAATACATCTGGCAATGTGCGATGGCCCTTAGGTGTTGCAAGTGTGGAACCAACATCAGTTGGAATATACTTATTTTTATGCGCCCATTTAGTAAAAAGTCGAATCGATACAGCGCGACGAGAAAGTGAGGTGCGCGCTCCCCCTTTTACTTGCTGATTAGCAAGCCAAGAACGCAAGTGCAGCAAAGTAAGTTGTGAGAACTCAGTAAGGCCAAGAGTTTCAAGGTGGGCGATAAGACTTTCTAGATCTCCGCAATACGCACGGATTGTATGAACCGAGAGATTGCGTTCTTTCTCTAAATGGCGTTGAAAAGCAGTAAATACGCTTTCGAATTCGTTAGCCACGGTAAAACTTTACTCGGGTTTGCGTCCCTGACGTAGGAGGCCGAAGGTAAGTGCATCTTCGAGCGCCATTGCAGATGCGGCAATAACGTTTTCATGAACACCGATTGTGTTCCATTCACCCTTGCCATCACTTGTTTCAACTAATACACGTGTAATAGCACCAGTACCTAGGCGACCTTCAAGAATACGAACTTTATAATCGGTAAGTTCGAGAACAGATAGTTCTGGATAAAGCTGTTGCAAACCTGCACGAAGCGCAGTGTCGAATGCGTTGACTGGACCATTTCCAGAACCTTCACATGAAATCTTCTTACCCAG
Organism: Bifidobacterium breve; assembly: GCA_945873335.1. Lineage (GTDB taxonomy): Bacteria > Actinomycetota > Actinomycetes > Nanopelagicales > Nanopelagicaceae > Planktophila. The sequence goes on along the minus strand of CAMCCH010000070.1, from coordinate 4,336 downwards.
CGCCGTGACAGTAACTTCTGCTTTAGTAATGATGCTTTGATCTTGCGCACGCTCAGTTGTTGTAAGCCAATGTTCGATTGAGAAAAATGATGGACGAGTACCAGAGAGTTCTTCAAGAAGCAGAAGTTCAAATGAAGCATCCGCTGCTTCAAATGTAAAACCACGCGACTCCATCTCTTTGACGCGATCTACAACGCGACCAATGAGTTCGCGATCTCCTTTGAGATCGATGCCAAGTTCTTGAGATTTCAATTCAATGGATGCACGCCCAGCCATATCGGAGACAAGCATTCGCATATCGTTTCCAACAGAGAGTGGATCCTCATGTTGGTAGAGAGATGGATCTACTTTGATAGCGCTTGCATGAAGCCCTGCTTTATGAGCAAAAGCCGAAACACCAACATAAGGCTGGCGAGCACTTGGATTTACATTTGTAACTTCTGCAATTGCATGCGAAATTCTAAATGCCTCGCGCAAGGATTGTGGTGGCAAAACTAATTGATTCTTCTTTAGTTCTAGGTTTGCAATAATTGTTACTAGGTCAGCATTTCCTGTGCGCTCACCATATCCATTGAGTGTTCCCTGAACATGTGTTGCGCCAGCTGCAATTGCTGCCATCGAGTTTGCAACTGCGCATCCAGTGTCATTGTGACAATGAATTCCAAGGCGAGCAGAGCTAGCAGATAAAACATCATGTACTACTTGTGAGAGTTCGTCAGGCAACATTCCGCCATTGGTATCACAAAGCGCAATAACATCAGCGCCAGATTCTGCTGCAACTCGAACAACTTCGAGAGCGTATGCACGGTTATTTCGGTAACCATCAAAGAAGTGTTCAGCATCTAAAAATACGCGCTGGCCTTCAGCTATGAGGTGAGTAACCGAATCACGAATCATTGCGAGGTTTTCATCAAGAGTTGTTTTCAGTGCTAAATCCACGTGGCGATCAAAAGATTTTGCTACAAGTGTTACAGCAGGTGCGCCAGAATCGCGGAGTGCGCCAAGGAGTGCGTCATCAGCAGCCTTTACGTTGGGGCGACGTGTCGCGCCAAAGGCTACAAATGTTGCATTCTTGAGAACTAATTCTTTCTTAGCGCGAGCGAAGAATTCAGTATCTTTTGGATTAGCTCCTGGCCAACCGCCTTCGATAAATCCAACGCCAAGATCATCTAAATGGCGAGCAATTGCTAACTTGTCATGAACTGAAAGGTTGAGGCCTTCTTGTTGCGCTCCATCGCGAAGCGTAGTGTCGTAGATATGAAATGAATCAGATACAGGCATCTAGATAACCGCGTGCATCCACTTATGCGTATCTGCAATCTCCCCATGTTGTATTCCTAGAAGTGAATTTCTAATTTGCATTGTGATTTTTCCAGGTTGCCCATCACCTGTTACCCAGGTGCCCATCGTGCTTTTTGCTTGACCAACAGGCGAAACCACTGCTGCTGTTCCACATGCAAAAATTTCAGTGATGAGGCCACTTGCAACTCCATCGCGCCAATCATCAATGCTGATCATTGTTTCTTCAACTTTATAACCCAGATCTGCCGCAACGCTCAAGATTGAATCGCGAGTAATGCCTGGCAATAAAGTTCCGGTAAGTTTTGGTGTCATTACGGTTGCATCAGTGCCAGTGCCTTTGACGAAGTACAGGTTCATGCCACCCATCTCTTCAATCCATCGGCGCTCAACTGCATCAATCCACACAACCTGATCGCATCCTTGTGCTGCTGCCGCCTTTTGTGCAACGAGTGAGGCTGCATAGTTTCCACCACACTTTGCTTCGCCAGTGCCGCCGAGTGCTGCGCGAACATACTCTGTTGAAATCCAGACACTGACAGCCTTTGATGGATCAAAGTAAGCACCAACCGGTGTTGCAATAAGCATGTATAGGGCTCTATTAGATGGCCGAACACCTAGTCCCACTTCTGTTGCAAACATAAATGGGCGGAGGTAGAGAGATTCTCCAACTTTATTTGGAACCCATCCACCATCATGTTGTACGAGAGTCTCTACTGTTTCAAGAAATAAACTCTCAGGCATTTCAGGAAGCGCTAAACGTTTTGCAGAACGTGCGAATCTCTTTGCATTTGCCTCTGGACGAAAGAGTGCGATGCTCTTATCCGGTTGGCGATATGCCTTCATGCCTTCAAAGATTTCTTGGCCATAATGAAAAACTGCTGTTGCAGGATCTAAAGAAATTGGTCCATATGGCTTTAGCTCTGGTTCGCCCCAACCATCTTTTTCACTCCACTCACACACAACCATGTGATCTGTGTAGTACTTACCAAAACCACCTTCCGCAACAAGGGCGTCGCGAGTAGCGGCATCTTTTGCTTGTGGGTTGAGTGAGATTTTCATAATTAGAGGGCTGCGACGAGCGCATCTCCTACTTCGCTCGTACTGCGCTTTGCACTACCGCGTGATGCTAAATCTTTTGCAACGGCGCGCTCTACATCGCGCGCAGCATCGCCCAGGCCAAGGTGATCGAGCATCAAAGCAACTGACATAACCGTCGCTGTTGGATCTGCAATTCCTTTACCAGCGATATCAGGTGCTGAACCGTGTACTGGTTCAAACATCGATGGGAATTTCTTCTCAGGATTGATATTTCCTGAGGCAGCTAAACCAATACCACCGCAGATTGCGGCTGCAATATCAGTGAGAAGATCCCCAAAAAGATTATCTGCAACAACAACATCGAAGCGCTCTGGATTTGTAACCATAAACATTGCTGCTGCATCAGCGTGTAAATACTCAGTAGTTACAGTTGGATACTCTTTTGCAACTTCATTGAAAGTGCGAGTCCACAAATCTCCTGCATGAACAAGAACATTGTTCTTATGAACCATCGTCAATTTCTTGCGCTCACGCAAAGTTGTTCGCTCAAATGCATCGCGGATAACGCGCTCTACGCCGTGGCGAGTGTTGATGCTCTCTTCCGTTGCAACTTCACGCTCGGTGCCCATTGCAAAGTTTCCGCCTGAACCTGCATATGGTCCCTCGGTTCCTTCACGCACAACGATGAAATCAATAGGTTTATCTGTTGCTAGCGGTGTTAATATTCCTGGCATCAACTTTGCTGGGCGAAGATTTACATAGTGATCAAAGGCAAATCTGAGTTTGAGAATAATCCCTCGTTCAAGCACCCCATTAGGAACACTGAAATCGCCGACTGCACCAAAGAGAATTACATCGTTTTTTGCGATTTCAGCAAGTACCGCATCCGATAGGGCTTCACCTGTTTTGCGCCAAGAAACCGCACCTAATTCAAATGAAGTTTTTTCAAATGAAAGGTCATATTTTTTAGAGATTGCATCTAGAACTTTGAGGCCTTCAACAACTACATCTGGGCCGATTCCATCTCCGCCTATGACTGCAAGCTTTATGTTTTTCATTTGCTCTCCAAAGTTACAGAGCGAACAAGTTCAGCGCCTGTTCCCTTTGCAACTGATGCAACAAGTGCGTCGCTCACAGCAGAATCAACAGTGATAGCCATAAGCGCCTCACCACCTGCAGTATTGCGTGCTACTTGCATGCCAGCAATATTGATACCAGCACTGCCCAATAAATTACCTACTGTTCCAACAATTCCTGGGCGGTCTGTATAACGAAGGAAGAGCAAGTTATCTGTTGGTGGAAGATCTAGATCAAATGTATCAATAGCGATAATTTTCTCGACTTTGCGAATTCCCATAAGAGTTCCATCGACAGTGATGGACTTTCCATTGCTAAGTGCGCAATGCAAAGAGATCATGCTGCGATATTCAGGACTGACTTGATCAGTATCAACTGTTGAAGTAACTCCACGCTCTGCTGCAATTGCTGGAGCATTAACATAGGTAATCTCTTCAGCACCTGTTGCAATGAGTGCGCCTTTGAGGGCACTGATTGCCAAGATTGAAGAATCGTGGCCAGAGATATCTCCGCGAACATGAACATCCATGCTCACTGGTAATTCGCCAGCAAGTGCTGTTGCAAGTTGTGCCATTTTCTCAACGAGTGGAAGTGACGGGCGAATTTCTTCGTGAATTGCTCCACCTTTTACGTTGACAGCATCAGGTACTAATTCACCAGCAAGTGCTTTGCGGACAGAGACTGCAACTGCAATACCTGCACGCTCTTGTGCTTCATCAGTTGATGCACCCAAGTGTGGTGTTGCAACAACTTGATCAAGTGTGAAAAGTGGTGAGTCAGTACATGGCTCAGTTGCAAATACATCAAGGCCAGCTCCTGCAACGCGACCTTCAGTGATTGCATCAAAGAGTGCAGCTTCATCGAGGACTCCCCCGCGAGCAGCATTGATAATGCGCACAGATGGCTTTACCTTCTTGAG
>CAMCCH010000069.1 GCA_945873335.1 Bifidobacterium breve | reverse complement strand
CCGATTCCAATTTCTGCAGGTAAATCAATAATGATTGTCAGTGTTGGGAAGAGTGATTCTGTTGCCCAGCGCGATATTCGCGCAACTTCGCCAGGTTCTAATACGCGACCTGCGCCTTGATATGCAATCGATGAATCGAAATATCTATCAGTGATAACAACTTCGCCATTGGCAAGTGCTGGGCGAATCTTTGAGTGAACATGGTGGGCGCGATCTGCTGCATATAAAAGTGCTTCAGCGCGCGGGCTGATATCTCCCGTTGAGTGACTGAGCAAAATCTTTCGAATTTCAACTCCGAGTTCGCTACCACCCGGTTCGCGAGAGAGAAGAACAACTTCGCCTTCATCTTCTAGCCATTTCTTGAGCAATTTACTCTGTGTTGATTTACCTGTTCCTTCGCCACCTTCGAATGCGATGAAGACACCTTTGGTTGGCGCACCTGTAATGGAGCCAAGTTCGCCCTTGATTGCGTTAGCGATATCGCTCCAGAGTGAAACATTAGGACGATCTTTCATTTGGTGAAATGAGATTGCGCCGATAATGGCTGCGATAATTCCAGCAATTAGAATCGTGACCGCTGCGCCGTTGAAATCAAATTGTGTATTTTGGAACTTGATTGTGTGTTTTCCAACAGCTGCTGCAATCAGTGGCGAAATTGCAAGGACGGCAACTAAAGTAACGCGGATTAATGATTGAACGAATGCGAATGTGCGACCGCGAACTTCATCAGCAACTTCCAATCCAATCATTGTAAAACCTGTTACCCAGCAGATTCCGCTAAATACGCCAAGGACCACGACGATAAAGACGGCTAGAACAAGGTTAGGAATAGCAGCTAATAACACTAGGAATATGCCCGCTGTTGTCAGCGATGCGCCAAATAAACGGCGGCGGCTAAATTGCGCGAAGACTTTAGGGCCAAATGCGATTCCACCGGCTAGGCCTGTAAAGACTGCGCCAAAGAGCACGCCGTAGGCGGCGTCACCACCACCGAGGTCGCCAACAAATGTTCGCGCAAGTCCAATGACGGCCCCTGCTGCAATAAATGCTCCGACCATTCCAACGATGAGACCGCGAATAATCTTTGAATCACTAACAGCTTTCCAGCCTTGCAATAATGATTTGCCAACTCCGGCATCGCTATCTTTTTTGGAGATAGCAACTTTAGGAATTTCGCGCAATCCCCAGATAGTCCAAGCGGCAAATGCGAAACTGAGTGCGTTGATGTAGAGGGCAATATCTACTGAGTTTCCAGCAAAGGATGGGAATGCTGCAGTTATTGCACTGCTAAAGAGTGTGAGCAGAGAGAAAAGAATCGCGGCAATCGGGGCGCTCCCGTAGGCTGCTAAAAGCGATACTTGATTGGCGCTCTCTAACTTTTCGCGGGGCACAAGGTTTGGAACACTTGCCTCTTTAGCCGGTGACCAGAAGAGTGTGAGACATTCCACCAAGATCATTGCGGTGTAAAGCCAAAAATAATTTCCAACAATTGGAATTGAAATGTAGAGCGCGGTGCGGCCAATATCGCAGACAACCATAAGTTTGCGGCGGTCAAAGCGGTCAGCGATTACACCTGCGATTGGGCCAAGGAAAACTGATGGCAAAAGGCGGGCGATAAACACACCTGCGATTGCAAAGTTTGCAGTTGCGTAATCTCCTTTAGAAAGTTGTTGCGCCAGCGCAGTTGTTGCAAGAAGGCCGAGCCAATCGCCAAGGGATGAGAAGGCCATTGATTGCCAGAGCTTGCGAAATGCTGGAATCGCTAGAACGCCGCGAGTTTGATCCTGCGCAGGTGGCTTAGGCGTGGGCAGCGTTGGAGTCACAGGGTAAGCGTATCGGGCGGGGGCGCGAGCGTATAAGTACGGCGTGGCAAGGGATTGAGCTCGATATTTTGGGATTATTAAAAGTAGCACATTATGCCATTGTGCTATCTTGGCGGCATGACTACATCTGCCAGAAAAGTAAAGAAAGCGCCAGCTAAGAAAAAGGTTGTTGCTACCAAGAAAGATAAGCCGTCAATTATTGGCCTGCCACCAAAATCTATAGGCGTGCGCGAACTTCGTCAAAATGCATCCAAACTATTAGATATTGTAAAAAGTGGAGCAATTATCGAAATTACTGAACATGGTGTTCCTGTTGCACGTCTTACACCTATCAAACGTTCACTCTACGAAGAGTACTTAGAGAGTGGTTTGATCAAACCAGCACTCAATCCTAATTGGCGTCCAACAAAGAACCCAGTAAAAATCAAGGATGGAAGAATTTCTACTGAAGTTCTGTTAGCGATGCGAGCAGAGGAACGCTATTGAGTTGGTATATAGATAGCTCCGCCATCCTCAAGTTTGTTTTTGATGAACAAGAGCGTCCTGCACTGTTGAAGACTCTCACCGATGCACCAGTAACTTCTGAGATTGCACGACTTGAAGTGAAACGCACAGTCTCGCGAATCAATCCCGAAGATTTAGATTTGGCTTCTGAAGAATTAGCTAAAGTTCGAATTGTTGATCTGTCGAAAAGTGTTCTTTCGACTGCCGAGTCATTTGCTGCAAATGTAACCCTGGGCTCTCTTGATGCAATTCATGTCGCTACCGCAATTCAATTGGGATCTGAGATTGAGGGAATGATTACATACGATAAACAGATGGCTAAGAATGCGTATAACTTGGGAATAAGAGTTCTTTCTCCTGGGGCTTAGTCTTCAGTTTTTGGTTTTGCTTTACCTGTAGCAGCTTTTTTCGCTTTAGCTTTTGCGCCTGCGCCACTGACTACATTCTTTGTCAGCGTTGGCGCACTCTTCTTCGCGCGTGATGATTTCTTTGCAGGCTTATCAGCACTTGCTGCTGCTTTTTTACGTGAAGATTTTTTAGGACGCGTTGCTCCGCCATTTTCGGCCTCCCATGCACGACGGCCTGCAAGTAATTCAAGTCCGCGCTCAAGTGTGAGCGCTTCAACTGTGTCACCGCGGCGAAGTGTTGCATTTGTTTCGCCATCGCTGACATACATTCCAAAGCGACCATCTTTTACGATCAATGGCTTCTGTGTTGTTGGATCAAGACCAAGTTCTTTCAGTGGCGGCTTTGCAACACCGCGGCGACGTTCTTTTGGCTTGCTATAAATTTCTAGCGCTTCATCTAATGTCAGTGAGAACAATTGGTCTTCGCTAGTGAGTGTGCGCGAATCAACGCCGGCTTTGAGATATGGACCGTAGCGACCATTTTGTACAGTTATATCTTCACCCGAAGAGTTTGTACCAAGCACGCGTGGCAATGAAAGTAAACGTAGTGCATCTTCGTAAGTAACCGTGTCGAGCGACATTGTTGAAAGAAGAGATGCAGTCTTTGGTTTTGGATCATCGGCTTTCTTCTTCTTTTTCTTCTCACCCTCTGCAAGAACAACCTCTGGGAAAACTTCAGTGATGTATGGGCCAAAGCGTCCACTCTTAGCGATGATTGGCAAATTAGTTGCAGGATCAATTCCAAGTTCGCGCTCACCTGATGGGGCTGCAAGTAATTCAATTGCGAGTGCCAGTGTTAGTTCATCGGGTGCGAGAGTCTCTGGAATATTTGCGAGTTTGCGATCTTGATCTGGCAAGTTCTGTTGCAGGTAAGCACCGTAGCGACCAACACGAATTTCAATTGTGTCGCTCAAATTCATTGTATTTGTTGCACGTGCATCGATAACACCGAGGTCTGCACTGAGTTCATTGAGCCCTGGTTGACCATTGACGCCGTAGAAGAAGTCGCGCAACCAATCAACGCGGCCAGCTTCACCCGCTGCAATTTTATCTAAGTCTTCTTCCATACTTGCAGTGAATTCGTAATCGACAAGTTTTGTAAAGTGAGTTTCAAGTAATCCTGTAACAGAGAAGGCAAGAAATGTCGGAACCAATGCGCGACCGCGCTTATAAACGTAGCCACGATCTTGAATTGTTTGAATAATGGATGCAAATGTTGAAGGGCGGCCAATACCAAGTTCTTCTAATTTCTTTACAAGAGTTGGCTCTGTGTAACGAGCTGGTGGCTTTGTTTCGTGGCCTTCGCAGTTATATTCACTCACCTTTACTGCTTGACCTAATGTCATTGCAGGTAAGCGCTTATCTTCTGACTCTTCATCGCTCTTTTCATCAGTGGCATCGTCATATGCTGCAAGGAATCCTGGGAATGTAATGACGCTGCCGTTTGCGCGGAAAATTGTTGCTTTGCCATCACTAGTTTTTGCATCGAAATCAACGCGCATCTGCATCTTTTTAGCATCAGCCATTTGCGATGCAACTGTGCGCTTCCAAATCAAGTCATAGAGTGCGAATTCATCGCGGGAGAGCTCTGGTGCTAATTCCCCTGGTGTCTTGAAAGAATCTCCTGCTGGGCGAATCGCTTCGTGTGCTTCTTGTGCATTCTTAGATTTGCCTTGATATACACGCGGAGCATCAGCAACATGGTCTGCGCCGTAGAGTGCTTTTGCAGCAGCGCGCGCCGCATTGATTGCTTGAGCAGAAAGATTGATTGAGTCAGTACGCATGTATGTGATGTAGCCATTTTCATATAAACGCTGTGCAACGCGCATCGTGATCTGAGCGCCCCATCCAAGGCGACCGCCTGCATCTTGCTGCAGCGTTGATGTTGTAAATGGTGGTTTTGGACGCTCAGTACGTGGAGATTCCTCCATCGATTTCACTGTCAGGGGTGTGTTTTTTAGTGATTCAACAAGTGATCTCGCACTTGTCTCATCGAGTAACAAAATATTAGCAAGTGATTTTTCTTTTACAGCACCATCTGCACCAAAATCTGCGGTTGCAGCAACACGCTTGTCATCAACACTGAGCAAGCGCGCATTGAAACCAAGTTCGCACTTTGCTGTGAGATCCCACCAGGCGGATGAAACAAAGGCCATACGCTCGCGCTCTTTTTCAACGATCAGGCGCGTTGCAACTGATTGCACGCGTCCTGCTGAAATACGTGGCATAACTTTTTTCCAGAGCACTGGAGATAAGCGATAACCAAAGAGGCGATCAAGTACGCGACGTGTTTCTTGGGCATCAATCAAGTGATAATCAAGATCGCGAGTATTTGCGACCGCATCTTGAATTGCTTCTTTGGTAATTTCGTTGAAGACCATTCGCTTGATAGGAATCTTTGGTTGCAAGACTTCTACTAAGTGCCAGGCAATCGCTTCGCCTTCGCGGTCTTCATCTGTTGCCAGAATTAGCTCTTCAGCGTTTTTCATCAACTCTTTGAGTTCGGCGACTTTTGCTTTCTTATCTGGGTTGATGACATATAGAGGCGCGAAATCATTTTCAATATCTACGCCCTCTTTAGCCCATGCAATCTTTTTATATTCTTTAGGGATATCAGCTGCGCGCTGCGGCAGATCGCGAATATGACCGACGCTAGCCTCGACGACATAATCATCGCCGAGGTAGCCGCCAATTTTGCGCGCTTTAGCTGGTGATTCAACAATCACTAGCTTTATAAGCTGCTTTGCCATGTATCCCTATCGAGATTCGTATCGGTAACTAAATACTTAGTATTCGATAGAAGTGGATTGACGGCGGTTGCGCACAAGTGCTGCAACGATAATCAACGTTGCAACAATTCCGATAATGGAATTTGTTGTCTCGCGACCACCTAATGCAAAGCTGACAATTGCAGGTGTAATCAACAGACCAACCAAGTTCATAACCTTGATAAGTGGGTTGATTGCAGGACCTGCAGTGTCCTTGAACGGATCTCCAACAGTGTCACCAACAATTGTTGCGGTGTGTGCATCAGATCCCTTGCCGCCGTAATTTCCATCTTCAACCATCTTCTTTGCGTTATCCCAAGCTCCACCGGAGTTTGAAAGGAAAACAGCCATAAGAGTTCCTGTACCAATTGCACCTGCGAGGTATGCACCAAGTGCACCAACGCCAAGTCCGAAACCAACTGCGATGGGAGCCATCACTGCAAGAAGACCAGGTGTTGCAAGTTCACGGAGTGAATCGCGTGTACAGATATCTACAACGCGGCCATATTCTGGCTTCTCTGTGCCCTTCATAATTCCTGGGTGTAACTTGAATTGATTACGCACTTCCATAACAACAGCCCCTGCAGCGCGTGATACCGCGTTGACTGCAAGACCTGAGAAGAGGAATACAACTGCTGCGCCGATAATCAAACCGACCAAGTTGCGTGGATTTGCGACATCGAGAATTCCTTGGAACTCAAGTGCAAGATTTCCTGCAGTCTGACCAGCATCGAGTACTGCTGTCTTGATTGCATCTGTAAATGCACCAAAGAGGGCAGTTGCAGCAAGTACTGCTGTTGCAATTGCGATTCCCTTTGTAATTGCCTTTGTTGTATTTCCAACTGCATCAAGTGAAGTAAGAATTGCTGCGCCTTCGCCCTTTACATCGCCAGACATTTCAGCAATACCTTGTGCGTTATCGGAGATAGGACCAAATGTATCCATCGCAACGATTACGCCAACAGTTGTTAGCAGACCAGTACCAGCGAGTGCGATTGCAAGGAGTGAGAGAACAACGCTTCCACCACCGAGTGTAAATGCACCAAATACTGCTGCTGCGATCAAGATTGCTGAATAAACAGCTGATTCAAAACCAACTGAAATACCAGCCAAAATGACTGTTGCAGCACCTGTCTGTGATGAAGCAGCAACGTCATTTACTGGACGCTTGCCAACTTCAGTGAAGTAACCGGTAAGCAATTGAATCGCTGCAGCGAGTGCGATACCAATGAGAACTGCACCGATTGCAAGAACGCGTGGGTTTGCATTTCCAGCCGATGCCACTGCCTCTGGTGATAGACCAGATAGAAGTTTGAAATCACTTGGAAGATAAGTAAATGTTGCAAGAGCTGTAAGGCCCGCGCTGATAATTGCTGATGCGAAGAATGAGCGATTAATTGCTGTCATCGCGCTCTTATCAGTTGGACGCATGCGAGTAATGAAGATTCCGATTACTGCTGTAACGATTCCAATTGCAGGAACGATCAATGGATAAATAAGACCTG
>CAMCCH010000068.1 GCA_945873335.1 Bifidobacterium breve | reverse complement strand
ATAAGAAGAAGAATTCTCCAGTTGTCGAATCAGCTACGCCTTCATTTGCTGTTCCTGAACTTCCAACGAACGTTTCATCCATCAATGTTTCACAGAAAGGTGGCGATCATGCCTGATCAGATCGAACCAATCACACCGCGCGAAATTAGTGTCAACGATGTTCCCTTTGCGCAAGTAGAACAGAATGGTCCTAAAGGATTTTTCGACCAACTCAAAGGTTTCTGGGTTACCTTCGCAACTATGTTCAAGAAGGTCAATACCGTTCAATATCCTGAAGTAAAAGAGCCAACTGCAGAGCGTTTTCATGGTCGCCATCAACTCAATCGCCATGAAGATGGTCTAGAAAAATGTATTGGTTGCGAGCTCTGTGCGTGGGCTTGTCCTGCAGATGCAATTCTTGTTGAAGGCGATAACAACACTGAAGAAAATCGTATGTCTCCTGGTGAGCGTTACGGCAAGGTGTACCAAATCAATTATCTGCGTTGTATTTTCTGTGGACTTTGTATCGAAGCTTGTCCAACTCGCGCACTCACAATGACAAATGAATATGAACTTGCAGATGAAACACGTGAGAAGTTAATTTTTGAAAAGAGTGACCTTTTGGCACCACTTACTCAAGGAATGTTGATGCCGCCTCACCCAATGTATCCAGGCATGGACGATTCTAATTATTACCGCGGCGAGGTAAAAGGCTCTCACCCATCTCAGGATGTAAATAAATGATTGATCTCGCTATCTCTGTTGGACAGACCGGAACCCCAGAAGCGGTGATGTTCTGGATTCTTGGGCCCATGGCAGTTCTTTCAGCACTTGCAATGTTACTTGTAAAGAAAGCTGTACATTCAGCAATCCTGCTTGCATGGGTAATGATCATTCTTGCTATTTTCTATATTGCACAAGATGCAGTCTTTCTTGGAATTGTTCAAGTTGTTGTTTATACAGGCGCAGTGATGATGCTCTTCCTTTTTATTCTCATGCTTGTCGGTGTTGATTCATCTGACTCACTCACTGAAACTATTCCGGGCCTTCGACCAATTGCAATTACTGCCGCACTTGGTTTTGGTGGCTTGATGGTCTCGCTCATTTCACGTGCAACTATTGGCCGAGAAATGGTTGGCCTCACAGTTGCGAACCTCGATGGCAATGTTCAAAGTATTGCTAAGAAATTATTCTCAACATATGTATGGCCATTCGAAGTTGTATCAGCGCTACTCATCACAGCAGCCCTAGGTGCGATGGTTCTTGCGCATCACCAACGAACAATCCTTCGCCCAACACAGCGCGAGCAAGCAATCAATCGTTTCCGTTCAGGATCTCTTGCATCTGCAGCAGGCTTGCCTGGCCCTGGAGTATTCGCTCGCCACAATGCAGTCGATGTTCCAGCGCTCTTGCCTGATGGAAGCGCTGCGCCATCATCCATAAGTGCAACGCTCAAAGCTCGCGGTGATGTGATCGATTCTAGAAAATTTGAACTTGGGGAAGTCGATACAAGTGTTGAGGAGGAGAAGTAATGAATGCTGCTAATTATTTATATATCTCAGCGCTCCTCTTTACTATCGGCGCAGTAGGTGTAGTTGTTCGCCGAAATGCAATTGTTGTTTTCATGTGTGTTGAGCTCATGCTCAATGCGGCAAATTTAGCTTTCGTAACTTTTGCTCGAATCAATGGCTCAATCGATGGCCAGATTATGGCCTTCTTCACCATGGTTGTTGCCGCCTGTGAAGTAGTTGTAGGCCTTGCAATTATCGTGACAATTTACCGATCTCGTCGATCAGCATCTGTTGACGATGCTAGTTTGTTGAAGCGATAACGATGCAAATCAATAACGGACTCGTCTATCTCATAGCGCTGCCACTTGCTGGAGCAGTAATTCTTTTACTTGCAGGACGTCGCGCGGATAAATGGGGCCACATATTTGCAACGCTCATGTCTGCATCATCATTTGCAGTTGGCCTACTACAGCTCTCTCAGATGCTTGCTCGTCCGGCAGAGGAGCGCGCAGTTGAACAGAAACTCTTTGAGTGGATTTCAGTTGGTTCATTTCAGGTAGATGCGGGACTTTTGCTCGATCAGCTTTCAATATGTTTTGTACTTCTCATCACCGGTGTGGGCACTTTGATTCATGTTTATTCAATCTCTTACATGTCACACGATAAGGATCGCCGCCGATTCTTTGCCTATCTCAATCTCTTCATCGCATCGATGCTCTTATTAGTTCTTGGTAATTCATTCCTCAATCTTTATGTTGGTTGGGAGGCGTAGGCCTTGCCTCTTATCTGCTCATTGGTTTCTGGAATCAAAAGCCTGCATATGCAACTGCTTCAAAAAAGGCATTTGTCATGAACCGCGTTGGTGATATGGGACTTTCTTTTGCAATCATGATCGCCTTTGCAAGTCTTGGCACTGTCTCGTTTTCAGGAGTCAAAGAGGCAGCACCTCAAGCATCTACTGCATCCTTGACTGCAATTGGAATCATGCTTTTAGTTGCTGCAGTTGGAAAATCTGCCCAATTCCCATTACAGGCATGGCTTGGCGATGCGATGGCTGGACCAACACCAGTTTCAGCTCTCATTCACGCCGCGACAATGGTTACAGCAGGTGTGTATCTCATTACTCGCTCTAACTTTATTTTCGATGCCGCTCCAACAGCTCAACTATTAGTTGTAATCGTTGGTGCGATAACACTTCTATTCGGTGCGATTATCGGTACCGCTAAAGATGACATTAAGAAAGCACTTGCTGCTTCAACGATGTCGCAGATTGGTTACATGATCTTGGGCGCGGGACTTGGTCCAGTTGGATATGCATTTGCAATCATGCACCTCATTACACACGGATTCTTCAAAGCAGGAATGTTCCTTGGTGCTGGTTCAGTCATGCACGGTATGGATGATGAAGTAAATATGCGCAAGTATGGAAACCTTCGAAAATTTATGCCAATAACTTTTGTGACTTTTGGTTTAGGTTATCTAGCAATTCTTGGAGTTCCACCTTTCGCTGGTTTTTATTCTAAAGATATGATTATCGAAACAGCATTCAACGCAGGCGGCATTAAGGGAATTCTTCTAGGTAGCGCAGCGCTACTTGGTGCAGGCCTCACAGCTTTCTACATGACTCGCGTCATGATTCTTACATTTACAGGCGCGCCACGATGGGATGAAAAAGCACATCCGCATGAGTCTCCAATTCTTATGTGGTTACCAATGGTGATTCTTGCAATTGGTTCCGTAACTTCAGGATTCTTACTCTCACGTGGAGATGCGCTTGTGCATTGGCTTGAGCCACTCTTTGCAGAACATGGTGAACACGAAGAGTTATTGAAACCAATTGTCGTGACATCCCTTGCTCTACTTATGGTCGCTATTGGTGTCGCGATTGCATTCTTGAAGTATTCGCGCAGCGAAGTTTCTCGTACAGCACCAGAGAATGCCTCTCTGCTTACAAAAATTGTTCGTCGCGACCTCTTGCAAGATGATTTCAACGAAGCAATCTTCATGCGTCCAGGCCAAGCGCTTACATCCACATTGGTCAAAACTGACGAGCTGGTCATTGATGGCGCAGTTCGTGGAATAGGTAGCGCAGCACTTGGCTCTGCCGGTGCGCTTCGCACTAGCCAGACAGGCTTTGTTCGCAGTTATGCAGCGCTGATTTTGATTGGTGCAGTTGCACTCATCGCAGCGATTTGGGTGGTGACACAGTAATGAATATTTCCTTGACTCTTCTCATGGCTCTGCCTCTACTTGGTGCTGCAGTTTTAGCAGCCCTTCCTAAAACAAATGGAGTTCTTGCTAAGCAAATAGCACTGGGATCAACAATTCTTGTAGCACTTGCAACGATTTCTATGGCTATCGGCTTTGAACGTGACAATGTCAATCTTCAATATGTTGAGAGCCACCCATGGATTCCATCCTTTGGTATCAACTATGCAGTTGGTCTCGATGGAATTTCACTGGTACTAATTTTGATGACAACACTTCTTGCACCAATTGTCGTTCTTGCGGGTTGGAATGAATCACAGAACGGACGTTGGTCGACAAAGACTTTCTATATTCTTATTCTTGTTCTCGAAATGATGGCTATCGGCGTCTTTGCCGCAACTGATGTATTCCTCTTCTATGTCTTCTTTGAAGCAATGCTCGTACCTGTCTACTTCCTTATTGGTGGCTACGGCACAGGAGAGCGCTCAGCTGCTGCGGTGAAATTCCTTCTCTACAGTCTCTTTGGTGGCCTCTTGATGCTTGCATCAATTATTGGTCTCTATGTTCTCTCTGGAGCACAAGGTGGACATACATTCGATACTCAAGCACTCTCGCAATTACAGATGAGTTCGACAACGCAGAATCTTTTATTCCTCGGATTCTTTATTGCCTTTGCAATCAAGGCTCCGCTCTGGCCATTCCATACGTGGTTACCTGATGCTGCAGATTCTGCAACACCAGGAACATCAGTTCTCTTACTTGGTGTACTCGACAAAGTAGGAACATTCGGAATGATCCGTTATTGCCTCACACTTTTCCCTGAAGCAACTAAGACATTTACGCCAATAATTATTACTCTCTCAGTTATTTCAATCATTTACGGTGCATTCCTCGCCATCGGACAAAAAGATATAAAGCGCTTGATTGCATTTACATCAATCTCTCACTTCGGCTTCATCACTATGGGAATCTTTGCAATGACAAGCCAAGGACATAGCGGGGCAACGTTATATATGTTCAATCACGGCTTCTCGACAGCAGCCCTGTTCTTAGTAGCGGGCTGGATGATTTCGCGTCGTGGTTCTTCAACAATTTCTGACTTCGGTGGATTGCAACGAGTCACACCAGTAATGGCATGGGCATTTTTCTTTGCAGGAATGTCGAGTCTTGCGCTACCTGGACTTTCAAGTTTCGTCTCAGAATTCTTAGTTCTTGTCGGTACATTCACTCGATATCCAGTAGCTGCAGTTATTGCAACATTTGGAATTGTTTTAGCTGCGTTATATATCTTGATTCCAGTACAACGCGCACTCCAGGGTCCAACTACTGCCGGTAATGAAAATCTTCCAGATCTGACTCTTCGTGAAAGGGTCGCAATTGCACCTGTAGTTGTAATTATTCTTTTCCTAGGTTTCTACCCATCACCACTTCTCAAAGTTATCAATCCTGCGGCTACGCATGTGATTTCACAAATGGGATTTAGTGACCCCGCTCCAACGCAATTGGGAGGCAAGTAAGAAATGACTTTCACAGCACCAGTACTAAATTACGCAATTCTCTCACCGATGCTTATTGTTCTAGCTGGTGCCCTCATCGGTGTATTAGTTGAAGCCTTTGTTGGTAAAGCACTTCGTCCAATTGTTCAACTTATCCTGACCGTTGCAACACTTCTTCTTGCTTTAGTTCAAGTATTTAGAATTAGAGGATCGGAATCGCTCAGTGCAGCGATGGGTTCAGTTGTTTTTGATGGACCAGGCTTTCTTTTTCAAGCAGCAATTCTCATTATTTCCATCATCTCTGTATTCCTGATTGCTGATAATGAAAACTTTACTGCGCTAGCAGCTGCGATTCCCGGATCAGCTGAAGAACAAGCTGCAATTCAACAAGGAAATAAAGTCACTGAAGTTTTCCCACTGACACTTTTTGCAGTAGCAGGAATGATGCTCTTCCCGGTTTCAAGTGATTTGATCACACTCTTTGTTGCACTAGAAATGCTTTCATTACCGCTCTATTTGATGGCTGGACTATCGCGCCGTCGCCGTCTGCTTTCTCAAGAGGCTGCTCTCAAGTATTTCTTGCTAGGAGCATTCGCCTCTGCATTCTTCTTATTTGGCGCTGCCTATCTCTATGGATATTCAGGAGATGTAACTTTTTCAGGAATTCGCGATTCAGTAGTTGGCGGATCAGGCAATGACATCTTCTTACTTATCGGAATCGCATTTATTTCAATCGGTCTGCTCTTCAAGGTCGGTGCAGTTCCATTCCATGCATGGACACCAGATGTCTATCAAGGTGCGCCAACTGCAGTAACTGCATTTATGGCAGCAGCAACAAAGGTTGCAGCATTTGGAGCAATGCTTCGCATTTATTACACAATATTTGCCAATGCCGAATGGAGTTGGACACCATTGCTTTCAGGCATTGCAATTATCACAATGCTCTTTGGTTCATTTGTCGCAATTGCTCAGCGCGATGTAAAGAGAATGCTTGCCTACTCATCAATCGCACATGCGGGCTTCTTACTCGCTGGTGTGATTGCACTCAACAAAGCAGGACTAGCTGCTTCTATTTTCTATCTCTTCGCATATGGCGTTGCAACAGTTGGCGCATTTGCAGTAGTAACTCTTGTTCGCGATTCAGCAGGTGAAGTTACCGACCTCAACCGTTGGACAGGTCTTGGTAAGCGATCCCCCTGGGTTGCATCAGTTTTTGCATTCTTCTTACTCGCTTTCGCCGGTATTCCACTTACTAGTGGATTTATCGGAAAGTTTTCAATCTTCTCTGCTGCCTATGAAAGTGGCGCACAGGGAGTTGTTATCGCCGGTGTGCTCTCTAGCGCTGTTGCAGCCTTCTTCTATATTCGAGTAATCGTTTTGATGTTCTTCACAGATTCACATGAGGATGCAACCACGGTTGTAATACCTTCGGTATTGACTCGAATCACTGTTATCTTCTCTTTTGTGATCACAGTGGCCCTCGGTGTGTACCCAGCACCGCTTATTGATTTTATCAATAAGTTTGCAACCTTTATTCGCTAATGCCAACTATTGGAATTCCAAATATCTCACCTCTTCTTGAGTCAGAACTTGAGATCTCAATGGAGCGCGTTGAATCGCTACTGCGCAGTCATATTGAAGGTGACTATCCACTCGTTGTAGAAACATCTCGCCACTTAGTTGAAGCAGGTGGCAAGCGCCTCCGCCCGCTACTCACACTTATCACTGCGCAATTTGGCGATCCAAGTGCGCGCGGGATTATCGAAGCAGCAGTTGTCTGCGAACTAACGCATTTAGCAACGCTCTATCACGATGATGTTATGGATGAAGCACCATTACGTCGCGGAGTTGAAAGTGCTAATGATCGCT
>CAMCCH010000067.1 GCA_945873335.1 Bifidobacterium breve | reverse complement strand
TTTGGCGAGTTACTCGTCCTAGGAAGCGCGGTTACATTTGCTCTTCATATTGTTGCTCTAAGTCGATGGAGTAATGGTCGCGATACCTACGCTATGACTGTTGTCCAATTAGCAATGTGCGCAATTGTTGCCGGCATTGGTTCTGCTTTTGAAGGCTATTCACTACCTCCAGATAATGGCGTATGGGCAGTCGTAATCTTTACTGCAGTATTTGCCACCGCAATCGCATTTATTGTCCAAACATGGGCGCAGGCTCATATGAGCGCAACAAAAGTTGCTGTCATACTCACAATGGAAGTTGTATTTGCTGCAATCTTTGCAGTTCTCGTTGGCGGAGAGAGCTTGAGTCTTCAAAACTCAATCGGTGGAATCATGGTTGTTGTTGCCATGTATTTGATTGTTATACGAGAAGAGAAATAGGCTCATCACATGATTGATCTTCGCTCTGACACAGTTACCGTCCCAGACCAAGGAATGCGCGAAGCAATTGCGCAAGCTCCAGTTGGTGATGATGTCTATAGCGATGATCCAACTGCTAATTCACTCGAGGAGCGAATTGCTGCACTCTTTGGAAAAGAGGCTGGGCTTTTTACCCCAACTGGTTCACTCGCAAATCAATTATCTATTCGCTCATTAGTCTCCCCCGGTGAAGAACTTCTTGCAGAGACAAATTCACATATTGTTCGCGCCGAACTAGGAGCAGCAGCAGTTTTTAGTGGAATTACAACTCGTACATGGCCAGCACGTAATGGATTACTCAAGGCAGGCGATGCACTTGAAATTGCACGACCTGATTCGGGTCCTTACTTAGTCTCTACGACTGCAATCGCTGTTGAAAATACTCATAACTTTGGTGGCGGAACAGTTCAACCCATCGATCAAATAAAAGAACTACATGCAGGTGCATCTAAGTTGGGGCTGCACTTACACCTAGATGGTGCACGAATCTGGAATGCCCATGTTGCAAGTGGTGTCTCATTCCTTGAATATGGAAAATATTTTGAAACAATCAGTGTCTGTCTCTCTAAGGGCCTAGGAGCACCCGTTGGCTCCGTCATGCTTTCCACGAAAGAGCGCATCACTAAATCTCGCGTATGGAGAAAGCGCTATGGCGCAGGTATGCGCCAAATTGGAATTCTTGCTGCGGCAGGCCATTACGCACTTGATAACAATATTGAACGCTTGGCGCAGGATCATGGCCGAGCAAAAAAATTAGCAATTGCACTATCTGCAGTAGATTCAACGCTGATTGATCCAGCAACTGTAGAAACAAATATCGTTGGACTAGATCTTTCTTCTCTACCGATTTCAGCAGCTGAACTTGCAACACGATGTAAGGCTCAAGGCTTACTCATTAGTGCACTAGGACCAAAATATGCGCGCTTAGTAACTCATATGAATTTTGATGATGCGCAATGCGATGAAGCAATTGAAATCCTAAAGAAAGCCCTCGTGGCTTAGTAGCCATTCTTTCTTATCTAAACCGTAGGCATAGTTTCCAAGAGCACCACCAGTTTTTACAATACGGTGACATGGAACTACTAACATAATCGCATTCTTCGCACACGCACTTCCTGCTGCACGAACCGCATCTGGACTTCCTGCACGCGAGGCAAGGTCTGCATAAGAAATAACTTTGCCAGCACTGACTTTGCGCATTGCCTTCCAGGCGGCTTGCGAAAAATGAGCACCCGGTTGGCGAACTTTGATTGCGTTGATGGCAGAGATATCTCCATCAAAATAATCATTGAGTAAATCAGTTATTTTGGGAATTGATTTGACGCTCTTTATTTCACGAAGCTGATCATCGGAATCAAGAGAGGCTTTCAGGGCTGTGATATTTGAAAGATTTATACCTAAAACAATATCTTCATCAGCAATAATGTTCAGGGTTCCTATTGGCGTTTTGTGAGAAGTCAGAAGGAGCGTCACGCAGATAAAATTAGCGGTCGCGAAGCATCTCCGCAACCAAAAATGCGAGCTCTAAAGACTGTGCGTGGTTGAGTCGTGGGTCGCACGCTGTCTCATAGCGTGTAGATAAATCCTCATGTGAAATCTGTTCTCCGCCACCAACACACTCAGTGACATCATCGCCGGTGAGTTCAATATGAATTCCACCTGGATGAGTGCCGAGTGCCTTGTGAACTTCAAAGAAGCCCTTTACTTCATCCATAACATCATCAAAGCTACGAGTTTTATATCCAGTTGGGGCTTCATATGTATTGCCGTGCATTGGATCGCATACCCACAAAACTTGTGCTCCAGATTTAGTAACACCTTCAACGAGGCCAGGCAATACTTCGCGAATCTTGCCCGCTCCCATGCGAGTAATCAAAGTAATTCGACCAGGCTCGCGATTTGGATCAAGTTTTTCAATGAGTGCAAGAGCATCGGCGACAGTTGATTTCGGTCCGAGTTTAATTCCAATTGGATTCTTTACTTTAGATGCAAAATCAACATGTGCTCCATCGAGTTGACGAGTGCGCTCACCAATCCAAATGAAGTGGCCAGATACGTCATACGGGTCGCCTGTTCGTGAATCGATGCGAGTCAGAGCCTTCTCGTATTCAAGGATCAGTGCTTCGTGACTGGAATAGAAATCAACTGTTTTGAAGGCTTCAGGATCAACTCCTGCAGATTTCATGAAGGAGAGCGCGCGTCCAATTTCGTTCGCCATCTTTTCATAACGCTCACCTACGGATGAATCGCGGATAAAGCCCTTATTCCATTCGTGCACCTGGCGAAGGTCAGCAAAACCACCTTGCGTAAATGCGCGCACAAGATTGAGTGTTGAAGCAGATGTGTTGTAAACACGTACTAAACGATTTGGATCAGGGGTACGAGACTTTTCGGTAAATTCCAGATCATTGACCGCGTCGCCTCGATATGCAGGAAGTGTTACATCACCACGTGTTTCCATATCGTTAGAACGAGGTTTTGCGAACTGACCAGCCATGCGGCCAACTTTTACGACTGGCAGGCTTGAGTGATACTGCAAAACTGCAGCCATTTGAAGAATTGTTTTGATGCGATTACGAATTGAATCTGCAGTTGCGCCACTAAAAGTTTCTGCGCAATCTCCACCTTGTAACCAGAATGCACGACCTGCTGCTGCTTCTGCAATCTGCGCTTTCAGATTGTCACATTCACCAGCAAAGACAAGTGGTGGAAAAGATTTGAGTTCTGCGACGGCACTTTTGATTGCTGCGCCTTCAGGACCTCCTGGCCATTGCGGTTGCTGGGCAGCGACAAGGCCAGGAGTGAAGAGATTATCTAAAGTGCTCATAGGGATAAGAATAGAAGACTCATCGGCAATCGCGGAGTGCGATTATCCAAAGAAAATCTCTGACTCCTTATACATCTCAACTGGAACTGTCTTGAGCTTCTCAGTAGCCGATGCCAATGGGACGCGGGCAATAGTGGTGCCATGTAGTGCAACCATCTTGCCAAAGTCGCCTTCATGGACTGCAGTGATTGCATGAAGACCAAAGCGAGTAGCGAGGACGCGGTCAAATGCAGATGGTGTTCCACCGCGTTGAATATGTCCAAGCACAGATGTGCGCGCTTCTTTGCCAGTCTTTGCTTCGATCTGCTGAGAGAGCCATTCGCCAATTCCAGATAGTTTTACGTGACCGAATGCATCAAGTGTCTGATCTTTTGTCAGCATGTCACCATCTTGTGGAATAGCACCTTCAGCAATAACAATAATCGGTGCAAAGCCACTCTTGAATCGTGATTCAACCCATTCGCAGACTTTATCGACTGAGAATTTTACTTCTGGAATCAAAATACATGCGGCTCCTCCGGCAATACCAGAGTGCAATGCAATCCAACCTGCGTGGCGACCCATAACTTCAACGACGAGCGCACGGTGGTGAGATTCTGCAGTTGTATGAAGGCGATCAATTGCCTCCATTGCGATATTGACTGAAGTATCAAAACCGAATGTGTAATCAGTATTGTTGAGATCGTTATCGATTGTCTTTGGAACTCCAATAACTTTTACTCCGAGTGCATCAAGCTTTGTTGCAACTCCGAGAGTATCTTCGCCTCCGATAGCAATGAGTGCATCGATTCCAGCTTTAGCAAGATTTTCTTTAATCTTTTCTACGCCATTTTCAATCTTGAATGGATTGGTGCGTGATGAACCAAGAATCGTTCCTCCACGAGGCAAAATTCCACGAGTTGTAGCAAGAGTGAGTTCCATGGTCAGTCCCTCTAGTGGACCCTTCCAACCATCTCTAAAACCTACAAATTCATATCCGTATTCTTTTACGCCCTTGCGGACTACTGCACGAATTACGGCATTGAGACCTGGGCAATCTCCGCCACCTGTGAGGACACCAATACGCATCTTTATAACTCCAAAATATCCAGATTCTTATCCAGACTCGATGAATAAGTGAGGGAATACATCACTCTCACTTGTGGTCAACGTTGACTGGCACAGTCTAACCTTTACCTATGGCAAAGGAACAATTAATCGCAGGCGTAGATTCATCAACCCAATCGGTCAAGGTTGTCATTCGTGATGCATCTACTGGAGCACTCAAGCGAGAAGGACGTGCGTCGCACCCCGATGGCACTGAGGTAGATCCTGCTGCGTGGAAAGTCGCACTCGATGCCGCAATAGTTGAAGCAGGTGGATTAGGCGATGTTGAGGCAATCTCAATTGGTGGCCAGCAACATGGAATGGTTGCACTCGATAGCGATGGCGCAGTAATTCGCAAAGCCCTCTTATGGAATGACACACGCTCTGCAGATGCTGCCAATGATTTGAATAAAGAACTTGGTGGTAATGCAGAAGCGGCTCGCAAAGTTGGTTCTGTTTTAGTTGCATCATTTACAGCAACAAAGCTTCGCTGGATGGCAGATAACGAAAGTGCTAATGCCGCAAAAGTTGCAGCAGTGGCACTCCCCCACGATTGGCTTTCATGGCAGTTACAAGGAGCAAAAGATTTTTCAACTCTCTTTACAGATAGAAGTGACGCTTCGGGTACTGGGTATTTTGATCCCGCAACGTCGCACTATCGCGAAGAAATTGTGAAGCTCGCTCTTCGCCATGATTCTGATGTATATCTTCCTAAAATAATTGCACCATCATCATTTGGTGGCGAAACTTCAGGTGGAATTCCAATCGCTGCTGGAGCTGGAGATAATGCAGGCGCAGCACTAGGTCTGCAAGCAGAACCTGGTGATGTTGTTGTATCCCTTGGAACAAGTGGAACTGCATTTGCTGTTTCGCAAACTCCAACACACGATGCAAGTGGTGCGGTCGCTGGTTTTGCTGATGCGACTGGGCGATTCCTACCCCTTGTGTGCACACTCAATGCTGCTCGTATTTTTGATGCAGCCGCAGCAATTCTTGGAAAGAGCCACGATGAAGTTGGTCAATTAGCACTCGCTGCTGAACCTGGCGCACACGGACTCACTCTCCTGCCATATTTCGAAGGTGAGCGCACACCTAATCGCCCACACGCAACAGGTGTATTTGATGGATTGAATATCTCTAATTCAAATCAACAAGATATTGCTCGTGCAATGATTGAAGGAATGCTTGCAGGACTCGCTGATGCAGTTGATGCACTCGTTGCACTTGGTGTCAATGTAAATCGAATTCTTCTCATCGGTGGCGCAGCAAAGAATCCTGCAATTGCGCCAATTGCAAGCGCACTCTTTGGCCGCGAAGTATTACTTCCTCCACCTGGTGAATATGTTGCTAATGGTGCAGCAAAACAAGCAGCATGGGCCCTACTTGGTGGAGCAACTGCGCCAACATGGGATCTCGGTGAGATTTCACGTCACACCGCAAAACCAACACCGCATGTGATGGAAAAGTATCGAAGTCTCAAAGCTCGTACGGAGAATTGGTAATCCATATCTTTTCAGGTACATATGCGTAACAATGACGCGTCGAAACTGGATTCTTTTCGCTCTTACAGGTTTCTTATGGGGAATTCCTTACCTGCTTATTAAAGTTGCAGTACGCGATTACTCCCCTGCACTTGTTGTCTGTGGTCGAACACTCATTGGTGCAGCAATTCTCATACCTATTGCAATGAAAATGGGCTCCCTGCGTTCTGCTCTTAAGGGAATTCGCTACGTAATCCCTTACGCATTCGCTGAAATGGTTGGTCCATGGATTCTTATTACCACTGCAGAGACAAGAATTACTTCTGGTCTTGCAGGACTTCTAGTTGCAACCGTCCCAATTTGGTCAACAATTCTCACATCTCTACACGGCGATAGAAGTGTGTGGAAGCCTCGTCGTTTATTCGGAATTGGCGTTGGTTTTATTGGAGTTATTGCCCTTGTTGGCATTGAAAGCATTACTGGAACGAGTGATCCGATAGCCATTGGTGCAGTAATTCTTGCTTCGGTCCTCTATGCCTTTGCAACTATTCGCGTGACTCGCGCACTTCCGGGGGTCTCGGGCATCGCAATCAATGGAGTTGCAATGCTAATTACTGGAATTTTCTATTTGCCGCTAGCAATAATCCAATGGCCAACGCAAACTCCATCTGCGGCATCCACATATTCCCTTATTTCCCTAGGCGTATTTTCCACTGCAATGGCCTTTGCACTCTTCTTTATAGTTATGGATGAAATCGGACCTGCTCGTGCATCCCTTGTTACTTACATGAACACCGCTGTTGCCGTTATTTTGGGAGTAATAATTTTGTCCGAGCCACTCACCCTTGGAATTATCGTTGGACTTCCACTTGTATTGATTGGCTCTTACTTTGCAAGCCGTAAGGAAAAGGTTTAGTTCTTCTCTCCAAAGCCAAGTTTATCTAGAAGTTTTGGATCTCTCTGCCATTCTTTAGAGACCTTAATGTGGAGCCCAAGAAAAATTCGAGCTCCTAGTTCGCGTTCAATATCGGCGCGTGCACGAATACCAATATCTTTGAGGCGCTCACCTTGATGTCCCAAGAGAATCGCTCTCTGTGAATCGCGTTCCACATGGATCGTTGCATGAATATCAAAGAAGGGACGTGAACCTTTTTCTTCACGCTCTGAAATCTCATCAATGGTAACCATAATTGAATGTGGTAATTCTTCGCGGGCATCACGCAGTGCAGCTTCGCG
>CAMCCH010000066.1 GCA_945873335.1 Bifidobacterium breve | reverse complement strand
CAAATGCGATTCGTATTCTTGTCTCAGAGATGAAAAAGAGAGATATTTCTTTTCGAACTGGAAAATAACTGGGTGCGAATTTTTAGTTCGTTACCGCATAAGCGACACAGGCCAGTCCAGCAAAAGAGAGAAGATATTGGACTTCTTTTTTCATCAATATTGGCTTCAAGGGTGCAATGACAGTAGCGAGAAGTATCAAGGCTCCAGGAATAAAGATTGTTGCACTTCGTCCAACGATTCCAGGCTCTCCCCATTGGTAGCGCAAGTTGATGAGCCCTATCGCGAATAATAAATATCCACCCATGCGGTAATTGTTCATGCCTTGACTCTACAAAAAAAATAAGGGGTGCCGGTTTCCCGACACCCCTTATTTACTTAGTAATTAGTGGTCGTCCTTCATGCCTTCTGCCATTGACTTCAAGCGTGCGATCTTGAAAATTGTTAGACCGAATACGCACTTTGCCAATACGTCAGCAATTGTGTAACCAACTTGTACTCCTACGAACTGCTCTGCTGATGCCATACCTTCGCCCATACCAAGGATGTATGAAACTGGGTATACGCCCCATGTGGCGATCAAGAGAAGACGCAAGCGACCAACTGTTGCTGCAACGCCCTCTGGTTGACGATCAAGTGACTTGCCAAGTTCTACGAACAAGACATAGAGGATGTAGAGGAAAGGAAGTGTTGAAAGAACACCATAGAGAACCTGTGTGTTCTGATCATTTGAAATTTCACCTGGGTAACCAAGTGCGATCATTGCAGCTGATGCTGGAACGAGGCGCATGATGAGTGAGCGTGAAACTTCCTTAGCAAGTGCTAGTACTGCAATAACTTCTACAAGTAGAAGTGGAACAGTGAGAAGCCAGTCAACATAGCGGTAAGCCTCATTGAATGAGCCTTGTGCGCCACTGATGTTTACTGTCATATCGGCTGATGATTCTTTGAATGAATCAAAGATACGTAGGTAGTGGTAGCCAGCAATGAATGTAACCATTGATGACATCACTAGAGCAGTGCGATACTTTGCAAGAACACGTTGCTGTGAAACTAGTGTGAAGATTGTGCAGGCAAGCATAGAAACTAGTCCAAACGAGAATACGTTATAGACGAGGTTCCATTGGTCGCTGTCGAGTTTCAACATAATGGACCTTTCCGAAAGATTTGGATTACATTTCAAAGATCGGGCGACCTTCGAAAATCGGATTCAAAGGCGTCCTCGAGGAACGCCGCTGGATTCCAATACTTCATATTTTGGGGTATCTGCGAACATTTTGCACTCCTATACGAAAGAAATTTGAACGATTTTTTCTGGTTTCTACGCTCAGTAGGGGGTCATCCTGACGCTAAATCACCTATATGCACCCCCTTTGCAAGAACTAATACCTCGTGAGAAGTATCGGCTCAGGGTTGCTATTTTTTACCCCTCGCTACACGGCGTACCGACAGAGGGAGTCTGAAATGTCAGAACAAGAATGGTCATTTGAAACCCTGCAGATTCATGCTGGGCAAGTACCCGATCCAACAACTGGAGCGCGCGCATTGCCGTTGTACCAAACGACTGCCTACCAATTCCGCGATACACAACATGCTGCAAATCTTTTCGGTCTTGCTGAAATGGGAAATATTTACACACGCATTATGAACCCAACTCAAGATGCTGTTGAACAGCGTCTTGCGGCACTCGAAGGTGGCGTTGCTGCACTTCTCGTGGCATCAGGTTCTGCTGCAACAACATATTCAATTCTCAATATTGCACAAGCTGGTGACCACATTGTTTCAAGCCCAAGTCTCTACGGTGGAACCTATAACTTGTTCCACTACACATTGCCTAAGTTTGGTATCGAAGTAACTTTTGTTGATGATCCAAGTGATCCTGCATCATGGCGCAAAGCAGTTCGTCCAAATACAAAGGCATTCTTTGGTGAAACTATTGCAAACCCTAAGAATGAAATCTTAGATATCCAAACGATTGCCGATATTGCCCACGAAGTTGGCGTTCCATTGATCGTTGATAACACTGTTGCTACCCCATATCTGATCAAACCAATTGAATATGGCGCAGATGTAGTTATCCACTCAGCAACTAAATTCTTATCTGGCCATGGAAATACTGTCGTCGGAGCAATTATTGACTCTGGAAAGTTCGACTACGCGCAGTATCCAGAGAAGTTCAAGGGATTCAATGAACCAGACCCTAGCTACAACGGCTTAGTTTTTGCTCAAGCACTAGGAGTTGGCTCTGCATTTGGTGCAAACCTTGCATACATCTTCAAAATTCGCCTGCAACTACTTCGTGATATCGGAGCAGCAGTTTCACCATTTAATGCTTGGTTACTCGCACAAGGACTGGAAACACTCAGCCTTCGAATTGAGCGCCACGTTGAGAATGCGCAAGCAGTTGCTGCTTGGCTAGAGAAGCATTCAAGTGTGGAGAAAGTAAATTACGCAGCGCTTGCATCATCTCCATATAACGCATTGGCGAAGAAGTATTCACCTAAGGGCCCCGGCTCTGTACTCTCCTTTGAACTCAAAGGTGGAGTAGAGGCAGGAAAGAAGTTTGTTGAATCTCTCAAACTCTTTAGCCATGTTGCCAACATTGGTGATGTTCGTTCCCTCGTCATTCATCCTGCAACAACTACACATTCACAACTCAGCGCACAGGAACAATTAGATGCCGGGGTGACACCAGGTCTTGTCCGCTTGAGCATTGGTCTTGAAAATATTGCAGATATCAAGGCTGATCTAGAAGTTGGTTTCGCAGCCGCAAAAGGATAATTGCCGTACAGTCGGGGGTAGCCCATTGATCGGAGCCACCATGACGCAACAAGTAGTACCACCAAAGTTGCGCGGTTGGTTTCATCTTGGTGCTACCCCTGCTGTCATTATTGCTTCACTAGTTCTGTTCATACTTAGTAAGAACTCATTCAAATTTGCAGTTGCTCTCTATTCGATTACTGCAATTCTTTTGTTTAGTGTCTCTGCCATTTATCATCGCGTGCCGTGGTCACCGGAGAAGAAAAAGATTTGGCGCCGCTTTGATCATGCCAATATCAATCTACTTATAGCCGGCTCCTACACACCCTTTGCAGTGACGCTGCTTCAGGGTCGCGACCGTACGATTTTGCTCTCTGTTATTTGGGTTGGCGCACTAATCGGTGTTGCCGTACGGGTATTTTGGGTAAACGCTCCACGTTGGCTCTATGTTGCAAATTATTTACTTCTTGGATGGTTTGCCGTTGCTTACTTGCCACAGATGTATCGAGAAGGTGGTCTCTGGATACTTCTTCCAATTATTTTAGGTGGACTTCTCTATTCAATAGGTGCAATTTTCTATGCTCTCAAGCGTCCCGGTAGAAATGCAAAATATTTTGGCTTCCATGAGCTCTTTCATATATTTGTCCTCGCTGCGTGGATCTCCCAATATGTAGCAATTTCAATCGCCATTTATACGAAGTAACCCACCACAATCCCCTCATCGTGGGCTTGGATCTGGGCTCGAAGCACTTTTGAAGAGGGCCATCTGTACTCTAATCTAGGGTTCTCATTTGGAACTTTATTGGAGTTCCACATTTATAGTGCGAGGGTGACATGGGCGAGAAGTACTCTTTTCTAAATTGGGTTGGTTTCAAGGGCGAAGAACAAAGCGCTCCCAATTCTGTAGACCGCATTCGCGAACTTGAGAGCCAGTTATCAGATCTTCGCTCACGTCGCGACATCACTTCACTGAGCAAAGAAGAATTCGAAATCCTTGCAACTGAGACAGCAATGTCAATCATTAAGTCAGCACAGCTCCGTGAAGCAAAAGCTCAGGCTACAGCTGATCGCGTAGTGAAAGAAACAACTCGCACTGCAAAAGATACCCTCGAGAGCGTAGAGCTCAAGGCGCGTTCAATACTTTCAGGTGCTGAATCTCGTGGTCGTAAATATATTCAAGTAGCTGAATCAGAAGCAGCAGAGATGATTTCTCGCTCAGAATCAGAAGCTGAATCAATCCTTGAGGCAAAAAAGCGCGAAGCAATGGCGCTAGGAACTGCAGCGAGACGCGAAGGTGAAAGAATTATTAGTTCAGCAACTGGTGAAATTGCAAATTATCGCCAGTGGCTAGCAAGTGTTATTGGAGAAGCTGAGCGCTTGTACAAAATTCAAACACAATCACTTGATGCTGCCGAAAATGCTATTCACCAATCTCGCACTCGTTTGGAATCTGCTTTTGTTCGACTTGCAGAGTTGCAACAGAGCGTTCTCAATAATCTCAATGATGACAACACACTTATTCAAAGTGGACCAATCTCTGTCAAAAGTGAGCGCACTAAAGCGGCAATATCTGCACCTGCAAAGAAAGCTGCGACTGCAAAGAAGAAAGCTGCAAAGAAAACCACAACTAAGCGTAAGTAATAAATATGGCCTCCCCCCGCGGCATCCGTTACATCCCTGCAATCGATGGTTTGCGTGCAGTTGCAGTTATTGCTGTACTTCTTTATCACTTAGGAATTTCTTGGATACCTGGTGGCTTTCTTGGAGTTGATCTTTTCTTCGTAATTTCAGGTTATGTAATAACTCGATTACTTTTAGATTCCATTCAACGCAGTGGCGGTTTAGATTTGCGTGCCTTTTATATAGCGCGAATTCGTCGTCTTCTTCCTCCACTTCTATTTATGATCATTACAACAGCCCTATTTGTTAGCGTATGGGCGCCAGATACCATCAAGAGATTTCTAACGGATGCACCCTTTTCAATATTTGGAGCCATGAATTGGTGGCTCGTTTTTCGCCATACTGATTATTTTGAAACAATTGGAAGGCCTCCGCTACTCCAGCACACCTGGTCATTAGGGGTAGAAGCTCAGTTCTACTTGTTATGGCCATTGATTCTGCTTCTAGTCCTACGTTTCTTAGGTAAGAATAAGATTCCAGGTACCGCACTTCTGATTGCTACTTTCTCAGGTATCTCCCTTTTATTACTCTCTCTGCGTATTGACTCTGCTGACGCGGCACAGGTAAGTCATGTCTACTTTGGCACAGATACACATAGCATCGGTCTTTTTCTTGGCGCTGCACTTGCAGTCAAGTGGGTACCTCAAAATTTAAGTGAAGAAGTAAATAAAAAAGCACAAGACTTTATTGATGGAATAGGAATATTTGGTTTTCTCGGAATTCTTGCAACTTTTCTATTTATCAATGAGAGTGATCCGACACTCTACAAACTTGCATTCCCATTGGCGGGAATTTTTGGATGCGCGATCATTACTTCTGTAGTGCACCCTGCCTCAAGATTTGCTCCAATCCTCAGCAGCAGAGTCATGGTTTGGATTGGTGAGCGTTCATATGCAATATATCTGTGGCACTGGATAGTTTTCCAAATCACTCGTCCCGCCTTTGATTTGGAAGGTTCACCCTGGGCACTATTCACACTTCGTATACTTTTAGTTTTGGCACTCTCTGATATTTCATTGCGTTTTGTAGAACTTCCTATTCGTACGGGTGCACTGGAATATTGGTTCAAAGGAATGAAATACCGCACCAAAGAAGTTCGTAGACGTCAAAAATTTCTCCTAACAGTTGGTGCTATATCACTTATTGCAATTACGACTTTTGCCAGCACTAATGCAATAAACACTAATTCACGGGCGCAGAATGTGCTCACTACTGAATTGGAAGAAGCAATAACCCCTACTTCTGATAGTTCTACTACATCTACTGCCTCCAAAGGGCTATGGGTTACTGGTGATTCCGTCATACTTGGAATTCGATATGAGCTTGATCTACGCGAAAATGTCGGGCTAATCAATGCTCGTGTAGGCCGACAAGCATCTGAATTACTTGATGTCATTATTGGCGATAAGGCAAAGATGCCAGATTCAACAATCATTTTGAATCTAGGAAATAACAACAAACTAACTCGAGAGCAAGTGGTAAATATTTTTGAAGAAATCAAGAATCAACCAAGAATAATTGTTGTAAACACTGCAGTTCCTCGTGATTGGCGCGTAGATAACAATGCCCTTATCCGAGAAGTAATCTCTAATTATCCAAATACATACCTAGTTGATTGGGAATCAGTATCTCTTGGGCGTCCTGAATATTTTGCGCCTGATGGAGTTCACTTGGTTCCAACCGGTGTCATCGCATACGTTGATGCAATTACACAGTATCTTAAATAAAAAAACCCCCGCACATGGCGAGGGTCTTTCTATAAAAATATTACGCAAATACTCCAGGAATTCCGAAGACAGTTGCGGATGCAGTCTGTCCATCGGCATAAACTGAAGTTACTCTAAATTGTGTCCAGCCAGATGAATCACCCTTAGTTACAGATTGAGTGAGTTGATCTGCAGGAACTGTTGCAATGACATTCCAATCACCTTTTCCGTTTGCACGGATTTCAACGTTGTAACCAGTTAGACCATCCGTTGCTGTTGGTGCGATCCAACGCAATGTAAGACCTTCTGCGCTATTGAGTGCCACAAACTTTGAAGGCGCTTCCACCGCTGCAACAGGTGCTACTTCTTCAGTTGGGGTTGCTTCTTCAGTTGGCTCAGTAGTTGCTTCTGCAGTTGGCTCAGCGCTAGCTGGAGGTGTTGGCATTGCTCCATCATCGTTATTTGATGCTGATTGTGACCAGACAATAATTGCTAACAGAACAATTCCAACAACTACTGCGCCAAGAACTGTTTTAGAAGTTCCTTGCTTAGGGGCAACTGATGGCTTAGGAGTTGAAATTGATTTAGCAGCGACAGGAGTCGTTGTAACGTTCACGCGTGAGGATGTACTCATTCCTCCGCGTGGAACTGGTGGCACAACAAATGCTGATGCCGAACTCTTCTTTGCAACTTTCTTAGTCGTTCTCTTTGCACTTTTCTTTACTGCCGACTTTTTCGCAACGCTCTTTTTAGCAACTGCCTTTTTGGCAACGCGCTTCTTAGCTGTTGACTTCTTAGCGACAGATTTCTTTGCAAC
This sequence comes from Bifidobacterium breve, assembly GCA_945873335.1. Lineage (GTDB taxonomy): Bacteria > Actinomycetota > Actinomycetes > Nanopelagicales > Nanopelagicaceae > Planktophila. The sequence goes on along the minus strand of CAMCCH010000066.1, from coordinate 183 downwards.
TGCCTTCTTCTTCGCAGGTGCTTTCTTAGAGGCCTTCTTTACAACCCTCTTTGTTGTTGATTTCTTTACAGCCACGTTTACTCCTTGAGGTTGCGATGCGACAACGGTTTAGTCATCGTTATAGCCCAAGGTTACCCCAGCGTCCCCAGCAATTCGATCACATGTGGTGCGATGGCACGGAGT
>CAMCCH010000065.1 GCA_945873335.1 Bifidobacterium breve | reverse complement strand
GTATTGCCACAGATGGTGGAAAGAAGGGTATTGACTCGACTCCATCCGTTTTTGTAAATGGTAAAGCCCTTGATCGAAATACCCAGATTTACGATGCTGCAGCATTTGCCGCAGCAATTGAACAGGGATAAATAGATGTTTCGCTCAATTCCTTCACCGAATATTTCGGTTTTGGAGATTGGGCCACTAACTTTCCATATGTATGCCTTGTGCATCATTACGGGCATTGCTGTAGCAATATGGGTCGGCAATAAACGCTTTGTCCCTCATGGCGCTAATACAAAATCCATAGTTTCTGAAGTTGCGATCTATTGTGTGCCAGCAGGAATTATTGGTGGGCGTATCTACCATGTGATTACTTCTCCAGTTGCATACTTCGGCAGTAATGGAAATCCAATCGACGCTTTGAAGATTTGGAATGGTGGATTAGGTATTTGGGGCGCGATTTCTCTGGGTGCATTAGTTGCATGGATTAGATATCGCCAATTGGCACGAAAAGTTGAACTACCTTCATTTGGTATTTTCCTAGATTCATTAGCGCCAGGAGTTCTCTTAGCTCAAGCTATTGGCCGCTTTGGGAATTGGTTTAATATCGAACTCTTTGGAAGACCATTAGATGCACCGTGGGCACTGGAAATCCCGCAATCATTTCGACCATCTGGTTTTAGAGAATTTGAAACATTTCACCCAACTTTTCTCTATGAAGCACTCTGGTGTTCTGCGCTAGCACTCGTACTTATTTGGTGGGGGAATAGATCAAGGCCTGGACAAATCTTTTCTCTATACGTCATTGGTTATTGCATAGGCCGCTTCTTTATTGAATCACTACGAATCGATGATGCTCATCTATTAGCGGGAATGCGAATCAATGAATGGGTAAGCATCGCAGTTGCTGGGCTTGCACTCGGTGCCTACCTGCGTTTATCAAAGGCATCGGGTAGGCTCTAAAACATGGCACTCGAAGATGTTTATCAAAGAAACTTGCACCACCGCACACATCGTGCAGGTTGGTTGCGAGCTGCTGTATTGGGTGCCAACGATGGACTCGTTTCAACTGCAAGTTTGATGATCGGTGTTGCTGCAGCAAAGGCAGATAGTTTTCTGATTACCGCAGGCCTTGCAGGAATTTCTGCAGGAGCTATGTCGATGGCAGTTGGTGAATATGTATCAGTGCGTTCCCAAAATGATATTGAAGAATCTGATCGCCTATTGGAAATTTCTCATCTTGAAGTTGATCCTGAAGGAGAACTCTTAGAACTCCAACAGATATATATTGAACGCGGCCTAAGCCCGGAACTGGCGATGCAAGTAGCACATGCGATGCATGAGAAGGATCCATTAGCAGCCCATCTTCGTGATGAACTAGGGCAATTCTCACACACAAAGGCGCGCCCTGTTCAAGCAGCCCTCGCATCTGCCGCTAGTTTTACATTGGGTGGATGCATTCCATTCTTGGGTGCATTTGCTCCGAGCTTGGGTGCCAAAGCCTTTAGCATCGTCATCTTTACTATCGCCGGCCTTGTTATAACAGGAATTGTGAGTGCAAAGATGGCAGGTTCAAAGGTGCTCGTTCCAACGGTGCGAGTAATTTTGGGAGGCTGTATCGGTATGGCTATTACTGCCGTTATCGGGCAGATTGCCCACATCAGTGGCATATAGAGGAATCGCCTCCTCCTTGCTACGCTTTACCTCCCGCATAGGGGATTAGCAAGAAAGACAGCAGTAAAGAAAGTATTTAGGAACCAGGGCCAAAGTTGTCCCGCAACACTAGGACAACAGGAGTTACATACCGTGGCGCTTACATCGAATTACCCGAAGGCACAAGGTTTATATAACCCTGCCAACGAACACGATGCATGTGGCGTTGCGATGGTTGCAACACTCAATAAAGTTGCAACACACGAGATTGTTGAAAAAGCGCTTACAGCTTTGCGCAATCTTGAGCACCGTGGAGCATCAGGCGCCGAACCTGATAGCGGTGATGGTGCTGGAATTCTTATACGAGTACCTGATGCTTTCTATCAAGTGATTACAGATTTTGATCTCCCGCGCGCCAATGCCTATGCAACTGGAATTGCATTTATTGCTCAAGGTGTAGAGGTTCGTCAAGAGATCGCAAAAATTGCCGACGAAGAAGGTCTCGTTATTCTTGGATGGCGCGATCTTCCAATCAACTCGACATCCCTTGGCAAGACTGCGCTCTCAGTAATGCCACGCTTTGAACAACTCTTTATCGCAGGTAAGAAAAATGAAGAAGGAATGGTCTTAGATCGTCTTGCATTCGCACTCCGCAAGAGAGCAGAGCATGGTCTTGAGCTTTACTTCCCTTCATTGTCATCACAAACAATTGTTTATAAAGGAATGCTTACAACTGGTCAGTTAGAGGAATTCTTCCCTGATCTCAGCGATGAGCGTGTTCTTTCACCGCTAGCACTTGTTCACTCTCGCTTTTCTACAAATACTTTTCCATCATGGCCATTAGCCCACCCGTACCGCTTCATCGCACACAATGGTGAAATCAATACAGTAAAGGGCAATCGTAATTGGATGCGCGCTCGCGAATCTTTACTTGCAAGTGAACTCATCCCTGGAAACCTAGATCGACTATTTCCAATTGTTGAAATGTCAGGCTCTGACTCGGCATCTTTTGATGAAGTTCTAGAGCTTCTCTATTTAGGTGGACGCTCACTCCCACATGCAGTTCTGATGATGATTCCTGAAGCATGGGAAAATCACACTTCAATGTCACAGAAGCGTCGCGATTTTTATGCATTTCACGCTTCCCTGATGGAGCCTTGGGATGGGCCAGCGTGTGTAACTTTTACTGACGGACATCAAGTTGGTGCAGTTCTAGATCGCAACGGTCTGCGTCCATCACGTTTCTGGGTAACCGATGATGGGCTTGTTGTTCTTGCAAGTGAAGTTGGTGTACTCGATATTCCAGCCGAAAAGGTTGTACGTAAGGGTCGTTTACAACCAGGCAAGATGTTCTTAGTTGATATTGAAGCAGGACGCATCATTGAAGATGATGAAATCAAGGATCAGTTAGCTGATGCAGCGCCTTATGGTCAGTGGCTCCACGATGGAATCGTAAAACTCAATGACCTTCCAGCGCGCGAACATATTATTTATCCACACTCATCCGTTATCCGTCGCCAACGCGCATTTGGATACACAGAAGAAGATTTGCGCATTCTTATTACTCCCATGGCAAAAAATGGAATGGAACCACTTGGTTCGATGGGTTCAGATTCACCGATTGCTGCACTCTCAGAAAAACCAAGACTTATTTTCGATTATTTCTCTCAACTATTCGCCCAAGTTACTAATCCTCCACTTGATGCTATCCGCGAAGAGTTAGTAACAAGTTTGGGCGGCTCTATTGGGCCAGAGCATAATTTGTTAGACCCTGGTCCAGAATCATGTCGTCAGATTTCACTTGCATTTCCAGTAATTGATAATGATGAACTAGCAAAGATTATTCACGTCAATGTCGATGGCGATTACCCTGAACTTGAAGCCTATGTTGTTCGTGGACTCTTCCCAGTCAATGGCGATGGAAATGCCCTGCGCATTCGCTTAGATGAAATCAAAAAAGAAGTCAGTGATGCGATTACAAATGGCGCACACCTCATCATTCTCTCTGATCGTGATGGAGATGCAGAAGATGCTCCGATTCCTTCACTACTTCTTACATCTGCCGTACACCACCATTTGATTCGCGAAAAGACACGTACAAAAGTTGGTCTCGTTGTTGAAGCAGGAGATGTTCGCGAAGTTCACCACGTTGCACTCCTTATTGGTTATGGCGCAGCCGCAGTAAATCCATATCTTGCAATGGAGAGTGCTGAAGATCTAGTGCTACAAGGTGTCATCACTGGAACAACACCTGAGAAGGCTGTCCGTAATCTCATCAAGAGTTTAGGAAAAGGTGTTCTCAAAGTTATGTCCAAGATGGGTATTTCAACGATTGCTTCCTACACAGGTGCGCAAGTCTTTGAAGCCATTGGACTGAGCCAAGAAGTTGTTGATGAATTCTTTGTCGGTACAACATCTCGCTTAGGCGGCGTATCACTCGACATCATTGCTCAAGAAACAATTGCTCGTCATCACATTGCTTATCCACCTGGGGGAGAGATACCGGGAACAAAGCGACTTCCCATTGGCGGGGAATATCAGTGGCGTCGAGATGGTGAACCACACTTGTTCAATCCTGAGACTGTATTCACGCTGCAACATTCCACACGCAATAAGCGTTATGACATTTTCAAGCGCTACACAAGTTCAGTCAACGAACAGAGCAAAGAGTTGATGACACTGCGCGGTCTCTTCCAATTCAAGAATGGATCACAACCTTCTATTCCTATTGAAGAAGTGGAATCAGCTCGCTCAATTATTGCTCGATTCTCAACTGGTGCAATGTCTTACGGTTCAATATCGCAGGAAGCACACGAAACACTCGCCATTGCGATGAACCGCCTTGGTGGAAAGTCAAATACCGGTGAAGGTGGAGAAGATCCTTCACGTTACATCGCAGAAACTAATGGAGATTCGAAGCGTTCATCTATCAAGCAAGTAGCAAGCGGTCGCTTCGGTGTTACAAGTGATTACTTGGTCAACTCAGATGATATTCAAATCAAGGTTGCACAAGGTGCAAAACCTGGTGAAGGCGGACAGCTGCCGGGAAACAAGGTTTACCCATGGATTGCAAAAGTGCGTTATTCAACTCCAGGTGTAGGACTTATTTCACCGCCACCACATCACGATATTTATTCGATTGAAGATCTTGCACAACTCATTCATGACCTGAAGAATGCAAATAAGAATGCGCGCATTCACGTCAAATTAGTAGCAGAAGTTGGCGTCGGAACAGTTGCGGCAGGAGTGAGCAAGGCTCACGCCGATGTAGTGCTTATCTCTGGTCACGATGGTGGAACAGGTGCCTCACCACTTACTTCACTCAAGCACGCAGGTGCACCATGGGAACTTGGTTTAGCTGAGACTCAGCAAACTCTTTTGCTCAATGGACTTCGTGATCGCATTGTCGTTCAAACTGATGGTCAACTCAAGACTGGTCGCGATGTAGTTATTGCAACACTACTTGGGGCAGAAGAATTTGGTTTTGCAACCGCTCCACTAGTTGTCTCTGGTTGCATCATGATGCGCGTCTGCCATTTGGATACATGCCCGGTCGGAGTTGCTACGCAAAATCCTGAACTTCGTAAACGCTTTTCTGGTAAACCAGAATTTGTTGAAACATTCTTTGAATACATCGCTGAAGAAGTTCGTGAGATTTTGGCAGAACTTGGCTTCCGCACATTGCAAGAAGCAATTGGTCGCGTGGAATATTTAGATACGAAAGATGCTGTCAATCACTGGAAGGCCAGCGGCCTCGATCTTTCGCCACTACTTGTTCGCCCCGATGTGGAGAGTTCTCTCTACAACACCACCAAGCAAGATCACGGCTTAGCAGCAGCACTTGATAATAAGTTGATTGAATTATCACAGGCAGCCCTTACAAAATCTGAGCCAGTTCGAATCGATCTACCTGTTCGAAATGTAAATAGAACTGTTGGAACGATGTTAGGTGCAGAAGTTACTCGCCGCTTTGGTGGAGAAGGACTTCCTGAGGGCACAATTGATATCACTCTTCATGGCTCTGCGGGGCAATCGTTAGGTGCATTTATCCCTCGTGGAATTGCAATTCGACTCTATGGTGATTCAAATGATTATGTTGCAAAGGGAATTTCAGGTGGCCGTGTTGTACTTCGCCCTGATGAGAAAGCAACATTCAAATCTGGCGAGAATGTAATTGCTGGAAATGTCATTGGTTATGGCGCAACATCAGGTGAGATATTTATACGCGGTGTTGTGGGAGAGCGATTCTGCGTTCGAAACTCTGGTGCCACTGCGGTAGTTGAAGGAATTGGTGACCATGGTTGTGAATACATGACTGGTGGAACTGTTGTCGTTCTCGGTCGCACTGGACGTAACTTTGCAGCTGGTATGTCGGGTGGTCGTGCATTCATGCTCGATATCAATCCAGCAAATGTCAACACAGAGATGGTCGATATCTTGGCAGTGCCGCAAGATCAACGTGAAACGTTGAAGTCACATATCTCTAAGTTCCATGCAGAGACGGGCTCAGAAATTGCATCTGAACTTTTGAAATCATGGGATGAATCAATTTCTCGTATTTCACTCGTCATGCCACGTGACTACGCTCGTGTACTAGAGGCAATGGAGCGCGCAACTCGTGAAGGTTTACCAATTGATAAATTCGTTATGGAGGTTGCAGGCTAATGGCAGATCCAAAGGGTTTTCTCACTACACCTCGCGAAACTCCGACTCGACGTCCAGTCGATGTTCGAATTCAAGATTGGAAAGAGGTCTACGAACCTCAGAGTATGGAACATCTACAGAAGCAGGCCGGGCGCTGTATGGATTGTGGAATTCCTTTCTGTCACATGGGCTGCCCTCTAGGAAATCTCATCCCAGAATGGAATGACCTAATTTGGCGCGGCGATAAAGATGAAGCAATTGCTCGACTGCACGCAACAAATAATTTTCCAGAATTCACTGGTCGACTCTGCCCAGCTCCATGTGAGACAGCATGCGTCATTGGTATAAATGCCGATGCAGTAACAATCAAACAAGTTGAATTACGCACTATTGAAGAGGCATTCGGTGCTGGCAATGTAAAACCATTGCCACCTGATCGAATCTCTGGAAAGACTGTTGCAGTCATTGGTTCTGGCCCAGCAGGCCTTGCTGCAGCACAGCAACTCACACGCGCAGGACACACTGTTGTTGTGTATGAGCGAGCAGATAAAATTGGCGGATTGCTTCGCTACGGAATCCCCGAATTCAAAATGGAAAAGCACATTTTGGATCGACGCTTAGCGCAGATGGAAAAAGAGGGAACTCGCTTTCGTCCAGGAGTCGATGTTGGTGGCGAGATAACGGGCGATCAACTTAGTTCAAAGTACAACGCTATTGTTTTAGCGATTGGTGCAACGCAATGGCGTGACCTTCCAATCCCTGGTCGTGACTTCAAAGGAATTTATCAAGCAATGGAAGTTCTTCCATGGGGAAATAAACAAGCCCTTGGTGAAGTCGAAACACCACTGATCAATGTTGCTGGAAAGCATGTTGTTATTTTAGGT
>CAMCCH010000064.1 GCA_945873335.1 Bifidobacterium breve | reverse complement strand
ATGAGCATCTTGTCTGGGCCGATTGCTTTTCGCATCTGCTTTACATATTCGACATCTCGATCATGTTCGTAACCAAGATGGGCGTTTCCTCTTTTACCAAATCCAACTTTCATTCCTTGCATACCTGTGCTGAGCCACTCTTGTGCTTGCTCCGCCATCTTCGGAATTGATTCATCGTGTGCATGACCCGATGCAATTACTGGAAGTTTTTCATGTACTGCTCCTCCAAGTAATTGGAGCAAACTTATGTTGAGCGCTTTTCCTTTAATATCCCAGAGTGCAATATCTATTGCAGATAATGCATATGCAGCAAGGCCTCCGCGATATCCATACCACCAGTAACGCTCTTTGATTGCACGCCAAATCGCACCGTTATCTAGTGGATCTTTACCAATAACAAATTCAGCAAGTCCGTTTATTAGTGCAGCAGTTGCAGCATTGGCTTCTTTGAATTGCGTAATTGATTCGCCCCAGCCGACAATGCCATCATCGGTCGTAATCTTCACAAGACAGAGATACCGCTCTGCATTGAAGTCGTTGGGTTCTGGGTATGCGACTGGGATCGGCTCAATCTTTACTATTCGCACAATTCTCCTTAAAAACTCTTTTTTTTATTGGTACTAAGCGATACGGTATTTCCAATTGTACCCGCCCAACCTAACTACCGAAAGGTCTTGTCATGGCCACTTCATTGCCAATCATCGATACACATATGCACCTATGGGATAAAAAGCATGCTGAGTTAAAATGGGTTTGGTTAGACAAAGAATTCATTCACCCAATATTGGGAAATATAGATGGGATGAAGTCTGAGGCATATGTTCTCGATAACTTATGGGCAGAGGCACGCTTCTCTAACATAGAAGGATTTGTACATGTTCAAGCAGCTATTGGATCACCCAACCCTGTAACTGAAACTGTCTGGCTAACCGAGATGGCTAAGACCGGTCCTGCGCCAATGCGAATCATTGGAGATTCTTCATTAGGTAGCGATAACGCCATCAAGGAACTCGATGGTCATATGCAATCAAAACTTTTTGTTGGTATACGAGATTTCAATGCAGAGATAATGTTTACTCGTAAAGAAATAAGTCCAACGTATGAGGCATCTCTTGCTTACATGACAAAACATAAATTGGTCTTTGATCTCGATTGCGAATGGCCAAATATGGCAGAGGCGCTCAAGCTCGCACAGCGCCATCCTGAGTTAGAAATTGTTTTGCAACATATTGGTTTTCCTCGCAAACGCGATGCTGCTTATTTTGCTTCATGGAAATCAGAGATCAATAAGCTTGCAACAGCTCAAAATGTCACAATGAAAATAAGCGGATTACCAATGACAGATCCTCTATTTAGCAAGGAATCACTACGCCCATGGGCAGAAGCATCACTTGAGGCATTTGGTCCGAAGCGTTGTGTCCTAGGTTCAAACTGGCCTGTTGATCGTCTTTACACTTCGTATGCAACAATTATTGAGTTCATGCGCGAATACATTGGAACACTCAGCCAATCTGAACAAGCACTTATCTGTAATGGAAATGCGAAGCGTTTATACCGTTTCTAAACATTTCTAAGCCAGAGATGTAAGGGTTTGCGCACGGCAAATAACTCTGGGTATACAGGTGCTGGTTCGAGTATTTCTATTCGAGAGAAGCGCTCAAGCAGTGCTCGTGTTGCAATACGTGCCTCGAGTCTTGCAAGTGGGGCTCCGATGCAAAAATGTATTCCGTGGCCAAAGCTCACATGTCCCACATCGTCGCGCTCAACATCAAAAGTATGGGCATCGCTAAATCGAGCAGAGTCATGATTGGCAGCAGCGATCATAAAATGCATGTAATCGCCTTTTTTGATTGCCTGCCCGCCAAAATCTTGATTTTCGCTAGCAACGCGAGATTGTTTGAGAATTGACGAATCAAAGCGCAACACTTCCTCTACTGCATTTGCAATCAAATCAGGATTAGCCCGTAATTTTGCTAATTGATCGGGATGTTTTGCTAAAGCAATCATCATGTTCCCGATCAGGCCTTCAGTGGTTTCAAAGCCTGCAAAGAAGAGTTGAACTACTAATGCAACTAGTTCGTCATCACTAAGTGGATTTGGTTCATCGCTTTGATCTACTAATCGGCTCAATAAATTATCACCGGGCTCATTGCGCAATTGTTCGAATAAAGTTATGAGATATTCCTTTGATTCAAGCGCCATCTCGTTAGCAAATTGTGCTTTCTCGGACGTTACGCGCGCAGCGGCACTAAAGCCTGCAATTCCATCTGCCCAGCGCTTCAAATCCCATTGGCGCTCAAGAGGGATACCTAAAAGATCGCACATAACGGCGGCCGGTAAGCGAAATGAGAATTCTGATACGAGATCAAACTTTTCTTTATCTCCGATTTCATCCAGCAAATCATTGACGATCTTTTCGATTTTTGGTTCAAAAGCAGTAATGGATCGCGGTGTAAAAGATTTGCTGATGAGGCGACGCAAGCGCGTATGTGATGGGGGATCTTGAAAGACAATCCAATTATTGAGGTTATGCAATATTGCAGAATATTGTTCTCTCTCTTCATTAGAGAAATGTGAGGATGCTGCGCTCATGCGCTCACCCGCATTGAGAGTAGAAGAATGTAGGCCAGCTTCAACTAACTCATATGGCGAAATAATCCAGGCGAAAAGTTCTTCACTCCAAAAAACAGGTGATTCATGGAGAAATTTTTTATAGGTTGGATATGGGTTATTGAAATACTCTGCCGTTAGAAAATTTCCCACTATCGGAGTCTAAGGAATAAACCTTTCTTTGAGAAGGTGTGCGACCATAGGTTTATGAGCTCGCTCTTTGCACTCGCAGCAGCGATCTCTATTGCCTCCGGGCTCTTTCTCACAAAATCTGTTACACAACGACTTCCTGGTTACCACAGTGTTGGAGTCCTCTTCTTTTTCAATGCAGTAGTTGCTGCGCCTTTCTTATTACTTGATCCGCAGTGGGTCCAGCTTTCAGGTATTGCATGGCTGCGAATCATTATTGGAGGTTCACTCACAGCACTAGGGGCAGGTCTCATTTTTCTAGTAGTCACGCGCAGTTCAGCATCTGCCTCAGCCGTTGGGCAATCACTTAGCCCGGCGGTAGTCCTAGTTATTGCCCCACTCATCCTTGGAACGAGTGTTTCTGTCGGGCAGATCATCATCGTTTTAATTCTCGTAACAGCCGTGTTGTTACCCTTGAAAAATTCTCTAGCTGGGGTTTCATCACTTTCTACCTTTGCGCTCATTAGTTCTATTGCAATTACAACAGGGGCTGTCACTACGCTCATAGCCCTTCAAATCCACGCCGGGATGGCTTTAGTGCAGGTTGTTTTCATCCAACAACTCATCGCTGCAACACTCTTCCTTATTCTTTTCTTTCCAAAGCATTTCACTGCAAAGAATTATCTTTCTCTATTTCCTCGTTCTATTTTCATGGGCGCAGGATGGGTCCTTACCTCTTATGCAATTTCACATGGAAGCCCTGTTGTCGTACAAAGCATTATTTCTACAGTTCCCTTATGGATTGTGTTATTTGAAACTGTTGCCTATAAAAGGCCACCGAGTAGAAGTGTCATCATCAGTTCATGTCTTGCTTGCGCAGGAATTTGCGCACTTGCTTTTCTTTTCTAGTACATCAACTGTCCGCCAGAAACGTTGAGAACCGTTCCGGTCATATAACTCGATGCCTCTGATGCTAAGAAAAGTACTGCACCGCTCATTTCATCAGGACGAGCGAGTCGTCCCATTGGAATCATTGCAACAAAAGCTGCGAGCGCTGCATCATCTTGTCCTCCCCGCATCATTGTTGTATCAACGCCACCAGGTGCAACTGCATTTACACGTACATTGCTAGGAGCAAAAGAGCGTGCAAGTCCGCGAGTCATTGAAACTACTCCGCCTTTACTTGCTGCATAAACAACTGAGCCACCAAAGCCACCTGATTGCCAACCTTGCGAACTAAAATTAACAATTGATCCTGGAGTTTTTGCATCTCTAAATGAGTGATACGCACTGCGATTCAAGAAAAATGTTGCCTTCAAATTTACATCTATCTGAATATCCCAATCTTCCTCGGTCACATCATCAACTGTTGCGCGTCGGCGTAGGACTGCAGCGCAATGTGCAAGGGCTGTAAACGGGGCCATGCTCTGTGCTTTTGCAAAAATAGATGCGTGCAAAGTCAGATTAGAGAGATCTGCCTCCATAATTTCATGGCCACTTCCTTCAAATTTGCTCAGCAATTGTGAAAGCGGGGCACCAGGAATATCAACAGCTAATACTTTTGCTCCGGCTTGTGAGAAAGCGATAGCTACCTCGCTACCAATTCCACCAGCAGCGCCTGTAACAACGACGCTTTTGCCGCTAAGCCCGCTATCGCTGCGCCAGTTCATAGGAACTAAATTACTACCATTTCGATATCTAGTAACTCAGCAATTGAGCGCAATTCAGAGACGCGATGGCCAATACCAAGTGCCCAGTGATGAGGAACCCCTGTTGCGCTCCAATCATCACACCATTGTCCTGGGTTTACACCAAAGTCAACGAGAGATGTTGTATTACCAATGCGCAAACGAGGACCTTCAACAACTTTTCCTTCGGATGCAACGAATTGGTATGTGCCATTCTTGCGTTGCGTAACACCAAATACTGTTACTGGACCGTGTGTAACATCGAATTCAACGGAAACGCCATATCCGCGCTTTCCGTGGAATACACCAAGGCCACGCAATATTGGTTTGCCGTTACTAATTGCAAGGTGTGCAGGACCATCGTGTCCCATTTCAACAACACCATTATTGAAGTTCAGTGCTTGGAATTCTGTAAAGGAACCACCAGCACCCATGCGATCAAGCATCAACATTCCAATAGAGGTGCGCAATTCATATTCACCAACTGCTGGAACACCTTCTGCAGTCAATAGTGAACAACCAAGAATCATTCCTGCGCCTAAGCGTTCGTGGATTTCACCATCGAGCCCACAGTGATAATAAGCGAGGCTATTGATATCAAAATCATCGACTAACTGGCGAAGTCCAACAGCGACTCGTCCTGCCCAACGAAAATCATCTTCATCAACAGTTTTATCGATTTCAAAAATTGATCGTGCTTCATCGAGAACTTTATCAATCTCTTTTTCGCTAACTTTCTCTGCACGCACACGAAGATCATCAAATTCGAGAACTTCCATGTGCCCACCAAAGTGTGTTGTCACCATTGTCATATCTGTTGAGACATCGAGCATTCCTGGATAAACATGGCCCATGATTCCGTGGCGTGAGTTGCGCAAAATACTGCGAACTTTCGCTGCTTGAATCCAGCTATGAATCTTTACCCATGCACGCTCTTCTGCTAAATAACCAGAAACTGAACGGAATGGAACGCCTGCGCGCTCAAATGCATTAGCCATTTCTGGCAGCGGACATGCACCGCAATATGCGAGCCATGCACCTGTATCAAAGTTTGCATGGTCCATCTGCTCACTTGGTTGCAAATTGATAAGAAGTACTGGGGCATTAGCGCGTTGTGCAATTGGAATAAACATTGACGAAGTCATATATGTAGTCAGATACATGATGATCATGTCGCAACCAGCTGCGCGCAACTTCTCTGCAGCTGCTGCACCTTCTTGCGGGTCAGAGATAAAACCTACATCGACTAGTTCAACATCCATCTTAGAAATGCGTGCAGAAACAATGCGTGCAGATTCCTGCAACTGTGGAAGTAACTTAGGAAACTGTGGCCAATATGTTCCAAGACCGCCAGCTACTAAACCAACCTTGATTGATTTTTCAGGACGTCGTGCTGGAACCAACCGCGCTGGTGGTGTGGGATTGAGAGTCACAACTAACTCCTTTGGTTATTGAGCTTTTGACGCAAGGAGTCAAACGAGACCGCAATAATCAACATGAGACCTTGTGCAACGCGCTGCCAGAATGTTGGAACATCGAGCAAAATCAAACCATTGTTGAGAATACCAATTGTACAAAGTCCCAAGATTGTTCCAAACATCGAACCGCGTCCACCTGCAAGGCTTGCGCCACCGAGAACGATCGCTGTAATTACTTCGAGTTCCAAACCACGTGCAGCATTTGGATCTGCAGCAGATAGTTGTGAACAAAGAACCGCACCCGCAAGTGCTGCGCCAACTGATGAAAGAACGAATGTAATAAAAAGTAAACGATTTGAGCGAATACCCACAACGCGAGCAGCATTTGGATTAGAACCAATTGCATATAAAGAACGGCCGTATGTTGATTTACGAAGGGAAATTGCTCCCATAATTGCAATGACAGTAAAGATAACTACAGGAAGTGGGACACCCCATGGCTGTGATGTTCCGAGCCATTCAAAGTTGCGCATCATCACTGTTTGACCATTACCAATAAGCAGAGCAATTCCATAGAGAGTAGCTAAGCCACCCAAAGTTGTGATGAGGGAGTTGACGCCGATAACGGTAACTAAGAATCCATTGATGATTCCAAGAACTAGCCCAAAGACAAGTGCAGTAATTAGACCAACAGCGATGCTGTGCTTATTGACCATATTTGCCATGATCATTCCTGATACTGCAGCAGCAGAACCAACAGAGAGGTCAACCTGGCCTGCAATCATAAGGAGAGTTCCAGGAATACAAACAATTCCAGTTACTGCAAGGGCTACTGCAATATTGCGAAAGTTTTCAATATCGAAGAAATATTCACTTGCCACAGAGAAATATGCAAAGAGACCGACGAAAAAGACCATCAATGGCGCAGAAGCAGGAATTGAGCGCTTTTTATCTTTTTCTACCTCTGTTGTTTTTGACATGAACCCATTACCCCTAACTAGCTGCCGATATTAGAGAGCTTGCTTCAACGGAATTTCCGGTGAACTCTGAAACTACTTTTCCTCGAGACATAACAAGTGCACGGTCTGCAAGGAGTACTACTTCTTCATAATCTGATGTCGCAACAAGAACAGCCATGCCGCTCTCTTTTGCTTGACGGCGGATGATGTCGTAAATATCGCGACGTGCACCAACATCTACGCCTCGAGTTGGTTCAACAAGTAATAACACTTGAACCTTTGCTTCAAACCAGCGGCCGAGGAGCACTTTTTGTTGGTTACCACCTGAAAGTGTTGCAATTTCTTGAGTTGGTCCACGACGTGCACTAATTTTTAGAGCATCCGACCAGCGACCAAATGCTTTTACTTCATTGCTCGCATCGATAAAACCTAGTCGTGACATTGCCTTCCATGATGCAACGGCGAGATTTTC
>CAMCCH010000063.1 GCA_945873335.1 Bifidobacterium breve | reverse complement strand
GCACAGATCACTTCATTGACTAACCTAGTCATCAAGATCCAGAAGAAGGTCAAGGCTTAATTAGCCCTGATCTCTAAAAAGATCTAGAACCAAAACCCGGTTCCCGCTTCGGCGGGGGCCGGGTTTTGGCCTTTCTATAAGTAAGATTTGAGAATGAAAATGACAGAATCATTCGTCGCGCGCTGGATAAGCATTGGTGCAGCGCTTATCACCATACTAGTAACCGCCAATGTGAGTATGGATCCTGTCAATGTTCCAAAGTTGCTACTCACTTCTGGCTTAGGTTTTGGCATGTGGGCAATAGTTATCGTCTTCAACTTCAAGTCAATATGGCGCAGTAATAAGCCTTTACTTCTGGCAACGGTTATTTATTTGGCACTTGGCGCGGTAACTCTTTTTGTGAGTAGCGCTCCACTGTCCCAAAATTTTTATGGGGTACAAGGGCGCAACACCGGCTTCTTAGCCTATTTGGCACTGACGGGAATCATGTTGGCAGGTAGCCAACTGAGAAGTAAGAAGAGTTTTACTCAGATCCTCTATGGACTCTTTGCAGCTGGAATACTCAATGTTATTTATTGTCTCATGGCACTGAGTGGAAACGACTTTATTCCTTGGAACAATATTTACAACAAAATTCTTGGAACTTTTGGAAATCCCAACTTCATCTCTGCTTTTTTGGGAATATTCATAGCAGCGCTTGTTGCCTATCTGTTCAAACCTGGAATTAGCCTCTGGATTAGAATTTCAGGGTTTGTGCTAGCGGCTGTTGCGCTCTATGAAGTTCAAGCAAGTAATGCAATTCAAGGATTAGTTGTTACTGCTTTGGGTTTGTCAATAGTTGGTTTTTACCTAGTGAGATCGTATTTCAAAAAAGATATCTTTACGATTGCATATTTATGTGGTGTAACAATAGTTGGAGTAATGGCCCTTGCTGGTGCCTTACAGAAAGGCCCGCTAACCCAATATATTTATAAGACATCTGTTTCTCTTCGCGGCGAGTATTGGGATGCAGGAATAACAATGGCTAAAACTCATCCATTTACCGGGGTGGGATTTGATACGTATGGTGATTGGTATCGCAGAGCTCGCTCTGCCAGTGCAATGATTTTGCCAGGCCCAACTACTGTTACAAATGCTGCACACAATGTTTTTATTGATGTACTAGCTAGCGGCGGCTTTATCTTCTTTGCCGCTTACTTAGCTATTTTCGTGATTGCGGTTATTTCAATATTGAAAGTTACTCTGCGTAATCGCTCTTACGATGCTCTGTTTGTAGCACTTGCCACGGCATGGATTTGTTATAACGTCCAAGCTCTAATCAGTATTAATCAAATTGGTCTTGCCGTATGGGGCTGGCTTCTATCGGGAACAGTTATTGCTTATGAACATGCAACGCGTAGCGAATCTGTATCAGAAACGACTGCAATAAAGGTGCCAAGGAAGCAACGCTCGTATGCCGCTGATACGCATCCAGGCGTTGTGCTCGCAGGAGTTAGCGGTTTTATTGTTGGACTGATAATTGCTCTCCCACCATTCACCGCAGATGCAGCGTGGAGAACGGCAATGGCCTCTAATAATGTTCAAACAATTGAAGCTGCTGCAAATAAATTTCCGCTAGAAATCCTGCGTTTAGGTAATGGTGCATTATTATTTGAGAATAATAAACTCTATCCTCAAGCGCTTACCTTGGCCCGGAAAGCAGTTGAATTCAATCCGGGATCTTTTGATGCATGGCGTGTTCTCTCTCAGGTTTCGCAAGCAACCCCTGAAGAAAAAGCTAAAGCACTTGAGATGATGCACAAGTTAGATCCTCGCAATAAAGAATTGAAGTAAAGGCACTACATGCGCGTTGCAATTATTGGGCAAGGCTATGTCGGGCTAACAATCGCGGCATTCGCTGCTGCGCACCATGATGTTGTTGGCTTTGATATGAATGCTGCTGTTGTGGAGCGTTTGAACAAAGGTATTTCACATATTGAAGGTGTTGATTCTGTGCTGCTCAAAAAGTGGGTTGATGCAGGTAAATTTCGAGCAACTACTAATGCCGCAGATATTGCTGATGCGGAAGTAGTTGTTATTGCTGTGCCAACGCCGCTTGATAAGAATCGTAAGCCAGACCTTACTTTTATTGAGTCTGCATGTAAGACAATTGGTGAAAATCTCAAGCGTGCTGCACTAATTATCAATGAATCGACATCATTTCCTGGCACTGTGCGCGGAGTTATAAAGCCAACGATTGAGAAGTATTCAAAGGTAAAACTCGATCATGAGTATGCAGTCTCGCCTGAGCGTGTTGATCCGGGCCGAATTGATTGGAATCAGAAAAATACGCCGCGTTTGTATGCAGGGCTGACTCCTGCTGCTACTGCTGGAGTGCGCGAATTCTATTCAACATTTTGTGACAACTTGGTGGCGGTTTCATCTCCTGAGGTGGCAGAGGCTGCGAAATTATTTGAAAATACTTTTAGACAAGTAAATATTGCATTGGTCAATGAATTTGCACAGATTACAAATGCATTGGGAATTTCTGTTCACGAAACACTGGATGCAGCAAATACAAAGCCATATGGCTTTATGCGATTCAATCCCAGTGCTGGTGTGGGCGGGCATTGCATCCCTGTAGATCCTTCATATTTGGCACATGTTGCTGCTGGCGTTGGCGTGCCAGCAACATTTATTGAACGCGCGAATGAAGTGAATTTAGAGATGCCTAAATATGTTGTTGCGCGTGTTGCAAAAGAAAATGGCGGCTCACTCAAAGGAAAGCGGGTGCAGGTAATTGGCGTGGCATATAAGCCAAATGTTGCCGATACTCGCGAGACTCCTGCAGAACACGTTATTGAAGAGCTAGAGCGCGTTGGTGCAGTTATCTCTTGGCATGATCCTGTGGTTGGCTCATGGTATGGAAAGAGTTCAAGCCTGTTGGGCGATGTTGAAGGAACTGCTGCGGAGATTGCGATAGTTGTGACGCTGCATGGAGTAATTAATGCAAAGGCTGTTGTTGCTAGCGCGCCATACGTATTTGATACAACTGGAAAACTAAGCGGAGTACCTGGGCTTTAGTTACTTACGAAACTCGGCAGCAACATCGTCGATGATTGAATCCAAAGTATTTACTGGGCTCCAACCAATAGCCTTCTTGATCTTTGTTGTATCTGGAACTCGACGTTGCATATCTTCATATCCTGCAGGGTAGGCGTCGTCATATGCTGTGTAAGTAATTGCCGATGTTGATTTAGTGCGCTCGATAATCTTTTCGGCTAGTTTCTTGATAGTTGTTTCGCCAACTCCACCGATGTTATAAACCTCGCCAATGGCTTTCTCATCGCTTGCAAGAATGAGAATTGCTTTGACAGCATCTGCAACGTGGCAGAAGACGCGAGATTGTGTGCCATCGCCGTAGATAGTTATTGGTTGATCAGCGAGCGCTGCTTGCACAAAGCGTGGCACAACCATTCCGTAGCGCCCAGTTTGGCGTGGGCCCACTGTGTTGAAGAGGCGCACAGTTGTTACTTTCAAACCTTTGGTCAAAAAGAGGGCGTGAGCAATTGCTTCCTCTAGCGCTTTGGCATCGGAGTATGTCCAGCGAATTTTTTGTGGAGTGCCAACTACACGATCATCTAATTCATTGAGTGGTTGCTTTGGGTTCTTTCCATAAATCTCTGAGGTGCTTGCGATAACGATTCGCTTATTCAGTTTGGTTGCAGCTTGCAAAACAACTTCGCTACCTGTGAAATTTGTTGAGACAGATTCAATGGGGGATTCCAAAATGGTGTTCACGCCAAGGGCGGCTGCCATATGGAGAACAAGGTCAGCATTAGCCATTGCTTTTTCAACAGTTGCAACGTCTCGGATATCACCCTTGATGATTTCGATTGTGCCCTCTAAGTGAGCGATGTTGGAGGCTGAGCCAGTACTCATGTTGTCCAGGATCGTCACAGCGTCACCACGGACCACGAGGGCGTCGGCTAAGTGCGAGCCGATAAAACCGGCCCCACCAGTGATGAATACGCGCATAAGGGCAGTCTAACGGTGAGAACGTGGCAACCCTTGCCTCATAATGGCGAGTGGGGAACCCCTTGCTTTGTCTGTAGGTGGGAGTAGATTGAAAATATGAACACATCACAGTTCGTTCGTAGATTTAATGCTGTTGTCAGCTTTTCCGTAGTGGCGATTGTTGCCACTGCCTTCTCGTTGGTCCCAGCTTTTGCGGATACCGATCCTTTCCCTGCAATTTCTTTGGGTGGCGAAATTGGTTCTCGTCAATTTGTGTCTCCATCAACCGGAATGCCACTTGATGGATCACCAATTATTTCGTGCCCAACGGGCGCAGGACTTGGCGCAGTTGCTGATGGAATTGTTGGAAATTACGTAGTCTGTACAAAAACTTGGAGACCTTCAACTGAAATTGATGCCGATTTGAATTTTCGAAATGCTCAAGAATCTGCAGTTGCAGCAGCAACCTTGGAATCGCAAACCTGGAATGCAGCGCATCCTGGCGAACAAAAATGCGTGCAGTGGGGTCCAATTGTTCATGCAAACGGTGTTTCAACTGCATCGGGTGGAGTTTGTGCAAATCCTGTTGCTGCCCCAACTATTGGTTCTTCAGAGAGTGAAACTTCGACCCCAGTCGTTTCACCAACACCTACGCCAAGTGAAACTTCAACACCGGTTGTGGTGAGTACACCTACTCCGACACCTACGCCAACTGCATCGGCTGCACCAGTGGATGGACTTGCTGGTGTGGGTGGATGGGCTGTCATTGACTCCGCAGGAAAAGTGTATGGAGTAGTTGTTTGCGATAACGCCGTATGTGGAACAAACGGTTCATGGGGCGGAGTTATGCCAGTTGAATATATGGGTTGTCCAATTGGTTGCCGGTTAGTTCTACAAACTTCAGCAGATCCACAGACAGGAAATGTTGCAGGATGGCGCTCGCAAGAAGGAACAGATGTTATCTATAATTCTTCTTCAAATACTTTTTCAGTACAGCAAACTAATCAATCTCAACCTTCATTAATAATTACGCCACCCAGTGCAAACTCATATTCCTTCGCAACGCCAATAAATCAGCCTGTTGTAACTAGTGCAAATGACACGAGTACCGCAAGTGTTGAAACAGTAACCGTTACTACAGGTACTGTTCCATCAGCGGGTGTTAGTGATAGTTCGACAGCTAGCACTCCCAGTGCGCCAGTGCCGGTTGTTTCACTCGAACCGATGTCAGCTGATGTGATTCCTTTTGAAAGCAACGGAGAAGAAATTGATTCACCACCTGCTGCTGATATTTCGGTGAAGAAAGAATCAACTGGCAAATATTTGATTTCACTCGATTCCAATATTTATGAAGACACATTGCTAGTTCGTGCATTCAAGAAAGGCTCGAAAATTGTGATCTATAAGGTCACAACCAATATCGACGGATTGGCAGCCATTAGAACTTCGCGCAATCTCAGCGGCTTCAAGCTTGCGGTCTATATCGGCAGTGACTTCCTCGACTCCATCAAGATTGCTTAGCCCTAAGCCCATCGTGGGCGTAGGACCCAGCGATTACGAACTAACCTGTAATTACAAACTAGCCTTTTATTACTGAGAAAGTTTTGTTAGTTTTGTAACTTCATCACTAGAAAGTTTAATTACTTGAATAATTTCTTCAAGTTGTTCAACTGTACGTGCACTTGCAATTGGAGTGCTTACTTGTGGTTGAGCGCGAAGCCAGGCCAGGGCAACGGCTGCAATTGATGAATTGTGAACCTTTGATATTTCTTCAAGTGCACTCACTACTGCGTAACCCTTTGCAGTTTGGTATTCAGTAACTCCGCCTGCACGCATTGAGTCAACGGTTACACCTGCGCGATATTTGCCAGTGAGGAATCCACGAGCAAGACCGAAGTATGGAATACATTTAATTACATTTTGAGCTAATACTGGAGCTTGATTGGTTTCAAATTCAGCGCGGTGCATAAGGTTGTAATGATCTTGCACTGCGATGTATGAAGGTAAAGAATTATCGGCAGAAAATTTCAGTGATTGTGCTAAACGCTCAGGGCTAAAATTTGAGGCAGCGATATAGCGAACTTTTCCTTGTGCAATCAATTGAGCATAAGCGGTGAGAGTCTCTTCAATCGGAGTCTCTTCATCATCTTTGTGCGAGTAATAAAGATCGATGTAATCTGTTTGTAGACGCTGTAGTGATTCATCACAGGCAGCAATGATGTTTGTAGCGCTCAGACCTGGACGCTTTGAAAGCATTGCAACCTTTGTGGCAATTACTACTTCGCTGCGGTTACCACGAGCTTTTGCCCATGTGCCAATAATCGATTCGGATTCACCGCCGACATTGCCCTCTTTCCATTCCGAATACACATCGGCTGTATCGATGAAATTTCCACCATGCTTTGTATAAGCATCTAAAACGGCTTCGGATTGGGCCTCATCGGCGCTCCAACCAAAGACATTGCCTCCAAGGCATAGCGGGTGAACAACAAGGTCGGTCTCGGCGATCGTGATCATGGGCGAAACAGTAGGGCAAGATTGGCACATGGTCGAAACGACGGGTGGCTTTACTAGCCAAGGCTTAGCGCTAGAGGCACAAACATTGGTCTTGCCTTCACTTACTTTGGGTGAAGCAGTTGAGATTGGTGAAATAGCGATTGCATTAGGCCGTGATAGAAATCTTGCTATTGCAGTTGAAGTGCGAATGAAAGAGTGGATTGTTTTTCATATTTCATTACCTGGTTCGGATATAGAAAATGATGGCTGGATTGCCCGAAAATCACGCGCCACTCTTTTGACTGGAAATTCCACAATGTATGAAAGAGTTTTAGCTGAAGAACAGGGTATCAATTGGTATGAGTCACACGGTGTAACTGAGGAGACTCATGCGGTGCACGGTGGATGTTTGCCACTCAATGTCACAGGTATCGGAATGGTTGGAATGTTATTGATAAGCGGTCTGCCACAAGTACAAGATCATTTGTTAGGCGTAGAAGTCATCGCTGAATATTTAGCGCGCAAGGGCGAACTTAATTGAGTATTTGGGTTTGCGGTGAAGTACTAATAGATAAATTGCCAACGGGAGATGTTGTTGGCGGTGGCCCTGCAAATACTGCGAAAGCGCTGGCACGACTTGGACACAGCGTTGAATTTATCGATGGGATATCAACCGATGCCTATGGAGTTGCTGCGCATAAAGAGTTAGAGCGCGATGGTGTTGGCTTAGCTCTTGCTAAGAGCAGCGATAAACCAACATGTACGGCAACAGTTACTTTATCTGCCAGTGGCAGTGCCTCCTATGAATTCTTGATTGATGGCACTGCCACCTTTGATTTTGCTGCATCGTGGTTACCAGATGCTGAAAGATTGAAGCCAAGTGTTTTACATATCGGCACACTAGTAACAGTTATCGAACCAGCAGCATCCGTTCTCTATACATGGGCTGTTGGTGTTGGAGAGTTTGCTCCCATAATTTTTGATCCCAATATTCGCCCATCAGTTATGGGAGATCGCGAAAAGTATTGCCAGGCTGTAGAAAAATGGGTTGGGATTTCATCCGTTGTAAAAGTTAGCGATGATGATATTGCGTGGCTATATCCGGGTGAGAGCCAACAAAGCGTTGCCGACCGTTGGATTTCACACGGTGTGGCACTCGTTGTTATTACTCGTGGTGCGAATGGTCTGATGGGTTGCACGGCTAATTCCTGCGTAGAAGTAGATGGTGTCAAAGTTGATGTTGTCGATACGGTTGGAGC
>CAMCCH010000062.1 GCA_945873335.1 Bifidobacterium breve | reverse complement strand
ATTGGAATCGGTTGGGGTGCTTTCAATATTGCTATTCCTGCATTTGCAACTTTAGAAGAGGTTCCGTGGCGCACTGCCTGGATTCTTGCTTCTTTGGGCGTTGCAACTGTCATCGGTGGAATTCTTGGTGGCCTTGTTTCAAATAAAGTTTCGTCACTTATTTCATGGCGCCGAATTTATTTGATCTGGGCAACCCTGACTATTCCACTTGCCTTTACTTATCCAGGGTGGAATATGGCAATTCTTGGGGCAGCTATCGGACTTGTTTCAGGCGCCGGACAAGTTTTCTATTTTGAAGTACTTGAAGCAGTTCGCCCTAAAGGTTCACAAGCATCATCACTTGGTTGGATCTGGACAGTTGAAGGAACCTTTATGGCATTTGGAGCAGCGCTCAGCGGTTGGATCTGCGAGAACTATTCCCCACGATACGCCTTGGGGCTCACATCGCTGATGACTCTCGTTGGCTTGTTAGTAATTTTCATTGGATGGCAACGCTTTCAACCTGCAAATAAGATTCCGACTGATGAAGAAGATCTCAGTGCGCAGCTTGATTCCACGTCTGACCAATTCCCGCACTGACATCAAGTGGTGCGCGAAGAGGATAAGCACTTCCCATTTCGCGGCGTACCAAGGTTGATAGAACTTCTTCCTCCCCTGCAACGACTTCTAAAATCAATTCGTCGTGAATTTGAAGTAAGAGACGAGATTTCAAATTTTCTGCATCGATTGCATTCTGTACTTTGAGCATTGCCATTTTGATGATGTCAGCAGCAGAGCCTTGAATAGGAGCATTGAGGGCCATGCGTTCGGCTACTTCACGACGTTGGCGGTTATCGTGCATTAGATCAGGAAGATAGCGACGGCGTCCCATCACGGTTTCGGTGTAACCAACTTTTCGTGCTTGATCAACAACTGTTGTGAGGTAGTCACGAATTCCGCCAAAGCGTTGAAAATATTTATCCATCAATTCTTGAGCAGCAGGTGGAGTGATATCTAGTTGCGCCGATAGACCGTAGGAAGAAAGTCCATATGCAAGTCCATATGACATCGCTTTGATTTGCCTGCGCATCTCAGGATCAACATCGGCTGGCTTTACTCCAAATATTTCTGCAGCAATAGTTGCATGGAGATCTTCACCAGATTCAAATGCTGCCAATAAGTGCTCATCATTAGATAGGTGAGCCATGATTCGCATTTCAATCTGGCTGTAATCAGCTGTGAGAAGTGCGCTGTATCCCTTACCCGCAATAAAGCAATCGCGAATTGTGCGTCCCTCTTCACTTCGAACCGGAATATTCTGCAAGTTTGGCCCAGTAGATGAAAGGCGACCAGTTGCTGCAACTGTTTGTTGGAAATGAGTATGAATGCGCCCATCTGTTGCTATCTCTGCAATAAGACCCTCTACTGTTGTGCCTAGTTTTTTAGTCTCTCTAATACGAAGTAGTGAGCGCAGAAGTGGATGTCCACTCTTTTCGAAGAGCCAATCAAGGGCTTCGGCATCAGTTGTGTAGCCAGTCTTTATCTTCTTTGTCTTCGGCAAGTTCAATTCATCAAAGAGCACAACTTGTAATTGCTTAGGGGAAGCCACATTGAACTCATGGCCAACTGCATCGTGGGCTGCTTTTGTCTCTTTCTCAACCTCTTTTTCAAAGAAAGTGGCGAGTTTCTCAAGTGCTGGGCGATCTACCGCTACTCCAACCGATTCCATCTGCGAGAGCAATTGCGAAATAGGCAATTCCATCGAGGTAAAAAGTTGGGTTAGTCCGCGATCTTCCAATTCACGAGTGAGCGCACCGCGCAGGATAAAGAGAGATCTAGCCGATGAAAGAAGTTCTTGCTCGGGGTCAGAGAAATTGATCTGTGATCCATCGCCCCAGCGCTCCAATAAGTCTTTGAGTTCTGGAGTGCGCACACCTGGATTTACCAAATAGGCAGCGATCGCTGTATCAAAAATCAGACCTTGCATACCGTTGATACGGGCTAAAGATTTTGCATCGTGTGCAATCTTTGAAATCTTTGGATTCGTAGCCCACTCTCCCATTACTGATGAGTGAACGAGGAAGACATCATCGGATGAAAGTGCGACTGCATAACGATGTACTTTCTCTTCAACGATATGAAAAGCAAGGGCAATCTCTCCGCCATGTTCTGTAATTTTCTTGTCAGCCTCGGTTGGGGTGAGAACGCTGCCCTCAATCGCAGTGGCGAAGAGTTGGAGTTCTGGCTCTTGAGTACGTGGCGCACTCTTTGAATTCAAAATCGGTTTGATGCGTTCTTTGAGTGTTCTAAATTCTAGTAAATCAAAGAGAGGATTCGTCTTACTCTCATCTGCTCCACTCCACGCAAGGGAATCAATGTCTAGATTCAAGGGAATGTCGGCAACAAGTTGCGTTAGTTCGCTATTGCGAATGACATCATTGATTGAGTCACGCAGAGATTGACCGACTTTGCCCGCTAATCTATCTACATTCGAGAGCAACTCTTTGAGAGATCCATATTCCACAATCCACTTTGCTGCGGTCTTCTCGCCAACACCTGGCACTGATGGCAAATTATCACTTGGGTCACCACGCAAAGCTGCAAAATCTGGATACTGAGCCGGCGTCATTCCATATTTTTCAAATACAGCATCCGGCGTCATTCGTACTAGATCACTTACTCCACGCTTTGGATAGAGCACTGTTGTAGCTTCGTTTACTAGTTGGAAGCTGTCACGATCGCCTGTACAGATAAAAACCTGGGCACCCTCGCTCTCAGCTCGCTTTGCAATCGTTGCCAAGATGTCATCTGCCTCAAAGCCCTCGACTTCGAACTGTGTTATTCCAAATGCAGTTACCAAATCGTGAAGGTATGACATCTGTGAGCGAAATTCATCGGGCGTCTTACTTCTATTCGCCTTGTATTCGGGAAATATCTCGGAACGAAAGGTTTTGCGGCTCACATCAAAGGCGACTGCAACATGCGTCGGCTTCTCAGTTGAAAGCAGCGAGAGCAACATCGTGGCAAAGCCGTAAATTGCATTTGTATGTTGACCGCTCGCTGTCATGAAGTTTTCGGCAGGTAGCGCGTGAAATGCCCGATATGCCATGGAGTGCCCATCGATCAGTAATAGGCGTTTGCTCATAGGTGCATCCTAGATAGCAAGTTAGACTCAACCACTATGACGCAACCCTCAGAGCCAGATTTCTTAGCCATCATCAATGAGCGCGGCAGCGGTGCCCTCGATAAGAAGATGGGTATCAAAATTATTGAAGCATCACCGCAGCGACTAGTTGGAACCATGCCTGTTGAAGGAAATACGCAACCCTTTGGACTATTACATGGCGGTGCCAATGTTGTCCTTGCAGAAAGTCTTGGCTCCGTAGGAACACACCTACATGCAGGTCCCACTCGCAAAATTGTCGGTGTAGATGTCAACGCAACCCATCACAAATCAGCTACTTCAGGAATTGTTACAGGTGTTGCAACCGCAATCTCTTTGGGTAAAACGATGTGTTGCTATGACGTTGTGATTACAAATGAGCAAGGCCAACGCACATGTACTGCGCGCATTACTTGTTTGATTCTTGCCGAGCGCTAAGTTTTAGTGAGCGCCTGTTCCGAGGTAAGCCTCGCGAACAGCAGGATCGTTGAGTAAGTCAGAAGCTTTTGCTTCCTTCACAACATTTCCAGTTTCAAGAATATAGGCACGGTGTGCACGCTGTAGTGCTTGCTGAGCATTTTGTTCAACGAGCAAAATGGTTACACCAGTTTTGTTGATCTCAGTAATGATGCGGAAAATATTTGCAATCATCTGAGGCGCAAGTCCCATAGATGGCTCATCGAGTAGCAATACCTTAGGACGAGCCATAAGTGCGCGACCAATTGCAAGCATCTGCTGTTCTCCACCTGAGAGAGTTCCACCTGCTTGTGAGGCGCGCTCTTTCAAACGTGGGAAGAGTGTGTAGACCTTGTCGAGATCTTCATCCATTTCAGATTTGCGATCTTTACGGTTGAACTTACCCATTTCAAGATTTTCTAGAACAGTCATGCCTGGGAAAATTCCACGACCTTCTGGTGCTTGTGAAATTCCTAGATCTACGCGCTCATGTGCTGGAACAGTTGAAATATCTTGACCATCAAAGAGAATCTGACCGCTAGACACTTTGCGCAGACCAGAGATTGTCTTGAGCGTCGTTGTCTTACCTGCACCATTTGCACCAATGAGAGTAACAATTTCGCCCTGATTGACTACAACAGAGAT
Organism: Bifidobacterium breve; assembly: GCA_945873335.1. Taxonomy (GTDB): domain Bacteria; phylum Actinomycetota; class Actinomycetes; order Nanopelagicales; family Nanopelagicaceae; genus Planktophila. The sequence goes on along the minus strand of CAMCCH010000062.1, from coordinate 3,522 downwards.
ACCTTTTATCGCTTCAATCTTGCCATAGTGGACATGGAGATCTTTAAGTTCAAGACGCATCTTCTGGCACTCCTAAATAAGCTGCAATTACTTGTGGGTTGTTTTGAACAACGCTTGGCAAATCATCGGCAATCTTTTGACCAAAGTCGAGTACTGCAACTCGGTCAGAGATACCCATGATCAAAGACATATCGTGTTCGATAAGAAGGATTGTGTATCCAGCATCTCGAATCTTTTTGATTGTTGCAGCTAGTTCAACTTTTTCCTGTGGATTGAAGCCAGCGGCTGGTTCATCCAAAAGTAAAATCTTTGGCTCTGTACCAAGTGCGCGCGCAATTTCTAAGCGACGCTGAACGCCATATGGCAAGTTCTTAGCTAAGCGATCTGCGTACTCATCGATACCAATAAACTTCAAGATCTCATGGGCTTTAGCAACACTTGCTTTTTCTTCACGACGTGAACGTGGTGTGCCAAACATTGAGCCAATGAGTCCAACTTTATTTCGCACATCGGTTCCAGTAATAACATTTTCAAGAGTGGTCATATCTCCAAAGAGGCGAATATTTTGGAATGTACGTGCTATTCCCAATTTTGTAATGTGATGGCGCTTCTTGCCATCAATTGCTACATCGCCTAAAAACACATTTCCTGAGGTTGGTTTATAAACTCCAGTAATCAAATTGAAGACAGTTGTTTTGCCAGCCCCATTAGGGCCGATGAGGGCGAGAATTTCACCCTCTTTCAATTCAAGGTTGACGTTATTGAGCGCTGTAACTCCGCCAAATTTGATAGTGAGATCCTTGAGATTCAGAATCGTCTTACTCATATCGATGCACCTGAACCCTTCTTCACAATAGCCTTTTCTCTCTTCTTTCGCGGCAAGATTCCTTCAGGACGTAAGTTCATAAATACAACTAGAACTAATCCGAAAAGTAGAAGGCGTGCATCGGATAAGAAGCGGAATCGATCTGGCAGGTAGCCAAGAATTGTGGCTCCAACGATTACGCCCCAGATATTTCCCATTCCACCGAATACAACGCAGGCAAGAATTAGAATTGATGTATTCAATGTGAAGTTATCAGGTGCTATAACCATGGAGCGTGAGGCGTAGAAAACTCCTGCACCGCCACCGATTGCTGCGCCAAATACGAATGCCCAAATTTTGTACTTATATGTTGATACACCCATGAGTTCGGCTGCATCTTCATCTTGACGAATAGATTCCCATGCGCGTCCTGGACGGCGCACGGTGAGTCTGCGAATTACCCAAATTACAAGCACAATCATCACCAAAATTGTCCAGTAGAAATATTTCTGGTCTAGTAATTGATATTCAAAACCGAGTCCTGGAGGAAATGGGATACCCGCAATACCGAGTGCTCCACCGATTCCTTCAGAGTTGAGAGCAGTGACACGAACAATTTCTCCAAAACCCAAAGTTACGATTGCAAGGTAATCACCACGAAGGCGAAGAGTTGGAATAGCAAGTAGTACGCCTGCAAACATCGCTGCGGCGATACCGATAGGCATGATCTCCCATGTATTCAAACCAGTACGAGTACCAAGTATCGCCATCGTGTAGGCACCGACTGCAAAAAATGCTACATACCCTAGGTCGAGCATTCCGCTCTTTCCAACTACAACGTTGAGACCTAGTGCCATCAAAATAAACATACCCATTGGGTAGACAAGTACCGCATCAAAGGCTGCAACTGGCGTCTGCAAGAAAGTGTTGCCTGCATATGGCAATGCAGCGACAACAGCAAGAATTGCAAAGACAGTTAGCACTCGCACTGGACGGTTCGAACGCTCCCAGAACTCAGCGCCCTTATCTCTTAGATTTATCATTAGACCCTCGTTTTCTGGACAGCTTCGCCAAATATGCCATTGGGTTTGAAGAGAAGAATAAGAACAAGAATGATGAAGACAGTCACTGGCTTCCATTGCGTTCCAATGATTGCGGAAGCGTAAATTTCTACAAGACCTAAAGATATGCCACCAAAGAAGGCGCCTCGAATATTTCCGATTCCACCGATAACGGCGGCGGTAAATGCAGCAAGTCCAAGGCTAAAGCCCATGTTGAATTTGACGTTTTCGTAGACATTGACGTAGAAGAAACCTGCTGCGCCGGTCATGAGGCCACCGATAATAAATGTCAATGAGATCACCCTGTTGAGGTTGACGCCCATCAGCTTTGCTGAATCTTCATCCATCGAAACTGCGCGAATTCCCTTACCTAATCTTGAATACTTGATAAAACGATCCAAAATTATGAAAAGAATTAGGCCTGCAATGATTGTTATTGTGTTATCGAGACGAATTTCGGCTCCCTGGAATGTAGCGAGAGCTTTCTTGGGAATAATGTTTGGTGAAAACTGTGTGCGTGCTCCCGTAAGAATTCTAACAATTTCAGAGATGACAATCCCGATTCCGATTGCGCTAATCAGTGGTGCAATTCTGTTTGTAGTGCGATTGCGAAGATGCCTGTAGGCCACAAGTTCTACTAAGAAAGCTAACAAGGCAGAGGCAAGCATTGATGCGAGGAGGCAGCAGAGAATGACGAAGAATAATTTGAAGCTCGACGGCGGAATTGCATCATTGGAAAGCTTGAATACATATTTACTGACCATCACCGTGGCAAAGGCACCGACCATAAAAATCTCAGAGTTTGCAAAGTTGATCATACGTAAAACGCCATAAACCATGGTGTAACCCATTGCAATCAAAACATAGATAAAACCGAGTGCAATTCCTGAAAACGTTAGTGACCAGAATTGATGGATCAGTGTGTCAAACATTGCGAATTCACTCCTAAATATTCTGAGGTTTGAATCATAAGCGTACTAACCAGAAAATGTCACCTGTTATATAAGAAAATGGCCCGGTAATTACTTACCGGGCCATTTTCATTTATGCGTAAGAATTACCTTACTTTACAACTTCGATCGGTACGATTTTTCCACCCTTAACACTGAATCCAGTAATGGCAGCTGCACCATTATTGTCACCATTGCGGTCGTATGAGAGCTTTGTACCAGCAACTGTCTCGCCCTTGTAGCCATTGATGAAGTTCAACATACCTGAACGTGTTGTAACTCCGCTCTTGACTGCAGCGATGTAGATATTGACAATTGAAATTGTCTCAGTTGTGTACTCACCTGAAGGACCACCCATAACCTTGACATAGTCAGCTTCCATTGCTGGGTTACCAACTGAAAGTGGGACTGTCGGAGCTACGAGAAGTACGCCTTCTGCGTTCTTTCCAGCGCCCTCAAGGAAGCCAGAACCTAAAGTTCCATCTCCTGAAGCATAGTCACCCTTGTATCCATCAGCGCGAAGCTGATTGATCAAGACTGCTGCTTGTGAGTAGTAACCTGTATAGATAACTACGTTAGCGCCTGTTGACTTTACCTTTGAGATTGTTGCTGCAAAGTCTTTTGTGTCATCAGGAGTTGAATCTGATCCAACCCATACACCAGCAGCAAGTGCCTTCTTCGTGTATGCAGCAAGACCTGTTGCATA
>CAMCCH010000061.1 GCA_945873335.1 Bifidobacterium breve | reverse complement strand
ATGAAAAATCCTCTATTCAGACGCTATTTTTGCTGGCGGAAATATCTCCGAAGGCTACTAGCCAAATACTATTTCGTATAGTATTTTGACGACCCTATCGAGGAGGTCCCATGGGCGCGAAAATTACTTCGCTCAATGTTTTTGACGTTCGCTTCCCTACCTCCACCATGCTCGATGGCTCCGATGCCATGAACGCAGACCCCGATTACTCAGCGGGCTACCTTCGAATCGATACAGATCAAGCTGGCTTATCTGGCCACTCCCTCGTCTTCACCATTGGGCGCGGAAACGATGTTCAGATTGCGGCAATAAAGATGTTGGTTGAGCGCTTTGCTGGCATGGATATAGATGAGGCATTCAAAAATATTGGAAAGATAACTCGCGAATTATCTAGTGATAGTCAGATCCGTTGGCTTGGACCAGATACTGGTGTTTTCCATATGGGAATTGGCGCAGTACTCAATGCCCTCTGGGATCTTTTTGCAAAAGCGCGCAACGTGCCACTGTGGAAACTTCTCTCCGATATGAGTCCTGAGGAAATTGTTGCGGCCATTGATTTTAGATATATCAGCGATGCAATCACACCAGCAGAGGCACTAGCAATCTTGAAAAAGAGTGAAGGTGCAAAGGGCGAGAATGAAAAGATTTTGCGTGCTAAAGGGTTACCTGCATATACAACCACTCCAGGGTGGCTTGGCTATAGCGATGAGAAGATGCTCGACCTTACAAAGCAGGCGATGGCAGATGGTTTTACTCTCATCAAATATAAGTGTGGAAAATCCAAGGAAGATGATCGTCGCCGCCTCACCAAGGTACGCGAATTAGTCGGTCCAGATTTCTCTATCGCAATCGATGCGAACCAAGTCTGGGATGTAGATACAGCTATTGATTGGGTCAACTCCCTCGCTGAGTTCAAACTGCGCTGGATTGAAGAGCCAACACATCCAGAAGATGTACTTGGACATGCTCGTATTGCTCGTGAAGTTGCACCTACCCCTGTTGCAACAGGTGAGATGGCAAGTAATCGCATGATCTTCAAGCAACTTCTGCAATCAAATGCCATCTCTGTGATGCAAATTGATGCAACTCGTGTTGCAGGTGTCAATGAAAACCTTGCAAATATCTTGATGGCAGCCAAATTCGGTATTCCAGTGTGTCCTCACGCTGGTGGAGTTGGACTCTGCGAAATGGTTCAACATATGGCCATGTTTGATGCTGTTGCAGTTACTGGCCATCATTCAAAGCGCATCGTTGAATATGTCGATCACTTGCATAATCACTTTGTTGTTCCAACAAATGTTGTCAATGGGTTTTACATTGCTCCTACAGAGCCTGGCGCCGGTGCAGAAATGTTCCAGGCGAGTATTGATGAATACTTATTCCCTACTGGTACATATTGGAAGAGCGCGGTGAAGAAATGAGCGAAGATTTCAAGGGACTCAATGCAGTCGTAACGGGTGCTGGCTCTGGAATTGGGCTCGCAGTTGCAACCATGCTCAAGGCACAAGGTGCACATGTTTTTGGTTTAGATCTAAGTGAAGGTGCCATGGCATCAGTTGCAACATTTGTGAAATGCGATGTTGGAAATGATGACGGCGTTACTGCAGCATTCAAAGAGATTGCTCAAAAAGTGCAGGTAATTGACATTGTTATCAATAATGCAGGAATTGGTGCGATTGGAACGGTTGCAGATTCAACAAGTGAGGAATGGCTAAAGGTTCTCAATATCAACGTAGTTGGAATTAGCCGAATTTCATCCGCTGCGCTTCCATTTTTGCGTAAAAGTAAATCAGCGGCAATTGTAAATACCTGTTCTATTGCAGCAACTGCAGGTCTTCCTGTTCGCGCTGTTTACAGTGCAAGTAAAGGCGCGGTTTTATCCCTCACGCTTGCAATGGCTGCTGATTTTGTAAAAGAGGGAATTCGTGTCAATTGCGTCAATCCTGGAACAGCAGATACTCCGTGGGTTGGTCGATTACTTGCACAAGCAACTGATCCTGTTGCCCAACGCGCAGCACTTGAGGCTCGCCAACCAATGGGTCGTCTTGTATCAGCCGATGAAGTTGCGCGAGCGATTCTCTATCTTGCCAATCCCCTACAAGCATCGACTACTGGAACATCGTTGGCAGTAGATGGTGGCATGCAAGGCTTACGCTTACCTAAATAATTCCCTACAAAATTCGAGAGAAGCTCATGCCACGCAAAGTTCAACCTGTTGCCACGGGTCCAAAGCGCTCTGTTTTATCTGATGAAACCTATGACATGGTCAAAGAAATGATTCTCACCCATGAAATTGCACCAGGAGCGAAAGTAAATATTGATGCACTTGCGCTGAAATTAGGTGTTTCGCAAACTCCTATTCGCGAAGCGCTAGCGCGCTTAGAATCTGACGGTCTCATTGCAAAAGAGGCTCTCAAGGGATATTCCACAACGAAGTTGCTTACCGTCAAGCAATTCAATGATCTATTCCAATTTCGTTTACTTATCGAGCCTTGGGCTGCAGAACAATCTGCCAAAAAGATTGATGCAGTCGGTATCGCTGCTCTGGATGCAGAGATGCAAAGTGCAAAAACTGCTCTCAAACTCTCAGAGAGCGAACAGGTTCAGGCATTCATTGAACACGATGCGCGTTTTCATTCACTCATCACTCGTATATCTGGAAACGAGTCTGTTACTGAATCTTTTGAACGCACCCATTGTCACCTGCACCTTTTTCGTCTCTTTTTGGCCGCTCAAAGCCAATTATTGGATGACAAATCAAAAGATAAGTTTGTTCAAGATCTTTTCTATCGCTACTACCAAACTGGCTCTGGACAACTCACTATCAAGGAACACGAAGCAATCAAAAGTGCTATCTGTGCTGGAGACGACAAAGGAGCAAAAACTGCGATGCAAAAACATATTCAATCTTCACTAGACCGATTCTCTCCAGCAGCAAAGGAGCTCAACAAATGAGCGTCATAACAGATATCGAAATCCGTGCATGCCGCGGTGGCGATGCACTCAACACACTCGATGCAGTCAGCGCCGTGCAACTACCAGGTGGCTCACGTCCTGATTTCACCGTCATTACTCTGACAACATCTGATGGAGTCAAAGGAACATCATTTGGTTTCGGAGCACTCGATGCCAAGGCTGCTGCTGCAACGATGTCACAGGTAAAGCCATTCTTTATGGGCCGTAGCCCACACGATTCTGCAAAGAATATGAAGGATTTTGAACTCTTTGATCGCCGTTGGAATCACGTTCCAATTTATTCATACGCGCCCTTTGATAATGCATGTTGGGACATTGTAGGAAAGATGGCTCACCAACCTGTTTATAAATTACTTGGCGCTGCTCGTGAAAAAGTTCCTCTATACGTCTCATCAATGTTTCTACCTGGTCCTGAAGATTATGCAAAGCAAGCTCTTGAAGTAAAAGCTAAGGGTTATCGTGGCTACAAACTTCATCCACCAGGAGGCTTAGATCTAGATATCGCTTGCTACCGCGCAGTGCGCGAAGCCGTGGGCGATGATTTCACTTTGATGGCCGATCCCGTGATTATGGCTTCATATGAAGATGCGTTGAAGGCAGGACGTGAACTTGAGCGCCTTGGTTACAAGTGGCTTGAAGAGCCACTCCTCGATGTCAATCTCAATGGACTTAAAAAACTACGCGAAAAATTAGATATTCCAATCTGTGGCACTGAAGTAATCGCTGGCAATCATTACAGCGTCGCGCATTGCATCACAGAAGGAATCGTCGACATTGTTCGCACTGATGTCTCATGGCGTGCAGGTATCACTGCAGTAATGAAGACAGCGCACTTGGCAGAGGCCCACGGTGTTCAGTGTGAACTTCATACAACGATTTATCACGCACTTGAGCAAGTCCAACTTCATCCATCACTTGCTATGGTCAACTGTGAGTTCTTTGAAACTCTTTATCCATTTGATGATTTTGAATTCGGCACAAAGAGCAAGCTCAATATTGTCGATGGATATGTAATGGCACCTGTTGGTGAAGGTCTCTGTATTGAGTACGACTGGGACTTCATCGACAAGCACACTGTCGCAATTCTCTAAAGTTAGCGGGCAGGTCCTGCTACACAATTGATGAGCGGGCTACCTTCTGCAAATCTTTTGAGTTGTGATTCAACGAGTGCGCGTCCTCGCGGTTCAAATGCAGTTGTATCTCCGCCAACGTGTGGAGAAATAATTACATTCGGCGCACTCCATAGAGCATGACCACTTGGCAGCGGTTCAGGATCTGTTACATCTAGCCCAGCAGTGATTCGACCCGTATGTAACTCTTTGACCAAGGCATCTGTATCAACAACAGGTCCGCGGGCAACATTGATGAGAGTTGCTCCATCCTTCATTGCGGATAAGCGCTTTGCATTCATGAGATGGCGTGTCTCATCTGTGAGTGGCACTATCAAGATAATGAGATCAAGTGTTGGCAAGAGAGAATCGAATTCACTCATCTTTTTGGAACCATTAGCACCAGAGCGAGTAAAAGGAATTACCTCAACACTAAAGTTAGAGAGTTGCTTAGCAATGAGCGCACCGATATTCCCATAGCCAACAATTCCTACTCGTGAATCAGCCAGTGCCGTATTGCGCGTATGAACCCATTGGCCTTTTTCTTTATTAGAGGCAAATGCTGCAAAGCCACGACGGGCAGCGATAGCCAGGCCCACTGCAAGTTCTGCAGTTGAAGCATCATGCACACCAGATGCGTTACACAGGGTCACACCTTTTGGCAGAACTTGAAGCACATCATCAAAGCCTGCATTAGGTGATTGAACTACTTTCAAATTCTTCATCTTTGGAATCTGTTCAATGGCGGCTTTGCCACCCATATAAAGAGGGACATAGAAAGTAATTTTTTCTAGTTGATCAGGGGTTGGATGTATTCCATTAGTGGGAAGGTGTTCTAAGCCAGCAGGAATAGCTAAGTCGTTCCACTGTGTCCAAATCATCTTTTCGCCACATTCTTATCGATATAGATATACATATAAGTTGCAATAGCCAATATCAAAAGAATAAATGCATAGGCCCATTCAAAACCAATTGACTCGCTCATCCATCCCATTATCCAAGGGGCGATTCCAAGAGCTGGTCCCATTCCGATAGCAAAGGATGCGATTCCCGCATCAGGTCCTTGCTCACTTGCAGCTGAGCGGGCAAGTGCAATTGCATTGAGGGGACCAAGACCAAAGCCGGCTATCAATAGGCCCACAAAGGTAATGGTTGGGCTTGTTGCCAAAATAATCATTAGCAAGCCGAGTGTCATAAATGCAGTTGAAAATGTCCACATAAAGTTTGTAGACACCCTCGACATAAACGAAAAGGCTATTCGGCTAATTGAAATGAAGTAACCAATAGCGGTCACGATGAGTACTGCATTGCGTAGCGACATCCCTCTATCAACGAGTAAATCTAAAGACCATGTTGTCGTACCTGTCTCTAGCCAAATGGTCAAGAAGCCAAAAAATACCAATATCATGAAACTCTTATCCCAAATTATTTTCTTACTATGTCCACTAGAAGAATCTCTCATTTCTATCTGCGGAACCATCAACAATGCAGCAGTTCCAAGAATTACTGTTGCAACGATAATTGTGTAACGCCATTCCACACCACCGCGCGTGAAGATTCCAATAATCGTTGGCGAGATTGCTCCAAAAAGTCCACTTATTCCAACAGTGCGAAGCATCATCTTTACAGCAGTCCCTGAATGCGAACCAAGAGTTGCCGCATTAGTATTATTAAAAATGGTTGCACCGATTGCAGATAAAGTAAAAGATGGAACTGTAATCCACAAAGTTCTGCCAAGGCAGTAGCCAAAAATTCCAATAATCGTGAGAGCCCAACCAAGGCGTAGAAGTCGATGAGGTGGGTACTTATGGATATGTCTCGGGATAAGAATTGAAAGAGTTATTACAGCGAGTGCCCATCCAATATTATGAATTGAAGCCAATACTCGAGAGATTTCAAGATCTCTTTTTAGAAGTGGGATTGAAAAACCGATTGCATACTGAGTAAATCCCATCATTCCGTGCAAGGCAATCAAACGATTGGCATACGGCAGTACAGGTGCCTGATTCATTACTGAAATCTCCTAGAGATAGAGCTAAATCCTATAGGCCTTTAGAACTGTTCGGCGAGTTTTTCTCCAGCTTTTTTCAAGTAGATCTCAGGGTGAGAAATTGCTTCATCACTACTTACTAATTCATTGAGTGTTACGCCTTTTGATCCATCAGGGAACTCAACTTTTCTAGCACCGACACAATAAGCAATATCAACTGAATTCTTCTGTGCTAATACGCGAATATAACCAACACCTTTTCCAACAAAACTTTGTTCATCTAATCGACCTTCACCTGTAATTACTAAATCTGCACCAGCGATTGCTTCGCGCAATGAAACAATTCTTGCTATCGCTTCTGCCCCGCTTTCAAATGTAGCGCCCCACAATGCTCGAAGACCAAATGATGTGCCACCTGCTGCGCCACTACCAGCGCTATCTGCTCTTCCAACGATTGATAGAAGATGAGATAAACCTTTTTCGAGTTCAACAATTTGCTGAGGTGTCGCACCTTTTTGCGGTGCATACGTGGCGGCCGCTCCATTGGTACCAAGCAACGGTGATTGAACATCTACTAATGCGACGACTCCTTGCGCAGGTGCTGCAATTGCATTCGATGAATTAATGGAGGCAATTCGAAAAAGCTCTCCCCCGCCTTTGCCAATTTCTTTTCCATCTATATCTAAGAATCGATATCCAAGGGCCATGAGAGCACCAACGCCACCATCAGTGCTCGCTGATCCGCCGAGGGCAACAAATATTTTAGTAACACGAGAATCTTGCGCAGCATGAGCAAGCACTATTCCTAGCTCATATGTATGTGCATTCATTGGATCTAGCGTTTCGAGCAATGTAATTCCACTGACTTGCGCTAGTTCTACAACTGCAATTCCTTCAGGTAGATAGAGCCAGTAATCATTGCCTACCTTTACACGAATTGAATCAGGATGAGACTTTTCTATTGCATCCAAACTTCCCTCGCCTCCATCGGCAAATGGAATCTCAAGAACTTCATCGTGTGGGCGAATCGATAACCATCCTTGCGCAATTGCACGTGCTGCATCGCTACTCGAAATCGAACCCTTGAAAGAATCAGGAGCAATCACGATGCGGGCCATGGTTCTATCTTTGCACAAGAAAAAACCCGCTAATCACTGGGATTAGCGGGTTTTCCTAATTACTTTTAGCTGCAACCAGATGTGTTTCCACAACCTTCGCATACATAACATGCACCTGACATACGCATCTTCACGCCACATGTCATACAGAGTGGGGCATCTGATGTGATTCCTGAAATTGCTTCAAGAAGTTCAGTAGATGATCCGTACTCTTGCTTTGGTGCTACTTCAATCTTTACCTCAACTGGCTTGCTCACAACAGCAGGTGCTGCTGACTGTGCAATCGTTTCAGTTGCTGCAGTGATATCAGGTGTGTATTCACCAGTTTCGAGTGCACGTGTGCGCTCTGCTGATGTGTACAAGCCCATTGCACTGCGTGATTCAAATGGCAAGTAATAAAGGGCTAGGCGACGGAAGATGTAATCCATCATCGACTGTGCCATACGAATATCTGCATCATCTGTCATACCTGCTGGTTCAAAGCGCAAGTTTGTGAACTTCTCAACAAATGTTTCTAGTGGAACACCGTATTGAAGACCAATTGATACTGCGATTGAGAATGCATCCATTACACCGGCAAGAGTTGATCCTTGCTTACCGAGCTTGAGGAATACCT
>CAMCCH010000060.1 GCA_945873335.1 Bifidobacterium breve | reverse complement strand
GCTTGCAAGTTCAGATACAGCGCTCTACCCAGTAATTTTTGTTGGTGTATGGAGCGCTGTAGGTTTTGCATTTCTTGTCATCCTTGGAGCCGTTGAACAAATTCCAGTCTCCCTTCGCGAGGCTGCAGTAGTAGATGGCGCGAATATGCGCCAGCAATTTACAAAAATTACTCTGCCGCTCATTCGTCCAATTTTGATGACTATCTTTACACTTCAAATCATCTGGACCTTCAACGGCTTTACAGTTGTGTGGGCGATGACTAATGGTGGCCCCTCTGACTCGACTTCTATTTTACCTATCTTGGCCTATAAAGAAGCCTTTAGATATGGACGCTTTGGAACTGCGGCGGCAATGGCAGTTGTAACAGGAATCTTCTTGATGATTGTTGGAACTATTGGTATTCGCATGAGTAGATCGGAACAACAATAGTGAAAGCTCTGATCTATAAGTTCTTTGGTCAACTCGGCGTCTGGGGTTGGACAGTTCTTGTCCTAATTCCATTCTTCTTCATCATGCTCTTTGCAACAAAAGACACGACTGACATTTATGGAAAGCCACTCAGCCTTATCTACAAGCCTAATTGGAGTAACTTTTCAGGTGCATGGAATGCGGGTCCAGATGAGGGCACTATCGGTGTCTGGTTTATCAATACAGCTTTACTCGTTATAACAGCTCTTGTAGTCTCACTTGTCGTTGCGGTCCCTGCCGCCTACTTCACAATATTCTTATCACTCAAGCAAAATCGCGCTGTGATGATCACTGTCTTATCCGGCACTGTTGTACCAACAATCTTGCTAGTTATTCCTTACTTCAAGGCATATAACCAATTTGGATTACTCAACAAACCAATTGCAACCGGTGTTGCTTATGGAGTTCTTGCCATCCCAACCACTTTTCTCTTGATGAATCGATTCTTTTTGGACTTTCCTCGTGAAGTTTTGGAAGCAGGATTACTCGATGGCCTTTCCAACTCTAAGATTTTTAGGAAATTAGTTCTTCCTCTATCAGTTGGACAAATTGTCTCTGTTGGAATTTTGACTCTTATCTGGGCGTGGGGCGATAGCCAAATTGCAATTGTTTTATTGCAGAGTCAATCAGCGCAACCAATCTCAGTTGGAATGCTCTCATTTGCTGCAGACTTCACAACAAACCTTGGTGCAACATTTGCTGGCCTTTCAATGGCCGCAATCCCTCCAGTAATTCTTTATATCATTTTGAGTAAGTACGTCACTAAGGGAATTGCCCTTGGTGGAATAACAAAGTAAAGGAAGAACTCATGTCAGATGGCACAGTTTTTGATTTAGAGAAGCTTGCCACGCGCATGAATGATTATTACCCGCTTATCAATGGGCATGAGAAGAGATGTGAGAACTGGTTTACAGGCGCTGGTCTAGGAATGTTCATCCACTGGGATCACACAAGTGAGAAAGGAATTGAAATCTCTTGGCCATTAGTGGGCGGAGTTTTTTCACTACCTGGTGGAAAAGAAGTCACCGTGGAGCAATACCACTCCACCGCAGCAACGTTTAATCCAACTAAGTGGGATCCCAAAGAGATTGCAAAGCTAGCAAAAGATGCAGGTATGGCATACATAGTTTTTACTTCGAAGCATCACAACGGTTGGGCTTCATGGCCATCGAAGGTGGGAAATCGCAATATAACTTCATCACCATATGGAAAAGCTGGTGGAGATATTTTGCGCACCTACGTTGATGCAGTTCGCGCAGAGGGTCTCAAGGTTGGCGTCTATTACTCACTCTCTGACTGGGGACATGAAGATTATTTAGCCTGGAAAGATGAATATCTTCCTTACGTATTCGGTGATAGCGCACCAATGGGTACTCCAGAGCAATGGCAGAGATATCGCAAGTATCTAAAAGACCAGCTCACTGAAATTCTTACAGGCTATGGCCAGATTGATATGTTGTGGTTTGACGGTGCTTGGGAGCGCAGTGATGAAGATTGGAACTCAAAAGATATTGGGGACCATATTCGCTCCCTTTCTCCAAACACTTTGATCAATGATCGCCTCTTTACTCAAGGTGATTTCCGTACACCAGAACAATGGATTCCTGCTCAACCACTTCCTGAACCATGGGAATGTTGTATGACTATGAATTATTCATGGGCTTATGTTCCATCAGATACAGCATTCAAATCTCCATATGAAATTTTGCGCACATTAATTGAAGTCGTATCTCGCGGCGGAAACCTCTTGCTCAATATCGGACCACGTGGGGATGGATCATTAGTTCCAGAAGAGCGTGACATTATGGTCGAACTCGCAAAGTGGATGAAAGTAAATAAAGAAAGTGTTGTTGGAGTAACTCCAGGTCTTGAGCCATGGCAGTTCTATGGACCAAGTACGCAAAATGGAAATCTTGTATACCTACATCAATTTGCGATGCCAACAGAATCAGTTGTCGCTCGTGGAATCAAGGTCGCACGAGTGAAGTCAGTAAAGATTCTTGGTAGCAATGAAGAATTGAAATTCACACGTCGCACAGCCATCAACGACATATCTATGAAAGATCCTGATGGTGAAATCATTATTGATGTGCGCGGAAAGAATCTCTCAGGTCTCATTCCTGTCATTGTTCTAGACCTCAGCGCTAATCCCGAAGATGTTTCACTTCGGAATTGGTAATGGACGTCTTCAAGCGCTTTGAGCGCGAAGTTCCAGAGTGGTTTCTCGATGCCAAGTTAGGTTTTATGGTTTCGTGGGGAGCGTTCTCTGTTCCAGCATGGGGTGAACCAATTGGTGAACTTGGAACGATTGAAGATTGGAAAGAATGGTTTAAGCACAATCCATATGCAGAGTGGTACTACAACACTATTCGTATTGAAGGATCTCCTGCTCGCGAATTCCATAAGAAGAATTTCAATGATTGCGATTACGACGATCTTTTGGATATGTGGAAAGCCGAAAAATTTCAACCCGATGAGTGGGCGAAGTTATTTGCGTACGCAGGCGCGCAATACATAGTTCCACTTTCTAAACACCATGATGGGATCACGCTCTGGGATGCTCCCGGGACGGGCACACGCAATACCGTGCATCGCGGACCAAAGCGTGATCTCATCGGTGATATTGCAACCGCTGTTCGCAAAGCCGGAATTCGCTTTGCTGTGTACTACTCAGGTGGACTTGATTGGGAAGTTACAAAAACTTTGCCAGCGATATCTGATAACAATCAAGGTGTCGAAGGTATGCAACGCCCGGTTGACGCTGCATATTCAATGTATGCCTATAAGCATGTAATTGATTTGATTGATCGCTATAAGCCAGATGTTCTTTGGAACGATATCCAATGGCCAGATTTTTCAAAGCGCGAGGGAGAATATTCTCTCGCTGCACTCTTTGATTATTACTACAAAGAGGTACCTCACGGCGTTGTCAACGACCGTTGGGGTAAAGAGACTCACTTTGACTATGAAACAAGTGAATATCAATTCATGGCAGATAGTGAAAATGCTCCTGCTTGGGAAAATTGTCGCGGAATCGGACTCTCCTTTGGTTACAACCAAGTTGAATCAGAGCAGCACTCACTCAATACCGAGAGTGCGCTGCGCCATTTCCTAGACATTGTTTCTCGCGGTGGAAATTTCCTTCTCAATGTTGGACCAACTGCATCAGGTGAAATCCCAGAAATCCAAAAGAAAGTGCTCATGGGACTAGGCGATTGGATGGCAATCAATTCTGGCGCCGTCTATGCAACTCGCGCAATCAAGGAAATTCCTGCAACCGATACCCCTTGGGTTCGTTGGGCAAAGAAAGGCAATTCTGTTTTTGCATACATTGATGCCGTTGGCAGTGTTGAATTTATTGCTCCAGCAAGCCTAGTAAACGATAAGAAAGCCACTATTTTCGGCGGAGCCGCAATCACAGCCACTCGCAGCGGCGACAAAATTTCAATGACAATTCCGGCTCCAAAAGTACCGGGACCTACTGTTATTGAATTTTCACACTAAAGCATTACTAAGGAGATAACCATGGAATACAAGAATTTTGAACGCTTTAATCGCCCAGTACCAACATGGTTTTCCGATGCCAAGTTTGGAATATTTATTCACTGGGGTGCCTACTCAGTACCTGCGTGGGCAGAGCCAACAGGTGAACTCGGAACAGTAGATGACAGCGTATGGATGGCACACAACCCATATGCAGAGTGGTACTACAACACAATTCGCATTGAAGGATCGCCTGCGCAAAAGCACCAACAAGAAGTTTATGGTGGCGCACCATATGACGACTTCCTTGATCAATGGAAGGCAAGCAAGTTCAATCCAGATGATTGGGCGGCGCTCTTTGCTAAAGCTGGTGCACAATATGTAATTCCAACTACTAAGCACCACGATGGAATTACATTGTGGGATGCACCAGGAACAGGAACACGTAACACGGTTGCACGCGGTCCAAAGCGCGACCTCGTTGGAGCAATCGGAGATGCAGTTCGCAAAGCTGGAATCAAGTTTGGTGTTTATTACTCAGGTGGTTTGGACTGGAGCGTAGATAACTTCCCTCCCATGACGAAGGGTGATCACGTACGAGGATTTCGTCCAAGTGATGCTGCTTATGCAATGTATTGCTATGAGCACATCACAGATCTGATCAATCGTTACAAGCCAGATGTTTTGTGGGATGACATTGAGTATCCAGATTTCGCAAAGCGCGAAGGTGCATATTCACTTGCTGCAATCTTTGATCATTATTACAAGAGCGTTCCACACGGTGTTATCAATGACCGCTGGGGAGTACCTCACTCAGATTACAAGACAAGTGAGTACCAACATTCACTCGATAACGAGAGTGGCGCTGCTTGGGAAAACTGTCGCGGTATTGGACTCTCATTTGGTTACAACCAGATTGAAGATGAGAAGCACTACATGAGCGTTAATGCCGCTCAACACCACCTCATCGACATTGTCTCCCGTGGCGGAAATCTTCTTCTCAACGTTGGCCCAACAGCTGATGGAGAAATACCTGCCTTCCAGCGCAAAGTACTTGAAGGAATTGGCGCATGGATTGCAGTAAATAAAGAAGCAATTTACGCATCTCGCGTTGCAGCAGATGTGAAACCATCAGACTCACCTTGGGTTCGCTGGACTGCCAATGGCAAGAAGCGTTACGCAATCATTGATGCAACAGGTTCAGTGGAATTTGATGCACCAGAGAGCGCCGTTGATATTAAGAGCGCAACAGTTCTTGGTGGTGGAGCAATTGCAGTAACACGCAATGGTTCCAAGATCTCAATGACAATTGCAGCGCCAAAGGTCGAAGGACCAACTGTCGTAGCTTTCAACTAGTCATACACGATTGATGTTGTGATGGCCACTGAAACTAATGTTCTCGATAAGGAAGCATTAGCCCCGAGGTTAAATGAATTCCATCCTCTTATCAGTGGTCATCAACAACGTTGTTCAGAGTGGTTTACAGGTGCTGGGTTAGGTCTATTCATCTGTCTTGATCACGCCAGCCAACAGGGAATTGAAATGTCATGGCCCATGCTCGGTGATGTTAACTTTGCCCTCCCTCTTGGTGGTCTGGTAACGGTAGATCAATATCGCTCTACCGAAAGTTCTTTCAATCCAATCCAGTGGAACCCAAAAGAGTTCTTGCAAAAAGCAAAAGATGCTGGGTGCAAGTACGCAGTTTTTACAGCGAAACATCACAGTGGCTGGGCAATTTGGCCATCAAAATTTGGTGGTAAAAATATTTCAACCTCTATTTTTCAATCAACGGGTCGAGATATTTTGCGTGAGTATGTTGATGCCGCACGTGAAGTTGGAATAAAGGTAGGAATCTATTATTCGTTAGCAGACTGGGGCCATGAGGGTTATCTGGAATGGAAAGACGAGTATCGTCCCTATGTTTTCGGAGTAAGCCCACCTATGGGAACATCGGATCAATGGGAATCATTTCGCCAATACACGAAAGATCAATTGACTGAATTATTGACAGAGTATGGGCCTGTCGATCTTTTATGGTTCGACGGCGCTTGGGAACGCAGTGACGAGACCTGGAACTCGAAAGATTTTGGAGACCACATTCGTTCAATCTCACCAAACACGCTCATCAACGACAGACTTTTCACCCAAGGGGATTATCGAACTCCCGAGCAGTGGATTCCAGCAAAACCGATAGCAGAACCCTGGGAATGCTGCATGACAATCAATTACTCATGGGCATATGTACCAACTGATAAGACATATAAATCTACTTATGAAATTTTACGCACACTCATCGAAGTTGTATCTCGCGGGGGAAATCTACTTCTCAACGTTGGACCAAAGCCAGATGGAACTTTGGCAACTGAAGAAGCGCAAACATTAGATGATTTAGCACTGTGGATGAAAGTAAATAAAGAAAGTATTGAAAAGGTGATTCCAGGTCTAGAAGATTGGCAATATTACGGACCGTCGACACAGCGCGGAGATATAGTTTATTTGCATAATTTTGCGCTTCCGCAAGAAAGTGTTGTTGTTCGTGGCGTAAAGGTTGCTCGACTCAAATCAGCCAAAATGTTAGGAAGTAGCGAAGAACTGACATTTACTCGAAGGAGTGCAATTCATGATTCTCAGATGCCAGATCCCGATGGAGAGATAATTATTGATGTGCGTGGCAATAAAGTCAGCGGACTTATGCCAGTCATTGTTTTGGATTTTGGTGGCAACCCGTCATCTGTACATCTTCGTAACTGGTAATACAACTAAAAGGAGAGAAAAATGGCAGGTGCAGTGAACTGGGATCGCTTCAAACGCGATGTTCCACAGTGGTATACCGAAGCAAAATTCGGAATCTTTATTCACTGGGGTGCTTACTCAGTTCCTGCATGGGGTGAACCAATTGGCGAGCTAGGAACGATGGAAGCTAAGAAATGGTTTCCACATAATCCATATGCCGAGTGGTATTTCAACACCATTCGCATTGAGGGCTCACCCGCACAAGAGCACCATAAGAAAGTTTATGGAAATGCACCCTATGACGATTTCTTAGATCAATGGAAAGCAGAGAAATTCAATCCCGATCAGTGGGCTGAACTCTTTGCATACTCAGGTGCGCAATATGTTCTACCAACAACAAAGCACCACGACGGAATCGCACTCTGGCAAGCACCAGGAACGGGAACTCGAAATACTGTTGCTCGTGGGCCAAAGCGTGACCTTGTTGGAGATATTGCAACTGCAGTTCGCAAAAAAGGACTGCACTTCGGTGTTTACTATTCGGGCGGTTTGGACTGGAGCGTTACTAATTTGCCTCCACACAATGACGAATACGAATTAGCGCGTCCATCAGATGCTGCATATTCGATGTATTGCTACGAGCACGTAGTCGACATCATCGATCGCTATAAGCCAGAAGTGATATTCAACGATATCAACTGGCCAGATTTCTCAAAGCGTGAAGGCGAATATTCATTGCCGGCTCTCTTTGATTATTACTACTCACATGTTCCAACAGGTGTTGTCAATGATCGTTGGGGAATTCCACACTGGGATTACAAGACAAGTGAAGACAAGATGAACCTGCACGTTGAAGATGGGGGAGTCTGGGAGAACAACCGCGGCGTTGGTTATTCATTTGGATATAACCAACTTGAAACTGATGAGCATTACCTCAACATCAGCGGATTACTCCATCACCTGCTCGACATCGTCTCTCGTGGAGGAAATCTACTTCTCAATGTTGGCCCAACTGCATCGGGTGAGATTCCTGATTTGCAGCAAAAAGTATTGCGCCAGATGGGGGATTGGATGAAGATTAATTCCAAGGCTATTTATGCCTCCCATGCTGTTGCAGAATTCAAAGCATCTGATGCACCGTGGATTCGTTGGACTGGTGTTGGCAAAGAAGTATTTGCTCACATCGAATCAACTGGAAAAACTACTTTCGAAGTTCCAGAGTCATTAGTTGATGATTCAAGCGCACACTTCCTCAGTGGAGAAAAAGCAACGATTTCTCGTAGTGGAAA
>CAMCCH010000059.1 GCA_945873335.1 Bifidobacterium breve | reverse complement strand
TAGCCCGACGCTCCAGTTACTAAATAGAGAGGCGAGTTCATGGAGTAAAGCCTAGACTTACATCATTACTTTCGCTCGTTGCAAAGGAGTACCGCCATGCCTACAGCTAAGAAACCTCGCGTTCTTATTCTCGGTGCCGGCTTTGGCGGACTTACAGCGGCACGCGCATTCGGTGACAGTGCGGATGTAACCCTTATTGACCGACACAATTTTCAAACTTTCTTACCTCTTCTGTATCAGGTTGCTACAGCTGGGCTGGCAGCAGACCATGTTGCCCATCCAATTCGCGGTGCGCTGCGCAATCGTGGTGTGCAATTTCGAATGGGTTCACCTCTTTCTGTCGATCATAAAAATAAATCTGTGAAATTAGATAGCAGTGAAACACTCGAATTCGACCATCTAGTCGTTGCCCTTGGTTCAGCTACTGCCGATTTTGGCGTCACAGGAGTTGCAGAACATGCACTCGGAATGAAGAGTGTCCACGAAGCAATACTTATTCGCGCTGAGGTCATGCGAAGATTTGAAGATCTCTGCCGTTTTGAGGATGAGACTATTTTCTCAATCTCAGTCGTTGGTGGCGGACCAACCGGTGTTGAGATGGCTGGAGCATTTGCAGAATTAGTGCGGGGGCCTCTCAAAAATGATCAAGCACATGCCGCTGCGCATATGAGAATAAATCTGATTGAAGCAGGACCAAGATTGCTACCTATGTTTTCCCCAAAATTATCTGAGCGAACAAAAAAGGATTTAGAAAAACTTGGCGTCAATGTATTGCTCAATACAGCAGTGGCAGAAGTAAAGCCACGTTCAATTATTTTAAAAAGTGGTGATCCGATTCCATCAGAAGTAACTATCTGGGCAGCAGGTGTACAGGGAGAGCCAACAGCTGGAATTCTCAACTTGCCACTTGCTGGAACTCGAATAGATACCGATAGCACGCTACAAGTTGCTCACTACCCACACATTTGGGCAATTGGAGATATCGCTGGATTCAAAGGTAAAGATGGAAAATTCCTACCGATGGTTGCACCTGTTGCAATGCAACAAGGAAGGTTTGTTGCAGAGCAAATATTACGAGTAGCAAAAGGTGCAGAGCTAAAGAAATTCAAATATAGAGATAAGGGATCTATGGCAACGATTGGTCGCAATAAGGCAATCGTTGAAGTGAATAAGTTCAAACTAACTGGAGTTCTAGCGTGGTACGCGTGGTTGTTCTTGCACTTGTTCTATCTATTAGGTGGACGTAACAAAATCGGAACAATCGCCGACTGGACCTGGAACTACATCACCTTCGATAGAGGCAATCGCCACATTATGGATACTCTCTAAATATGCCCGACTATGTAAAAGTTCGCGGTCATCAAATCTATTCTTATGAGTGGAGTAATAATGGTGAAGCATGTGTTCTGTTACACGGTGGAACTAGCCAGACATCGCATTGGGATTACACAGTTCTACCCAGTGTTGAAGAAGATTTTCATGTCTATGCCTACGATCGCGCAGGTCATGGCTTTAGCGCAGATCAAGTGGAAAGTTATCATTTCAAATATCAAGTTCGTGAAGCAATTGCATATTTAGAAGAGGTTGTACAAGAGCCAGCGCACCTCATTGGTTGGAGCGATGGTGGAATTATCGCTTTGACTGTTGCAATAGAGCGCCCTGAACTCGTCAAATCAATTGTGGCAATAGGCGCCAATTACCACTTTAGTGGAGCAACTCCAATATTTGACTCATGGTCTATCTCTGATGAGGATCGCGAAGAATATGCACGTACTTCCCCTGATGCGCCAGAGACTCTTGATAAGAAAATTGCGAAGATGCATGAGATTTGGAAGAGCGAACCAGATATCGCACTCTCTGATTTAGCAAAGATTCAGTGCCCAGTATTAGTTTTAGCTGGCGATGATGATGTCATCAAGCATTCACACACAATTGAGCTCTATGAAGCACTTCCACTTGGGCAGTTAGCAATTATTCCAGGAACTTCACATATGGTTCCAAAAGAAAAGCCAACGCTGATGAATGCGATAATTTCACAATTTTTAGAAGATTTGAGCTATCCAGTTACAAAAGCGCCAATACGGCGAACTAGCAATCAACCGGGGTAATTTTTCCAGTCGCTACATCATAAATTGCTCCACCAACTTCAATACCCTTGCGAATAAGTGGGTATGAACGCACGCGATTGACATCTATTTCTAGTGCCTTGTTTTGATCACTTACTGTCTTGAATTCCAAACTACGTGTATCAACCCCATATTGCTTTTCAATGAGATCATGAATTTCAGATTCTTCACTCATGGCCATACGGCAATTTGTGTGAGGCATAATCAGAATTCGATTTACACCTAGTAAATATGTGGCAAGTACTAAAGTACGCAAAACGTCATCAGTAACGCGGGCTCCCGCATTTCTCAAAATCTTTGCATCCCCAGAGCGCATGCCAATCACAGATAAAGGGTTTATGCGTGAATCCATGCAAGTAACAATTGCTATGCCCTTTGAAGCAACACCAGTGAGATCGCGATATTTGAAGTTCTTTACATATTCATCATTTGCGGCGAGCGCATCCTTGAATGCATCACTGGGGAAATGTCCTTCTTTCATCTCTCCCCCGATCGCTCACGTGAGTGTTTTGAAATGGAGCCCCCCGTCAGGATTGAACTGACGACCTACGCATTACAAGTGCGTCGCTCTACCACTGAGCTAGGGAGGCCTCTCATGCCGTAAAGCATGATGCGCAATTATGGCAGGAGTTGGCGATAACTTGAAATCGAGAGTATCGAGGCTCTAAAGGGTAAGTTACGCGCATGAGATTGGGAGTTTTGGATGTTGGTTCCAACACCATCCATCTGCAGGTCATGGATGCACATCCCGGAGCTCGTCCAACACCAGCAACTAATTTTAAAACAGAACTTCGTTTGACTGAACACCTCAATGATTCTGGTGAAATTTCAACTGATGGAATTCTTCTACTTCACGAAGCAATAAAGGGTGCGGTAGAGCATGCTCATGAAAGTAAAACTGAAGAAATTCTTGCTTTCGCAACATCTGCTATCCGTGATGCGAAAAATGGTGCTGAAATAATTAAGAATATAAATTCAGAATTTGAAATAGATCTTCAAATAATGAGTGGTGACGAAGAAGCCCGAATGACATTTCTTGCTGCGCGTCGTTGGTTAGGTTGGTCTGCAGGGCGATTACTTGTTGTTGATATCGGTGGAGGTTCATTAGAAATCGCAATAGGTGATGACGAGCACCCAGATGCAACAATTTCTCTACCACTTGGTGCTGCAAGACTTACGAGAGATTTCCTCAAGGGAGATCCTTATTCACCCAAATCAATCAAGAACCTCGAAACCTATGTTGATGAAGTTTTGCAAGACTCACTTCCATATGAAATCAAATTGCACAGCGCAGATCACTTTGTAGCAACGAGTAAAACTTTTAGAACTCTTGCTCGTATCGCAGGCAATAGCGATTACGCTAAGAGATTACAAACAAGAAACCTTCTTACATTGACTCC
Organism: Bifidobacterium breve; assembly: GCA_945873335.1. GTDB lineage: Bacteria > Actinomycetota > Actinomycetes > Nanopelagicales > Nanopelagicaceae > Planktophila. Next base: position 4,616 of record CAMCCH010000059.1, on the reverse strand, counting down.
CAAGTTGGGCGAAATGAGTAATAAGGAACGCGGTGAACTCCCTGGAGTTTCATCAAGTAGGGCAAGCCAAATTCTTGCTGGTTCAATCGTTGCTCGCGCGATCCTTGAAAAGCTACAAGTTCCAGAAGTAGAAATATGTCCTTGGGCGCTTCGCGAAGGATTAGTACTTCGCTGGCTCGATTGGATGGAGCGCTAAGCCTTTACTTGTGGCCTTTCAACGCTATCAATTGCAATTATTTCACCATCGCGATGATGCAGAACCCAAGAGTCTCCTGGTTCGAGTTTTCCATCTAGTTGTTTGAAATTCTTCTTACCGATGAGCTTCTTGAGTAACTTTGGCAATATCGGGTTATGACTACAGATGATTCCAGCAACGTTGTTATTGAGTAAATCTTGAGCATAATCAAGTGCTGCTTCTTTATCTTTAGAAAATCTATATTCGCTCAAATCAGTTGAAAAGATTGGATTGAGTTGCATTGTGCGAGCCATCGGTTCAATAGTTTCAATGCAGCGCATTGCGTCCGATGAATGAATCTCTTTGATGGCATATGGAAAATAGAGTGGGAAAAGTCTCTTCGCTTGCAATTGGCCAACATGTGAAAGTGGGCGATCTCCATCATCGCCATCCCAGTCTTCGCGCTTGACCGCTTTTGCATGGCGCAACAGAACTAACGCTTGTGTATCGACGCCAAACTCCAAAAAGAAATCTACTATCGAGCGATCATCATCGAGAGTTAGTTTCTTCTTTGCCTCTATTGGCTCTAACCATAAAATTTCATCGACTTCATTTTTATCTGGCTCACCGTAGGGCACATCACTTTCCTTTGCGCTCCAATACTTCACAACCTTTTTTTCATTACCTACACGATAAATTGCTTCACCAATTTCTGGCCCAAAGATTGGGGTTACACCTTTCTCTTCTAGAACTTCACGGAAAGCGCATCCGATATGGCTCTCACCACTTTCTAACTTTCCTTTTGGTAGAGACCAGTCGTCATATCGAGGCCTATGAATGATTGCAATTTCAATTTCTTTTCCTTTTGAATAGCGCCACAAAACTGCCCCTGCGGCTTGGACAATAACTTCTGCTTCAGCCATAGCTATCTCGCTTTCAGAAACTTATCGATTGTTATCGCTTGAACATCGCGCAAACCTTCGCTGCGTCTAGTCCACTTTGTTTTTTCTAGTGTCCAGCCACTACTTTCTTGCGATAGACCCTGTGTAAGAATTTGATCGAGTGTTGAGATGTGCCCAGCATCTTGGATGCGAACCAGGCTCTCGACTCGGCGATCTAGATTGCGGTGCATCAAGTCAGCACTTCCAATCCAGTACTCATCTTGTGCGCCATTGACGAAATGGAAGATACGAGAATGCTCTAGGAATCGACCTAAGACCGAACGAACACGAATATTTTCTGAAACTCCAGGAATACCAGGCTGGAGTGCGCAAATGCCACGGATAAGTAATTCAATCTTTACGCCACTCTTTGATGCTTCATAGAATTTTTCAACAAACTCTTCATCAAGTAATGAATTCAGTTTGAAGCGAATTCCCGCTGGTTTACCAGCTTTTGCATTGGCAATTTCAATATCAATTTTTTCAAGTAAGCCACTTCGTAGTCTTCGTGGGGCAACTAATAATCTCTTATATGTTGATTGTGGGGCAAAACCCGATAATTGATTGAATAACTTTGAGAGGTCATCGGTGAGGACAGGGTCAGCGCTAAGGATTCCTAAATCTTCATACATACGCGCAGTTTTTGGATTGTAATTTCCGGTTCCGATGTGACAATAACTTCGTAGTCCATCGGCTTCATCGCGAACAACTAGTGAGAGCTTTGCGTGAGTTTTCAGACCCATAAGTCCGTACACAACGTGGACTCCTGCTGCTTCGAGTTTGCGCGCCCATCGCACATTTGCTTGCTCATCAAAGCGAGCACGGATTTCTATAACAGCTAGAACTTGCTTGCCTGCCTCTGCAGCTTCAATGAGTGCTTCAATAATTGGCGAGTCACCCGATGTGCGATAGAGGGTTTGCTTAATCGCTAATACACGTGGGTCTTCTGCCGCACTTTGAAGGAATTGCACGACAGATGAAGTAAATGATTCATAAGGATGATGGAGGAGAATTTCTCCCCTTTTTATAGCGGAAAAGAAGGTATCTGGCTCTTCAACATCTACTTCAGATAATGCCAGTGCAGTGCGAGAGCGAAATGCAGGAAACTTTAGATGCGGCAAATCTAAATCAGCAATTCGATTGAGATCAGTGAGATCAAGAGGTGTAGCAACAGAAATGATATTTTCTTTATCGATAGAGAGTTCTTCCGCTAATGTTTCAAGAAGTGCCTTATCAATTCCTTTTTCAATCTCAAGGCGCACAGGTGGCCCAAAGCGGCGGCGCAAGAGTTCTTGTTCAAGGGTGAGCAATAAATCTTCTGACTCTTCTTCTTCAATCTCTAAATCTTGATTTCGAGTTATTCGGAAGGTGTAGTGATCTTCAATGACCATGCCAGGAAAAAGTTCTTGAAGGTGAATTGCGATAACTTCTTCCAGCGGAATAAATCGAGTAGAGCCTGCGCTATTGGTTGGAATAAAGCGAGAAAGAATTGGCGGTACTTTGACTCTGGCGAAAAATTGTTCACTTGTTTTTGAGTTCTTTACAATAACTGCAAGGTTGAGTGATAAGCCAGAAATGTATGGAAATGGGTGAGAAGGGTCAACTGCTAAAGGAGTCAGAACTGGAAATATTCGCTCACTAAATAATTTGGAGACGTATCCACGCTCTTCCTGATCTAACTGATCCCAGGTAACAATGCGTACATTCTCTTTTTCCAGTGCAGGCAAGATGCTTTGATGAAATGTATGAGAGTGTCTATTCATTAGCGCTTCAGTCTTTTCAGAAATTTCTTTCATGAGTTCGCGCGGAGTGTGACCAGCGGTATTTCTTGCCGTTACTCCAGTTTCTAATTTTCGGTGAAGTGATGCAACGCGAACCATAAAAAATTCATCTAGGTTCGAAGAGAAGATTGCAAGAAATCGAACTCTCTCCAGTAAAGGAAGAGATTCATCTTCAGCCATTTCAAGCACGCGTTCATTGAAAGAGAGCCAGCTAACCTCTCGATCAGTCAGAAAATCCATAGAGAAAGACTCCCTCATTGAGATGAACATAGGGTAGCCAGCGGGCAACCAAGGTATAAATCGTCCCATGTTCTAGCCGTTCGAAATTCGCTAGGTAGGCGCTTGGGCTGAGAGACTTCTCTCCTGCCATCACGGTGGCGCGCGAAAAGAAGGAGTTCTCTGTGATTTCTAGATATTGGACCAGCCCTGAAACTACGGGAATTAATCGCTTACCGATGCTCAACATTGAACATCTCGAGAAGATTTCACTCGATGGTACTTGGCGCTTCCAACTGCTAGATAGTCCAACAGATACATCACGTAAAAAGTGGAGCAAGATTCAAGTTCCTGGACTTTGGACAATGCAACCACATAGCGAAACATTTTTTGATAAACCCATTTATACAAATGTCCAAATGCCTTTTGAAGAACAACCACCTAATGTTCCAGAGCAAAATCCAACTGGAATTTATGAACGCGATTTCGAAATTCCCTCTGCATGGAGTGGCAAGCGAGTTGTCTTGCACTTGGGCGGCTATGAATCTGTCGCTCTCATTCACATCAATGGACGAGAAGTTGGCCTTACTAAGGATTCTCACTTAGCAGCAGAATTTGATATCACTCCTTTCTTGGAGCGTGGAAAGAACACAGTTCGAATCACTGTAGTTAAGTGGTCTGATGCAACATTTATTGAAGATCAAGATCATTGGTGGCATGGAGGTATTTCGCGTTCAGTAAAACTCTATGCAACTAATAACGTATTTATTGATCGCCTTTATACAACTGCCGGGCTCGAGTCAGATAATTCAACAGGAACTTTGAAAATTGAAGCACATATCTCTTCAAACGAACTCAATGACTTACATGGATACACACTTCGTGCACGTATTGAAGAATTACCAAAAGTTAGTGCAGCTAATCTAGAAAAAACTTTAGTGACTAAGGTTGCGCCAAACTGGACAGAATTATCAGAGAAAGCACGTCACGCTGAAATTGAAAAGCGTAAATCATGGGATGGCACTGTCTCTAAAGCAACAGATGCCATCTTGGCTCAAGTACGAGCTGATGTACCTGGAAAAATATTGCTAGAGAGTCGAATTCCAAAGGTTGCCCTCTGGTCTGCTGAAACACCACATCTATACACATTGACCTTTGAATTACTTTCCCCAGAGGGCACAATCCTGCAGATTGGTAGCCAAAAAATTGGTTTCCGCGATGTTCGAGTCGTTGGAAAAGATCTACTAGTCAATGGCAAAGCAATCACTATCTATGGCGTCAATCGCCATGACTTCAATCGCCACACTGGTCGAGTTCTAACGCGCGATGATATGCGTGAAGATCTATTAGAGATGAAGCGTTGGAATTTCAACGCTGTGCGCACATCACATTACCCAAATGATCCTGCATTCTTAGATCTCACAGATGAACTTGGTTTTTATGTAATCGATGAAGCAAATATTGAGTCGCATGCTTTCTATGACTCAATGTGTGAAGACCCAC
>CAMCCH010000058.1 GCA_945873335.1 Bifidobacterium breve | reverse complement strand
TGCAGCAATTATCCGCGCTTCACAGATCACGGTAGGTGCCTAATGCCACGTTTAAAAGTTACTCAAATTCGTTCAAAAGTTGGCAATAAGCCAGAACAGCGCGACACATTGCGTTCGCTTGGACTCAAGCGCATCAATGATGTTGTCGTAAAAGAAGATCGTCCAGAGATTCGTGGCATGGTTTACGCAGTTCGCCACCTAATCAAGGTTGAGGAGGTTGAATAACGATGACACTCAAACTTCATCATTTGCGTCCAGCCCCTGGTGCTAAAAAAGCTAAGACTCGTAAGGGTCGCGGAGAAGCATCAAAGGGAAAGACAGCAGGTCGTGGTGGTAAGGGAACTCGTGCCCGTAACCAAGTTCGTGCAGGTTTCGAAGGTGGACAACTACCTCTCGTAATGCGCTTGCCTAAGTTGCGTGGATTCAAGAACCCTGCCCGCATTGAATATCAGGCAGTAAATGTCTCAACAATCAACGCACTCTTTCCAAAGGGTGGCGATGTAACTGTTGCAGATCTCATTGCAAAGGGTGCAGTTCGCGATAGCTTGCCTGTAAAGGTTCTTGGCAATGGCGATATTGCAGTCAAAGTAAATGTAATTGCGCATAAATTCTCCTCAACAGCAATCGACAAGATTTCTGCTGCTGGCGGATCTGCAAAGACACTGTAATAAGTATTCACTAGATATATTTCGATTAGAGAGAGGGAGAAGATAAATGCTAAATGCATTTGCTATGGCCTTTAGGACACCGGACCTTCGAAAGAAGATCTTCTTCACTCTTTCCATCATGGCTCTATTTCGATTTGGTTCTGTTGTACCAACACCAGGTGTCTCATACACAGCAGTAAATGCTTGCCTTAAGAACGTTCAAACTGGTGGACTCTTTGGTCTGATCAACTTGTTCAGCGGTGGAGCGCTTTTGCAGCTATCTGTATTCGCACTCGGAATCATGCCTTACATCACAAGCTCAATTATTATTCAGTTGCTCACTGTTGTTGTTCCACGTTTTGAAACCTTGAAAAAAGAGGGTCAATCAGGAACAGCAAAGCTAACTCAATACACACGTTACCTAACTATTGGTCTAGCAGTATTGCAATCAACTGGTTTGATAGCTGTTGCTCGCACACCAGGTCGTTTGATCTCAGGTTGTAACGAAGCAATTATTCCTGACACCTCATGGCAACGCATCGTCACAATGATCTTTGTAATGACTGCAGGAACATCTGTAATTATGTGGCTTGGTGAATTGATCACTGATCGCGGTGTCGGTAACGGTATGTCAATCCTTATCTTCACATCTATCGCAGCAGGTTTCCCTACCCAACTATGGTCAATTAGATTGCAAAAGGGCTTGTTTGCATTCCTATTCGTACTCGCAGTTGGAATTTTGATTGTCGCAGCCGTTGTTTTTGTTGAACAAGCGCAACGTCGAATCCCTGTGCAATATGCAAAACGAATGGTTGGCCGTCAGGCATATGGTGGAACAAGTACATATATTCCAATCAAGGTAAACCAAGCTGGCGTTATCCCAGTTATTTTCGCATCCTCCTTGCTCTATATCCCTTCTCTCATTGTCAACTTCACAAATAGCCAAGCGGGTTGGGCAATCTGGATCAGCCGAAACTTCGTCAACGGTGATCACCCAATTTATATTGCTACCTATGCAGCACTTATTATTTTCTTTACTTACTTCTATGTTGCAATCACTTTCAATCCAGAAGAAGTTGCAGATAATATGAAGAAGTACGGTGGATTTATTCCTGGTATTCGCGCGGGTCGTCCAACTGCAGAATATTTGCAATATGTTCTCTCACGCATCACTGCACCAGGTTCTATTTATCTAGCACTTGTTGCAGTTATCCCAATCGGAGCACTGATTCTCTTTGGAGCAACTCAGAACTTCCCATTTGGTGGAACAGCAATTTTGATCGTTGTCGGTGTAGGACTCGATACTGCTAAGCAGATTGAGTCACAATTGCAACAACGTTCATATGAGGGATTCCTGAAGTAATGCGTTTACTCCTGGTAGGTCCACCAGGTGCAGGCAAGGGAACACAAGCACAATTCCTTGCAGCACATTATTCAATTCCACACATTTCAACTGGTGATATCTTCCGCGCAAATCTCAAAGCGGGTACAGATATTGGAAATCAAGCACGCGTCTATATGGATCGCGGAGAATTAGTTCCTGACGATGTTACAAATGAAATGGTTCGCCTGCGTTTAGAGGAAAGCGACGCATCGAAGGGTTTCTTACTCGATGGATGGCCGCGCAATATCGCTCAAGCACAGTATTTCGATGGAATTTTAGCTGCAAAGAATATTTCCATGGATGCAGTTCTCGAAATGCAGATTTCGGATGCAGAAATCATCGCTCGCCTTTCAAGTCGACGCACATGTCGCGATTGTGGAAAGCCATCACAAGGTGAAAAATGTGCAGCCTGTGGCGGAGAGCTCTACCAACGCGAAGATGACAAAGAAGAAGTTATCGCAAATCGACTAAAGGTTTATGCAGATCAAACAGCGCCAATTATCGCCTTTTACCGCGATAAAGGTCTTCTACTTACAACTCCGGCCACAGGTAGCGTTGCAGATATAACTGCTCAAGCAATCGCACTTCTTGGTAAGTAATATTCATGGCAATTCAAATCAAAACTTTAGAACAACTCAAGATTATGCGCCGTGCCGGCTTACTCGTTGGCGAAACTTTAGAACTTCTCAAATCTTCCATCAAAGTTGGAATGCGCACCGATGCCCTTGATGCAATTGCTGCAGCTAATATAAAGCGTGGTGGTGGAACTTCAAATTTCAAGGGTTATCACGGATACCCTGCAACAATTTGTATCTCGATCAATGATGAAATTGTTCACGGAATCCCAGGTGATCGAGTCATTGAAGATGGCGATGTTATTTCAATTGACTGTGGCGCAATTATTGATGGATGGCATGGAGATGCAGCATTTTCTGTTGGAGTCGGAAGTGTTGATCCTGCTGATCAAAAAATGATGGATGTTTGTGAAGAATCAATGTGGCGTGGAATTGCTGCAGGTAAGAGCGGCGCAAAGCTAACCGACATCGGTCACGCAATTGAAGAATATATAAACTCACAAGGTAAGTTTGGAATCTTGCAAGAATACGGTGGCCACGGAATTGGTACAGAGATGCACCAAGAGCCACACGTCCTCAACTTTGGACGTCCAGGAAATGGTCCAGAAATTGTTGCAGGCCTTGCCCTAGCAATTGAGCCAATGATTACTCGAGGCAGCGCGAAGACTAAAGTCTTATCTGATGACTGGACTGTGGTCTCACAAGATAAATCACGCGGGGCCCACTTTGAAAATTCATATGTAATTTGTCCCGACGGCAAGCCATTTGTGCTCACTGCACTCGATGGCGGAGCCGCTAAATTGAATTCATATGGAATTAGCATCTCTGACCTTCTGTAATTCTTCTTTGCATTCTAGGATGCCCATATGAGCAGCCAGGATCAGGTCGAATTCACGCTCTGGCTTCGTGAGAAGCAGAGCGCATTTCTGCGCGCTGCTCGTGTGATCTGTTTCGATACTCAAAACGCAGAAGATGTGTTGCAAGAGGCTCTAGCTGATGTTTATAAGCGCTGGAGCAAGATTCGAGAACACGAAAATCCTGATGCTTATTTGATGCGCGTGATGGTGAGCAAACATGCTGACATGCGTCGTAAGTGGTTGCGCAAGCAACAGGAGAAAGAAACATCATGGGATCTTGCGGAAAATATTCGAGATATTGCAGATCAAACAGATGATGTAACGCAACGGTTACTGGTGCAGGCTGCGCTAAAAACTTTGACCGCAGCCCAGCGCGCGGTACTTGTTCTCATTTACGAACACGGAATGGTTTTACGTGAAGTCGCAGAAGTACTTGAGATACCAATGGGCACTGCGGCATCCCACCTTGCTCGTGGTAAAGCAGCAGTTGCTGCTTATATTGAATTAGTACCTGAGTTAGAGAAGTCGGCGAAGAAAGAATTATTAGGAACTGATAAAGAGACCAGGGTTCTGTTAGCAGAAGTGGTGGATAACAATGAGTGATGTAGATCCATTAATCCGCCGCGAAATGCAATGGATGGCACTTGGTGTCCTTGAAAATCGTGATCTCGCGCCAATAATTATTGCAAAAGTTCGTCGCCAAAGAATTCGCCGTGCAATCGTTTCTGGAATAGCAGTCATACTCATTGGCTTTGTGAGCATTGGACTTTTCGAAGGATTCAAATCACTTACAAAGGATTCGGCTGTAATTGATATCGCCAGTGATTCACTAGGTGAAAATGCTGCAACTCAACAAGTGATTCAAGGTCTAGTTTCCGATTATCCAATTACATGGGAGCAAAGCGTTGGCGATGTTGGTGCAATCAGCGCTGCAGGTGGATTAGGTGACACTCTCGGTGGACTCACCGCAACAGGATTGAAAGTATCCTGGGAACGTTGCGAAAAGAGTCAATGTCCAGTTACGTGGGTACTCAGCGTTACAAATCAAACTAACGATCTAATTTCTGCATCACCATCACTGAGTGTTTTCACTGGCCATTCACCATTAGTGAGTGATTCCAGACCAACCACTGTGATTCCAGGTGGTACTGCGCTTTTGGTCTATTCATTCCCTGAATTCCAAGATTCCTTGGAGACTTCGCCTACGGCTACGTGGCAGTGGAATTGGTACCTTTCACCACTGCGATAGGCCCCGTTCACGCTCAATTTGCTACTGGGAATACATCCATTATTCGCATAAAATCGCCTCAAAGGTACGGTAATCAAGATACGGTGAACATTGTGTTGCCAGCGCCCGGCTGAGCATCGCCATATCTCTAAGGGGAATGAAGTGAAAAAAACTATTATCGCGGGAACAAGTGTTCTCGCATTACTCGCGGGACTCATTGTTGCGGTAGCGCCAGCTAACGCAGCAACGATTAGAGTTCCAAAGACTGCCATGCAAGCATGCGCAGTTTCAAATGGTATTTATTGTGTTGAGTCACTAACTCTCACAGATTCAAATGGAAAGAAAATTCCATTGGTCTATGTGCCTTCAGGTGCAGAAGTTCCAATGAAGAAGACTCCAGCAGATTTCTACGCACCTGTTGCCAAGATTGTCAATGGCAAGGTTGTAGATAATAACTGGTGGATGTCACAGTATCAGCGCGATGTTCTAACATCAGGAAAGATGGTTGTACAAAATCTTTCAGCGCTACTTGGTACTGCAACGCACCCAGAACAAGGTGCAAAATATGATCCTAAAACCAAAGTTTTTGATATCAATAAGGCAGTAGATTCATATTCATATCCTGTTGATTGCTGGGATCCAGCAACTAGGAAAGCAACCCAGAAGCCATTTAGCGATTGCTATAAGGGCTCAAACGTATTTATGCTAGACAACGAAGTAAAGTTCATTTTCTTCCATGCAACAGCAGCAGAAGCTGCCGCACAGAATAAGAACTTTATGACTGGTACATATCTTGATTTGGCTGAAATTTCAGCTCTTCAGCAACGCCCTGTATGGGGAACAACTTATGATGCAGCTACTAAAACTTTCGGTGCAACAGAGGGAATCATTATTCCTATCTGGGTTAGCCAGAATGCACTCATCAATGGTTGGGCAGTTGCCGGAACAGTTGCAGCCGTACCAGCAGCCGCAACAGATGCAGCCGCTGCAACAACAGCTGCTGCTACAGGAACAGATTCCAAGACTGTAGAAGCTGCAGAACTTGCGGCAACGGCACCACTAGCACCAGATCCTGCAACAGCAGTTGGTCAACCAACTGAAGCAGGTCGCGTTCTTCCAGGTCGTTGGACAAGCCCTGATTGGCAAGGTCTCAACCTTGGTTCACTTGGATATGACGGACTTTATATTGAAGCGAAATCTGCTAACGAGTTCACAAATATCTTGATGATCGATGTATTGCCAACACTTACTGGAGCTGACAAGAAAGTAAATCTTGCAGGTCAAGTTGGTAACAAGGCATATGCAACAAGTCTTGATCCAGATATCGTCATTTCTGCAAAGGTTCGTACAGGTGAAATGGAGCCTGGCGTAACTGTTGCAGTAGGTGTTGACGTCATTGTTGATGGAAAAAATGAAGGTGAATACACCTCTATTACTATCACTGGTACACCAGTAACAGTTCCATTGGCAGCAAAGGCAGCAGACTGTAAGGGAGAAACTGGAGTTTCAAAGGCGAACGTTCGCCAATTCCAGGCAATCGTCCTTCCATCAAATGATGACATGTCGGGCTTCGGCGTCGAAGGTACATCGGGTGATATGTATGTTGGTTCAAATGGTGTGTGCGAATTGAGCACACCAGTGTGGAGCGAAGAGACAAAGAGCTTCACATGGACAACTGCAGCACCACACTTTGCACCAGATGGTGTCACTGTCAACCGTGGTTTCTACAAGGCAATCATCCCAACAGCGGATGCTGCAATCTTGTGGGGAATGACAAATCCAAATGATGCAGCAACTGCTCTCAATGTCTCTGTTACAACAGAGGCTGGCGGAAGCACAGCAGCGATTAGCAAGATTTCGGTGAAGAACGGAAAGATCATCATCGACGTCTCCGGATTCCAATTCTCACGACCTAAGTTGAAGATTGGCATCAAGCCTGGCTACAAGCCATCAAAGGCAACAGCTCCTAAGTCAACTATCACTTGCGTACAAGGTAAGTCGACTAAGAAGATCACTGCAGTAAAGCCTGCATGTCCTAGCGGATATAAGAAGAAGTAAGACAATCACTTCACTCTCCTTGGGTGAGAAACTAGGGAAATAATCGTTCCCGGTTAGTAAGAAATTACTAGCCGGGAACGATTTCTCTGTATCTTTATCGTTATGAAACTAAATCAAAGGGATAGCAATGAAATATCTACGTAATAGATTTGTTCAAAGCTTTATTGCCATCTTTGTTTTCTATATTGCAATAATTGTTCTTATTTCTCAAAATCCTAGCGGGGATGCTTACGCTATTGATGATGCGCTGATTGAGAAGAGTTCCGAAGATCGCCTAGAAGTTCTTATGCAAATCACTGGTGTAGATCCACTCAAAGGAACTGCAGAGGCTCGTGTTCTCCCGTGGCCAAATTCTGAAGCTGTAGGTTATAGGTTCAAGAGTGGTTGGTTGCCAAAGAAAGATGTATTACTCCACGTTGACTCTGTCATTGGTGCAAGTAATGGAGCAAGTAATCTCTATGAATTCAAGAAAGATGTTCCAGTAGGTGGCTTTGATTTGCAGATTGATCAGCAACCGGGGGAGTCAAACCGTTCGCAAGTGGCGTGGTATCCACTCGATCTTTATGCTTTTGAAATTCCGGTAAGCGCTTCATATACCGATGACAATGGAGATATTCAAGATCTTGCAATCTTGCCTCTTGATTACACAAAGAACATTGATACTTTTGATGTTCGAATGGCCCATGGCTATTGGAGTGATCCAGATAAGTTAGTAACTCTTGGCGATAGTGATTCAATTGACAATGCAATTGATGAGTTCAATCAGGGCTTATCTTCATCCGTTTTCACAGCAGATCGCTCAAATTCAACAAAGTTACTTGTTGTAATCATTTTGCTTCTAATGATTACTGCATTGGTATCGGTGACGATCATGGCTTACATGGTTGCTAACGGAAGACGTCCGCCAACGCTTTCATCACTTATTTGGTCTGCAGCGCTGACCTATTCTTTGATTTCACTTCGCGGACTTATGCCAGGTGCACCACCAATTGGAATTTTCATCGACAAAGTTGTCTATTTCCCATCATTGGTTGTTACTTTGACATGCTCACTCTGGATCTTGGTTATCTGGACCAAACGCGACGATTTCGAGAGCTAAGAGCCCTTCTTCTCGCGTGAATTCCTGTGGCCCTGCTCACGAATTACATAGATGTAACTCAATGAGGCCGATTTCCCTATTTTGAGCGCGCGCTTTAGACTAACCCCCCGCGCCATTTCTAATTATGTGGGGAATATCCACATGGGATTTGAACTGGTCATTTCATGCGCAACAGAGAAGTAGGTAAAGCTTGGCGAGTAAAGATGGTGCTATCGAAATCGAAGGCACCGTAGCTGAAGCGCTACCGAATGCAATGTTTCGTGTGGAATTAACTAATGGTCACAGAATTCTTGCGCACATTAGCGGCAAGATGCGAAAGAACTACATTCGCATCCTTCCTGCTGATCGTGTGATTGTTGAACTAAGTCCATATGACCTCACCCGAGGTCGAATTATTTATCGTTACAAGTA
>CAMCCH010000057.1 GCA_945873335.1 Bifidobacterium breve | reverse complement strand
AGCATCGTAAATCTGGGTATTTCGATCAAGGGCTTTACCATTTACAAAAACGGATGGAGTCGAGTCAATACCCTTCTTTCCACCATCTGTGGCAATACTTTGTACCCAACCACCATATTTTGAATCATTGATGCAAGCACCAAATTCAGCTGAAGAAATTCCCACTGCAACTCCGCCAGCAATCAAATAAGCATTCGTCCACTTGCCACTGTTTTCAGCCGGTTGATTTCTATAAAGAAAATCGTGGTACTCCAAATATTTGCCTTCATCGGATGCACAGGCTGCGGCATTTGCCGCGCGAATGGATTCTGGACCTAAGAATGAGAGTGGATGGAAAATTACTTTTGCTTTCTTTTCCACAATAATGCTCTCTATGTAAGTGCTATTGAGTGCTTCGAATTGTGCGCAGGCTGGACATTGAAAATCTTCCCAAATGTCTACAACTGGAACACCTGTTAGTTCGCTATTGAATTCAATACCAGAGCCATTCGCTGTATTAGCCTGCGAAGGCAGGGATACGCTGGTACTAGCCCTGTTACCCAATACTGAGAATATGACACCCACTGCAACAACGAGTGTCACCATTCCAATCACGATGTTACGAGTGATTTTATCTCCACCGGTATTTTGGGCCATTTCTTATTCCTCAATTCTTCTCGTCAAATACTGAAAAAGAATACCGAATCAGTGGTCAAATCGCTCTGTCATCCCAACCGATGAGTCTGAGAAAAAGCCTCTATCGCCCTTCGCGCACACCTTTAGCTAAATCTTGGGCTAGTTCGGTAATAGCTCGCAAGCCATCTTCCTCGGTATCTGCTTCGAGTAAGCATTTTATAAATGCTGAACCAACAATGACGCCATCGGCATATCCTGCGACCTCGCGAGCTTGAACGTGATTTGAAACACCTAAGCCGACTGCAATAGGTAATTCGCTCACCTTTCGTATTCGCGTAACTAGATCGCTAGCACCCGATGAAATACTCGTACGCGTACCCGTTACTCCCATCAAACTTGCTGCATAAATAAAGCCAGAGCAATGACTCGTGACTTTTCCTAGCCGAGAATCATTGGTGCTAGGTGCAACTACATAAATCGGGCTAATGCCATTTCTATTTGTAGCAGCTATCCATCGTTCTGATTCTTCGATAGTTAGGTCAGGTGTGATCACACCTGAACCGCCATTGTCAGCAATCGATTGTGCAAACTCGTCAACGCCATATCTTTCAATCGGATTCCAATATGTCATTACAACTGCTGCTACTCCTGCATCGGTTGCGCACTTGAGAGCAGAGAAAACATCTGCAGCTCCTGTGCCTTGTGCAAGGGATTGTTCTGCTGCTGCTTGAATAATTGGACCATCCATCACAGGATCGCTATAGGGAAAACCAATTTCAATTGCATCCACACCGCCATCGACTAAGGCTTTGATTGCTTTCTTGCAACCTTCAATTGTTGGAAAGCCAGCAGGGATATATGCAATAAGGGCTGCACGATTTTCTGCGCGAACCTTTACAAAAAGCTGCTCAAGGGTTGCAGTCATTCTTAGAGCGGGATTCCAAAGTACTCTGCTGCAGTTTGTACATCTTTGTCACCGCGACCAGAAAGATTGAGCAGTAGCACTGCATCAGGGCCTAACTCATTACCTACTTGAATAGCACCCGCAAGTGCATGCGCAGTTTCGATGGCAGGAATTATTCCTTCTGTCTTTGAAAGTAGTGAAAATGCATGCATCGCTTGCGCATCGGTGATGGCGCGATACTCGGCGCGACCAATGTCATGAAGGTAGGCGTGCTCTGGTCCAACACCTGGGTAATCAAGTCCCGCAGAGATTGAATGTGATTCAACAGTTTGGCCATTTTTATCTTGCAAAACATAGGAACGAGTTCCGTGAAGAACACCTGCGGTGCCACCAGTAATTGTTGCTGCATGACGCCCAGTTTCTACGCCATCTCCCCCGGCTTCAAGACCAATGAGTCGCACTGATGCATCTTTGATAAAGTCATGAAAAATTCCAATTGCATTTGAGCCGCCACCAACGCATGCCAAGACAGCATCAGGTAAGCGTCCCACTAGTTCTTGAACTTGAATCTTTGCTTCTTCACCAATAATTTTATGAAAATCACGCACCATTGTTGGGAAAGGATGGGGGCCGGCAACTGTTCCAAGTAAGTAATGAGTGGTCTCTACATTTGTTACCCAATCACGCATCGCTTCATTGATTGCATCTTTGAGGGTTCGAGATCCTGTTGTAACTGGAACAACTTCTGCGCCAAGAATTTTCATTCGTGCAACATTGAGTGATTGACGACGAGTATCTTCCTCGCCCATATAGACAACGCATTCAAGTCCCATCAGCGCTGCAGCTGTTGCAGATGCAACGCCATGTTGTCCCGCGCCTGTTTCAGCGATAATTCTTTTCTTACCCATACGCTTTGTAAGAAGTGCTTGTCCTAATACATTGTTGATTTTATGACTGCCTGTGTGATTGAGATCTTCGCGCTTCAAAAGAATTCGCGCACCACCTGCATATTCTGCAAATCTTTTAGCCTCAGTAAGAATGCTAGGGCGACCGGTATACGTTAGATGTAAGTGCGCTAGCTCAGCTTGAAAGATTGGATCTTTCAGTGCACTGATATGTGCCGCTTCGAGTTCTTCCAAAGCGCCAATGAGTGCTTCTGGAACAAAACGTCCGCCATATTGGCCAAAGTGTCCAAGAATCGTGGATTCTGATGTGGTCATGAAATAAGTCTACCGATGACCACGTAATTCGCGCATGGCGAGTTCTGGATCCGCTGAGCGCACAAGGGTCTCTCCTACCAATATTGCTGTTGCACCATGCTCTTGGGCGAATTCGACATCGCTTCTACTGGATATACCCGATTCTGCTACCCGCACCATTGATGTCGGAATTCGAGGTATGAGTTGAGCAAATGCAGCTGAGTCAACGTCGAGTGTTTTCAGATTACGAGAGTTCACACCAATGATCTCTGGCGAAATTTCGAGTGCTCTTTCCAATTCATCGTGGGTATGCACTTCAATCAGTGATGACATACCTAATTCTTTTGCTAATTGATGATAATCATCGAGTTGATTCTTGCTCAACGCTGCAACGATGAGAAGTACAAGATCTGCTCCATGTGCACGGGCCTCTAGAAATTGATATTCATCGACCATAAAATCTTTTCTCAATATTGGAAGATCTACACGTGCTCGGACCGCATCTAGGTCATCTAATGAACCACCAAAGCGTCGTCGTTCCGTGAGAACGCTAATAACGTTTGCTCCAGACTCTTCATATCGGCTGGCTAGTCCGCCTGGATCTTCGATAGGTGCAAGTGCGCCTTTACTAGGTGATGAGCGCTTTACTTCAGCAATGATTGAAATCTCTGATCCGGTAAATGCCGCGCCAACATTTCGAACCGCTGGTGCACTCTCTAGTGCTTCGCGGATTTGAGCAAGTGGTAAACGACGCATTGCTAAATCTTCTCTGACACCTTCAATTATCGAATCTAAAACGCTCATTTGCTGGCATCGTTTTCTGTTGGATCAATTCCCTGATCTAAAGAGTTCCATGGGGTCAAAACCTTTTCTTTTCTCTCATAGCGCGACGAGAGTCGGAATCGTTTTCCAATGAGGATAGCTATTGCGATGACTACAACAAAAGATATTGCCAGAGATATTCCGTTGCTCATGAAATTGATTTCATCGTATGTGCTGCACTCACTGCACCTAAAACAGCGGCTGCCTTATTTATGCATTCTTGGTTTTCAGATTCTGGATCTGAATCGGCAACAATTCCAGCTCCTGCTTGTACATAAGCTTTACCTTCGAAAATCAAAGCTGTACGAATAGCAATACATGCATCGATGTTTCCGGTGAAATCTATATAACCGATAGCGCCGCCATAGATTCCACGACGTGTCGGTTCGAGCTCTTCAATAATTTCCATAGCGCGTGGCTTAGGTGCTCCGGATAACGTTCCTGCAGGAAATACAGCAAAGAGCGCGTCAACGGGTGAAGATTTCTTTGCAAGAGTTCCAGTTACTGTTGAGACGATATGCATAACATGTGAATATCTTTCGATATGCATAAAATCAACAACTTCAACAGAACCTGGTTCGCAAATACGTCCTAAATCATTTCTGCCTAGATCAACTAACATCAAATGCTCTGCACGCTCTTTTGGATCTGCCAATAATTCTTCACCTAAGCGGTGATCCTCTTCTGGAATATCAGAGCGCTTACGAGTGCCTGCAATTGGATGAACCATTACCTCTTTGTGATCGCCTCTATTTGTTACTTTGACAAGGGCTTCTGGGCTGGAGCCAACAATATTTATGCCCCCATTGAATCTAAAGAGGTACATATATGGACTTGGATTGTGCAGGCGTAGTGCTCTATATACATCAATTGCATCGGCAGTACATGAAGTTGCAAAACGTTGAGAGAGAACTATTTGAAATGCCTCCCCCGCAACAATCTCTTCTTTTGCTTTGAGAATCTTCTCTTTATATTGCGCACTCGTCATAGTTGTTTCAACTTCTGGAACGTTGTACGCATTTATTTCAGAGATAGCAGATGGAATAGGATGAGCTAGCTCTTCTTGCATTCGATCAAGTCTTGCTACTGCAGCGTCATATGCTTCATCGACTCTATCTGTGCTTCCATCCCAGTTTATTGCATTTGCAATCAATATGAGAGTTCCATCGGCGTGATCCATAACGGCGATATCACTTGTGAGCATGAAATTTAATTCAGGGAGCGGCAAATCCTTCTTTGAAAGCGTTGGTAATTTCTCGAGACCGCGCACGCTGTCATAACCCATGTAACCGACGAGTCCACCAGTAAGAGTGGGCAAACCTGCAATCACAGGAGATTTCAAATGTTGGGCAGAAAGACGCAGCGCTTCAAGTGGGGCCATTCCAGTTGGCGCACCTGCTGGAGGATTACCTTCCCAGAATGCTTTTCCATCTCGTTCTGTCAGTGTTGCTTGGCTGCGAACACCAATAAATGAATATCGTGACCATGCGCCACCATGTTCTGCGGATTCAAGCAAGAATGTATTTGGTAAATTCTTTGCCAGTTTTCTATAAATTCCTAGTGGCGTTTCACCATCTGCGAGCAACTTTCGAAAAACAGGAATCACATTGTTTGTACGTGCATGCTCACGAAATTCTTCGCGATTCATTTTTGTACGTTCATTTCAAGATTTTGGTGGAAACAAGTTTTATCGCCTGTATGACAGGCAGCGCCTACTTGCGTTACTTGCAATAAAAGAGCATCGCCATCGCAATCTAGTGAGATCGAATGCACCTCTTGCGTGTGACCTGAAGTGGCTCCTTTAATCCATAATTCGTTTCTACTACGAGACCAATACGTTGCCCGCCCTGTATCTAGGGTTGCAGCAAGTGATTCCTTATTCATATAGGCCAACATCAATACTTCATGAGTTTTTACATCTTGGGCGATAGCTGGGATAAGGGAATCTGCATCTTTGAGTAAAGAGGCAACCTGTGCAGAGAGCTCGATGTGCGCCATGGTCAAATTCTGCCTTACTTGGATGTGCTCATGCGAATGGAATATCCCTGGGCATCTAAATAGCGCTTTACATCCCCAATTCGGTGTATCCCAAAATGAAAGACACTTGCAGCCAATAGTGCATCAGCGCCTGCATCAAGGGCATGTGCGAAATCTTCAAAAGTTCCCGCACCACCGCTTGCAATAAGTGGGACTTTAGAAATGGCACGAACTGCAGTGATCATTCCGATGTCATAGCCTGCTCGAGTTCCATCGGCATCCATCGAATTCAATAAAATTTCACCTACTCCAAGTGCGCAAGCTTTTTCAATCCATGCAAGTGCATCAATATCTGTACCTTCTCGGCCACCGTGAGTTGTGACTTCAAATCCAGACTCTGTTCGAGCACGCCTTGCATCAACGGAGAGAACAAGGACTTGTGAACCAAATCGATCCGCAATCTCTGCAATGAGTTCTGGTCGCACAATTGCTGCTGTATTGATTGAAACTTTGTCAGCACCTGCTCGCAAGAGTCGATCTACATCGTCAACACTTCGGATACCGCCTCCGACAGTAAGTGGAATAAATACCTGTTCCGCGGTGCGACGTACAACATCAAGAGTTGTTTCACGATTGCTACTACTTGCAGAGATATCTAGAAATGTAAGTTCGTCAGCGCCCTCCGCATCATAGAGAGATGCCATTTCGACTGGATCTCCGGCATCAACAAGATTTGTAAAATTTATACCTTTGACGACGCGACCATCTGTGACATCGAGACAAGGGATGATTCGTACTGAAAGAGTCATTTTCCAGATGCCTTGAGTGCTTCTTGTAATGTAAATGCTCCTGCATATAGTGCTTTACCAACGATTGCGCCTTCAACACCTATTGAGCGAAGCCCTGCCAAGCCTTCAATATCTGCAATTGATGAGATTCCACCACTAGCAACAACAGGCTTCTTAGTTGCCACGCATACTTCTTTGAGCAATTCAAAATTTGGACCCATGAGAGTTCCATCTTTCGCTACATCTGTTACGACATACCTGGCGCAACCATTGCGATCTAGGCGCTCTATTGTTTCGAAAAGGTCGCCTCCCTCTTTTGTCCAACCACGCGCTGCAAGTGTGTGACCACGCACATCGAGTCCAACAGCAATTCGATCTCCATATTGTGAAATGACTTGGGCAGTCCATTCAGGATTTTCAAGTGCAGCAGTTCCTAAATTCACTCGTGTGCATCCTGTTGCAAGTGCTCTACGCAATGACTCGTCATCGCGAATACCACCAGAGAGTTCAACTTTGATATCAAGGGCTTTGACTACTGATGCAAGAAGTTCACTATTTTCACCGCGTCCAAATGCAGCATCAAGATCTACTAAGTGCAGCCACTCGGCACCAGCGGCTTGAAATTCAAGGGCAACTTCCAATGGGGAGCCATAAACACTTTCTCGATCTAATTCACCTTGTACTAGTCGCACAGCGCGTCCATCTTTAACATCGACAGCAGGTAAAAGTTCTAAATAGCTCATAGTGATTTCACCCAATTCTTGATAAGTGCCAACCCTGCACGTCCTGATTTCTCGGGGTGGAATTGTGTTGCACTGACATATTCATCTTCGATTGCTGAAAGGAACTTCTCTCCATACGTACTCCATGTTGCTCTGGAAGCAGGCGCGTTCTTTGCTGCATAAGAATGTACAAAATAAAAAGATTCACTTTCTATGCCCTTGAAGAGAATGGATTGCTGCGCACTTTCTACTGTGTTCCAACCCATGTGAGGCAAAATAGGTGCATCGACTTTAGATACTTCGCCTTCCCAAATTCCAACACCTGCATGCGAACCTTTGTCGGAGTGTTCTAAGCCTTGTGAAAAAAGGATTTGCATTCCAATACAGATTCCCAATGTTGGACGTTCTAACTCTTTTCGCTTGCGAATAATCTCTGCACCTTTGACGCCATTGAGGCCTTGCATGCACGCTGCAAATGCGCCTACTCCTGGAACAACTAAACCATCAGCCTCGATTGCTTCATTGAAATCAGATGTAAGAATGACATCATCACTGGCCGTTGCAAATGCACGTTGTGCTGAGCGAAGATTGCCAGATCCGTAATCAAGAATCGCGATCAAAGAGAACCTTTTGTTGACGGAATTCCGGCAACGCGACCATCGAGTGATACGGCATCACGAAGAGCGCGGGCAACCGCTTTGAATTGTGCTTCAAAAACGTGGTGCGCATTTCGACCCTCAAGTACACGAATATGCAATGCAATATGTGCTTCGGCGACGATGGATTCCCAAATGTGTTTACCCAATGTTGTATCGAATGTACCGATGAGTTCCACAATTTCAGGTTGGCGATGCACGAGATATGGGCGGCCAGAGAGATCCACAGCTGCTTGCACTAGAACTTCATCGAGTGGAACCATTGAATCTCCGAAGCGACGAATACCTGCCTTATCCCCTAATGCTTCGCGCAGCGCTTGGCCAAAAGCAAGGGATGTATCTTCAACGCTGTGGTGTGAATCAACATCGATATCACCCGTTGTCTTGATAGTTAGATTGAAACCAGAGTGCTTACCAAGTTGAGACATCATGTGATCAAAAAATGGAACACCAGTATCGACAGAGATGCTTCCATCACCATCGAGATTGAGCTCTACAAGGACGTGTGACTCTTTAGTTTTACGTTCAACTCTGGCTTGTCTCATTTTGTATCTCCTGTAGTTTTTCAAGAAAAAGATTATTCTCGGCTACATTGCCGATTGTTACTCTGAGATAACCCGATAATCCCACATCGCGAATCAGAATGCCTCTATCGAGCATCGCTT
>CAMCCH010000056.1 GCA_945873335.1 Bifidobacterium breve | reverse complement strand
ATAAGTAAGAATGCAAGAAATGTCATTACTGAAGCACCTGTAGCAAGTCCATCTAAGCCATCTGTGAGATTTACTCCATTACTTGTAGCCAAAACCATAAGTACTACCCACAAAATAACTACAACTGCACCTAATTTTATGGATGTATCACGAACTCCAGAAAGATACAGTGATATCGGAGTAAATCCATCAACATCCGCAAATCTAATTCCTAAGTAGCCAAATATTGAAGCGAAAAGTGCTTGACCGAATAACTTTTGCTTACCGGTCAAGCCTAGTGACTTTTGTCGCGAAACTTTAAGCCAGTCATCTAGGAAGCCGACAAAACCTAATGAAATAACTAATCCAAAGACTAAAACAGCAGATGTCGTAATGCTGTTTTGCGTGATGAGATGTGAACCCAGATAACCAAATAGCGCTGCAAAGATAATAATAATTCCACCCATGGTTGGGGTGCCGCGCTTGGTGTGATGACTGCTTGGTCCATCATCTCGAATTATTTGTCCATAGCCTCGTTTTGCCAAGATACGGATAAGCATCGGAGTACCAAGTAATGCAAAAACAAGTGATAAGGCTCCGCTGATTAGAATCTGTCTCATTCGTTTTCACCAATTCGATCTTTCCAAGCTTGCTCAATTCCGCTTGCGAGCAATTCAAAATGTTCTGCTCTCGAGGCCTTCACAAGAACAACATCGCCTTTATTGATATGCGATGAGAATTCGATTGCCTCATCAATTGAATCCAAATTGTGGAAGGTCATCGAAGCATCTCCTCCACTCGCTGGCGCATACTCAGGCGTTGCTACGGCAACACAGTGATCAATACCGATCTCCTGTGCAAGGGTGCCAATATCTAGATGATGAGTTGCTGATGACTCGCCGAGTTCATGCATTTTTCCCATAAATGCCCATGATTCTCCCCCGCGTTCTTGTGCGAAAAGGAGAAGAGTGCGAAGTGCCGCCGCCATAGATTCTGGATTAGCGTTATATGAATCATTGATAAGCATGAGTCCATTGAGTTCGTGCAATTCCATTCGCCATTTACTTGCAATCTCAGCAGTCGACAATGCACCTGCAATTACCTCAATAGCGATTCCGAGAACGGTTGCAACGGCAGCAGCAGCTAAAGCGTTCGATACATGGTGGGCTCCAATAAGTCGCAAGCCAACAGCATCTCTTCCTTGTGGTGTTACGAGATCGAAATGTGCACGCCCTTCTCGAATTTCAATGTCGGCAGCTCTAACATCATCGCTTTGGTTCTCACCAAATGTAAAGGTCTTGCCCTTAT
The DNA here is from genome assembly GCA_945873335.1 of Bifidobacterium breve. Lineage (GTDB taxonomy): Bacteria > Actinomycetota > Actinomycetes > Nanopelagicales > Nanopelagicaceae > Planktophila. The sequence continues at coordinate 7,409 of CAMCCH010000056.1, read as the reverse complement.
GTAAATTCTTCATAGCAATTGTGAACGCGTCGTAGCTTCCTAGAATTGCAATCCCATGAGAGGAAAGGGATTGAATGAGCTCAGATTTGGTCTGCGCTATCGCTTCTTGTGAACCAAATTCTCCTATGTGAGCATTTCCAACACGTAGAACAACACCAATATCGGGCTTGACCACTGTACAAAGTTTTGCAATATCTCCCTGATGACGTGCGCCCATTTCTATTATGCAATATTGAGTTTTTTCATCGCACTGAAGCAGGGTAAGTGGCACTCCTAATTCATTGTTATAAGAAGCCATTGGCGCAACAGTCTTACCTGATGTAGAACAAATAGCGCGCAATAGATCCTTTGTGCTTGTCTTTCCCTGTGAACCAGTTATCCCAATAACTTTCATATTCTGTAACTGAGATCGCACGAATTGAGCGAGAAGAGATACAGCTTCAATTACATCTCTAACTACTACGTGATTACCGCTAACAGCTCGAGTAGAAAAAGTTAGAACCGCACCATTGCTAATAGCCGCATCGACAAAGTCGTGACCATCTTGATTTTTCCCAACAAGGGCTAGAAAGAGAGAACCTTTCTTAGCCTCACGCGAATCAAATACTGCAGGCATACTCACAATCGCAGTGGGTTCGCCATGTAATTTTCCTTTTACGATATCTGCGATTTCTGACGCGCTCAGAGCAATCATTTCTTCTCTTCAATCGCTTTCGCTAACTCAATTCGATCGTCAAAAGAGTGAACTACTCCGGCAATATCTTGACCGGTTTCGTGCCCCTTACCAAGAATTATCACGACATCGCCATCTCCCGCTTCATTTACTGCGCTTCTAATGGCTTGGGCGCGATCACTTATGACACTCGCAGATTCAATTCCAACTGTCATTTCTTTGAGAATTTCTTCAGCGCTCTCAGAGCGTGGGTTATCGCTAGTAAATATTGCTACATCACTTCCAACATCGAGTGCACGTCCCATGGCCGATCTCTTGCTGCGATCTCTGTCGCCACCGCACCCCAAGACTCCAATCACTCTTCCCTTGCTCAATTCACGAGCTGTCTCGAGGACGCGGGCAACGGCATCTGGTGAGTGGGCATAATCAACAAAGGCAGCAAATTTTTGTCCTAGTGCTACTGCTTCTAGACGACCAGATGCGCCGCGAAGTTTTGGTAGTGATGATGCAATATCAATAGGGTCAATTCCGCTTTCAACAGCAATTGCTACAGCCATCAAGAGATTGTCATAGTTATATCCACCATGAAGATTTACTTTGCCCTCTATGAGGATTCCACCTGATCCACGAATTGCAATCTGTGCTCCGTAGTACTCGCTACTAATATTGCCGTAATGCCAATTTGCTTGAGTATTTGTTCTTGAGAGCGTAATTACTGGTAGTTCTGTCCTTTCTTGTAACTTTCGTCCGTATGAGTCATCAATATTGATGACGGCAAGATCGGCATATTCAAAAGTGAATAATGCAGCCTTTGCTTCAAAGTATTTGTCCATAGTTTCATGAAAATCAAGATGATCTTGCGAAAGATTTGTAAATCCCACAACTGCAAAATGGCTTCCTCTGACTCGATCTAATGCAATTGCATGGCTTGAAACTTCCATAATGAGATTACGCATATGTCGCTCGCGCATTACTGCAGCAAGAGATTGCAATTCACTACTTTCTGGAGTGGTTCTCTTACTGATGAGTACCTCACTGCCTATCCGTGTTTCAATCGTTCCTATCAATCCACTTTCACGCCCAGCAAGGGACATTATTTGATGCAAAATAGTTGTAACAGTGGTTTTACCATTTGTTCCTGTTATACCCACGCTATACAAATCACGCATAGGTTCACTATGAAACCATGCGCTGAGTATGCCTGCACTTCTGCGAGGATTATTTGTGATGAGAACTGGAATACCTGTGATTAGTTCCGCTCCAGCGCTATCCGTGAGTACCGCTCGTGCACCATTTTTAATTGCATCTGCTGCGAACCTAGCGCCATGAGTTTTATCTCCAGGTAGGGCGATGAAGATATCTCCCTCTTCAATATTTTCACTGGACTGAGATACACCAGTTATCAGAATATTTTTGAGTTCAAAAGCTTTGGTGGCAGATTGGGCCGAAATGATTTGAGCAACTGCTTCAAGAGTCTTACTTGGACTCAACATTGGCCTAAGCATTATTGCTTCACCGCATCTTTCTTGATGCGCGCATTGAGTTCTTTTTCATTGAGCGGAAGTGGTACTACTTTTGTTCCAGTCGGTGATACATGCTCGCTCTTGAGTGCAAATGACATAACATCTTTGAATACTGGCCCGCCAAGTGCGCCACCCCAGTGAAGTCCCTTTGGATCTTGAATCGTAACGCTGATAACAAATCGAGGTTTATCTGCTGGTGCAAATCCAATGAATGAAGCTGTATATCCGCTGTAACAGCTACAGGCAGTGTTATATCTCTCCGCTGTACCAGTCTTACCTGCAACGCGATAACCAGGTATGGCAGCAGTTGGAGCAGTTCCGTTTCCAGAGACGACGCTTTCCATCATCAGGCGCATTGCTTGCGCAGTTTGCGCACTGATTACCCTTTCGCTGGCGCGAGCGTTAGCTGGTGTGAAATGTCCACTGGAATCACGTGTTCCAGAAATCACTGTTGGTGAAACTCGAATGCCATCATTTGCAATAGTTGCAAAAATACTTGTTGCTTGCATAGCGGTGAGTGAATATCCCTGACCAAAGGCAATAGTTGGCGCTGATGTACCAGACCATTGTGAAACTGGCGCCAAAATTCCTCGTGATTCTCCCGGCAGTCCTGAACCCGTATTAACGCCTACTCCAAATTTTGTAAGGTAGTCATAGAGTTTTTGATTCTCTAACATCTCTCCAATTTTGATAGAACCTGTATTACTGGATTCCGCAAGAATGCCTGAAACTGTCAATTTCTTTATTGGGTGCTTTTCATGGTCGTGAAAAACTTTGTCAGACCTCTTCAAAGAATAAGGAACAGTAAGGACTGTATTTGGAGTTACAAGTTTCTCTTCGATTGCAGCAGCCAAAGTCATAACTTTTCCAGTTGAACCAGGCTCATACACATCTTGTACTGAAGGATTACGCATCAATGATAGTGAAACGCCTTTGCGATTATTAGGGTCAAAAGTTGGAGCAGTGGCATGTGCCAAAATTTCACCCGTCTTTGGATCCATCACAATCACTGTTCCACTCAATGCGCCAGATTTTTTCACCGCATCACTTATTGCCTTAGAGGCAACCCATTGAATGTCACGATCAATTGTCAATCGAATAGTCGTTCCTGTTTTTGCTGGAATGATTTCAGATTGTGAACCAGGGATCTCAGCCTTGTATCCATTGTCGTAGGAATACTTACCGTCGATACCTGCGATTATTGAATTCTTGCTTGATTCAAGGCCAGTTGCACCGAATCCATCATTGTTGACGAATCCAATAAGGGAGGCAAGAAGATTTCCTGATGGGTATTCACGAATGTATCCACGCTCTGGATAAAATCCAACAATTCGCTCACCGATCTCTTCTTTACTCAACAATGCGTTATATGCAGCTATCGCCTCGCTGAGTTTTTTCCATGTAGCTGGCTTGGCATTTTTATAAACCATGCTCCAGCGTTTGGTACCTGTAATGCTGTTGGCGACTTCGGCAGTAGTAAGTCCAAGAATTGGAGCAATAAATTCAGCAACTTTTGTAGGATCTGTAATAAGAGTTTGATCGACAACAATGCTTGTTGCTGCAACGCTTCGCGCAAATGGCGCACCGTGAATATCAGTAATTTCTCCACGTGGTGCGGGCAATGTGCGAGTTAGTGACATTTCGTTATTTGCGCGATCTTGATAACTCGATGCTTGTACAGCTTGAATCTGGACTAATCGCAGTCCAAAAGCCATAAGGAAGATCAGAGCGGCAATAATTAGCACTCTGATTCTTCCGTGAGCTAAAGAAAAGTTACCCATTGAGTTTGATCCCAACCTGCTGCGTGCTTGCATCAAGATTTAGGAAAACTGGAGAATCGGAAGGACGCATTCCCAATGCCGTTGCAGAGCGTGCAAGAGCGCTTGGGGAAGATGAATATTCAATAGCGCGAGCAAGTGCCTCGCGTTGATCACTCACTAATCTGCTTTCGGCCTTAAGGCGAGAAAGTTCAAATGCATCTTGAGCAAGTAGCGTATTGATGAGTAAAAGAACCGCTACTCCTACAACGCCAGATACTGAAATAAATAGAGCAAAGAATTTTCTATCCGCTTGCTTGCTCTCAGAGTCATTAGTGACAATCTTGAGTGCAACTTGATTTGTCTTCTCGGCGATGAGTTCTCGTGAACGTGTGATTGCCGGTGCAAATGCTGTCATTGCCATTATGCCGCCACCTTTTCTATGGCTCGAAGACGTACCGAAGCTGATCTGCTATTTTCGATGAGCTCCTGTTCGGATGGCGTTTCACTACCTTTGACAACAAGTGCAAATTTGGCAGCGAATTCGGGAAGTTCAAATGGAAGATTGCGAGGAGTACCAGAGGTTGTAGATGCGACGAAAAGTTCTTTCACGATTCGATCTTCTAGCGACTGAAAAGACATAACAACAAGACGTGCGCCAACGGTGAGTAGTTGCAGCGCAACAGGAAGTGCGCGCGTAACTGCGCCCAATTCATCATTAGTTTCAATGCGAAGCGCTTGGAATGTTCTCTTTGCTGGATTGCCACCAGTGCGTCTAGTGGCTGCAGGTATAGCCTCTTTCACAAGGGATGCTAATTCAGTTGTGGAATTGAGTGGAGCCTTAGTGCGCGCTTTCACGATTGATTCCACAATTCGTGTAGCGAACTTTTCTTCTCCATATGTACGCAAAATTCGAACTAATTGACCGGGTTCATATGTATTTACGATTTGAGCAGCAGTTAATCCTTGGGATGCATCCATGCGCATATCAAGTGGTGCTTCTTGAGAATAGGAAAAACCTCGGTTGCTCTCATCTAATTGCATTGAAGAAACGCCAAGATCAAAGAGTGCTCCAGAAATTTCGTGATAACCAAATGATTGAACTACATCTCCGATGCGATCAAAAGTGAAATGAGCTGTCTTTAGTCGATCTGCATATGGTGCTAATCGCTGAGTCGCACGATCAATTGCGCTCTGGTCGCGATCAATACCGATAACGGTCAAATTTGGAAAAGCTTGTAATAGCGCTTCTGTGTGGCCACCCAAGCCGATGGTTGCATCGACTACAACAGGATTTTTACTTGCAAGAATTGCAGGAGCAAGAAGCTCAACACAACGATCGCGCATTACTGAATAGTGCGCAGTGCTACTTGTCATCTTCTCCCCCATTCCTGTACTCGTGCTCTGATTTCAAACTTTTCTCTCTGCTCTGGTCACCGCCGGCCGACGGATCTATTTTGTATCGGTGCCGGGGAAGGGGCACCGATACTTTCGAAGGGTCGGCGGTGGCCACAACAGAGAGTTGGACCAAACTTTTATTAGAAGAGGCCCGGGAAAACCTCCTCTGATACGTCAGCAAAACTCTTTTCGCGATCTGCTAAATATTCATTCCATGCAGTTGCATCCCAAATTTCAACGCGAGTATTTGCACCGATAACAACACAATCTTTTTCAAGTGCTGCATATGTGCGCAGTCCTTGTGGAATTGTTATGCGACCTTGACGATCAGGAATTTCATCGTGTGCACCTGCAAACATCACACGTTGATAATCACGTGCTGATTTCGCAGTAACTGGCGCTTGTTTTAGCGTGTCAGTAATTATTGAAAATTCTTGTGATGGAAAAACATAGAGACAACGTTCTTGTCCTTTTGTAATAACTAAACCTGCAGCTAAATCATCGCGAAATTTCGCAGGAAGAATGAGGCGGCCTTTTTCATCCAAACGAGGCTCATGGGTGCCCAAGAACATGTGGTGCGCCCCCTTCCCCAAAGGATCGCTAGATATTGCCTAAACGCAATAATCCCCCACTTTACTCCACTTTCCTCCTTTTTCAACCACCTTTCGCCACCTTTCTCCCCATTCCTCCCCCCCCGATTCCACGCTCATACCCCGGCGCGAGGGGATAAAAAAAGAGCCCCCGAGGGAGCTCTTCTCATCGACCGTAAATCCTATTGATCAGTATTTCGCTCATCCCAACGCTTCTCTAGGCGATCACTGAGGCCAAAACTCTTGCGTGGTGAGCGTGGTGCTTGAGTGCTCTTCACGGCGGCGCCAACGGAGGAGATGAGAAGTATGAGTCCCGATAAGGCTACGAGGAAACCAATAACTCCAACAAAGGTCACCTTGGCAATGAGGCCACCGAATATGGTGACAAGGCCGAGTGCGAGTAATGCAATAGCCAAAAGATTGCGATTTCGAGAGATAGGCATTTTTGTACCAGAGAGCGTTGTTGCAAGTTTTGGATCCTCGGTAAGGAGGGCCGCTTCCATCTGGTCTAGTAAGCGTTTTTCGTGCTCAGAAAGTGCCATGGCCTCACAATAGAACATCTTTTCTTTCATCGCTACTAGGAATCGTCGGGCTCGCCCTCAGGCTCTACCAGGCGAGCTGGGCGCACGCTATCTCGCCCAAAACGCGCTTGCGCCTTATCAATAGCGCTCTCCGCTTCGCGCCATCCATTCTCACGCTGGCCAAGAAGCATCTGGTGGGGGGCTCCTTCGCTCAAATTTTCGAGGCCAACTCCAACTAGTCGAAGGCGTGCTCGCTCGATACGCAGCGCTGTATATAAACCTTTCACAACGTCATAGACCTCGTGAGTTGAATCGATAGGCAACGCTAAAGTCTTTGAGCGATTGATTGTTGTGAAATCCGCAAAGCGCACTTTGATCGAAATTGTTTTAGCAAAGAGATTGCGGGCGCGAAGTCGTGAAGTCGCTTTTTCGCAAAGGCGTAAGTATTCCTTGAGAATCTCTTCTGGGTTATCTAAATCAATTGGAAAAGTTTCAGCTGCGCTAATACTTTTCTCTGGCTCATCTGTAACAACATCGCGATAATCGCGACCCCATGCAAGTTCGTAAAGGGATGCACCACTTGCCTCACCCAGTGCACGAATCAATGTTGTGCGCGGAAGTTTTGCAATATCTTCAACGCTGCGTAGCCCTAAACGCTCCAATACTTCAGCAGTCTTTGGTCCTACTCCCCAAATGGCTTTGACTGGCAACGGGTGTAAAAAAGTAAGTATGCGATCTGCAGGTATTTCTAAAATTCCATTTGGTTTGCAATGTCCTGATGCAAGCTTTGCAATAAACTTAGAGGGTGCTATTCCAACAGAGCATGTAATACCTTCTTGTTTTTCAACTTTGGCACGAATTGCCTGCGCAATCTCGCGTCCTGTGCCAAGTAAACGTTTTGCCCCTGTGACATCAAGAAAGGCTTCATCTAAAGAGATTGGCTCAAC
>CAMCCH010000055.1 GCA_945873335.1 Bifidobacterium breve | reverse complement strand
AGATGAAGGGAACAAAGTCCAACGTTGAATTCTTGATGCAAATCCAGAAGACAACAGTGGGCCCAGGTAACGAATAAGCACGCTCAGATTTCTCAGTTGAGGGGCTCATCGCCTACTCTTTGGGGGTAACCGAAACGCCTGGTTCACGTTCTTGTTCGCAAGACGACCCAGGCATATGAAAGGGAAAAAAATGAAAGCAGATATTCATCCAGAATATAAAGAAACACAGGTCACCTGTGGTTGTGGCGAAAAGTTTGTAACTCGCTCAACAGTTGCAAGCGGATCAATTTATGTTGAAGTCTGCTCTGTATGTCACCCGTTCTACACCGGCAAGCAGCGCATCCTCGATACTGGTGGACGCGTAGCTAAGTTCGAAGAGCGTTTCGGTAAGAAGAAGTAGCTTTCCTAAAGACCGCAATCTCGCTACCAGAAATGGTGGCGGTTGCGGTTTTTTGCTTTTCATTAGGTTTTTTCAAAATTCATATCTGGATCTAATCAAGGAAGGAGAAGCCAGATGACAAATGATCGTTTCGCATCTGCACATGAAATGGTGCGCGAATATGCAGAACTTGAATTGAAGATGGCTGATCCCACTATTCATGATGATCAAGGTAAGGCCCGATTACTTGGACGACGTTATGCCCAACTGGGACCAGTGGTTGCAGGCTTTCATGCATGGAAGAGCGCAGAAGATGACCTTATCGCTGCTCGTGAACTTGCCGAAGTTGATGCAGATTTTGCAACTGAAATTCCTGCACTTGAAGAGGCACGAAATAGTGCAGCTACAAAATTAGAGGAACTACTTCTTCCTCGTGACCCTAATGATGATCGCGATGTTATTTTGGAAGTAAAGGCTGGAGCTGGCGGAGATGAGTCAGCACTCTTTGCAGGAGATTTATTGCGTATGTATCTGCGTTATGCAGAAAAACATGGCTGGAAGACAGAAGTAATCGATGCCACTGAAAGTGAAATGGGTGGCTATAAAGATATTTCGATTGCTATCAAGTCAAAAGGTATTGCCGCCCCTGGTGAATCACCCTATGCACGTTTGAAATTTGAAGGCGGAGTACATCGCGTGCAACGCGTTCCTGAAACAGAATCACAGGGTCGAATTCACACCTCCGCTGCCGGTGTTTTGATTTTGCCTGAAGCAGAGGAAATCGATGTAGATCTCAATATGAATGATGTTCGAGTCGATGTGTATCGTTCATCAGGTCCTGGCGGACAGAGCGTAAATACAACGGACTCGGCTGTGCGTCTTACACATGTTCCCACTGGAATTGTTGTTTCCTGCCAGAACGAGAAGAGCCAATTACAGAATAAGGAATCAGCACTTCGTATTTTGCGTGCACGACTACTAGCCGATGCACAAGAAAAAGCTGATGCAATCGCATCAGCAGAGCGCAAGAGCCAGGTTCGCACAGTGGATCGCAGCGAGCGAATTCGCACATATAACTTCCCAGAAAACCGTTTGAGTGATCACCGCGTAAATTTCAAATCCAATAACCTAGATTCTGTTCTCAATGGCGAACTCGATGATGTGATTCAAGCACTACTAGATGCCGATAAAGCTGCGCGTCTGGCATCAACGAGCTAACTCTTATGAATATCAAAGAGTTATTGCGCCAGGCAAAGAGTCAATTAGATGAATCTGGAATCTCACAAGTAGATGCAGAGCACTTATTGGCACACTGCCTTGGAGTATCAAGAATGGATTTACATAACCCTGTAATCCTAGAAAGCACTCTTGCAACAATTGGTGATGAACAGACTATTGAGGAAACTTTTGCAACATTAGTAGAGCGCAGAATTGGTTTTGAACCTTTGCAATACCTCACCGGAACGGCGCCATTTCGTCATCTAGAGATTGAAGTTGGCCCAGGTGTGTTAGTCCCTCGCCCAGAAAGCGAACTATTAGTTGAAGCTGTGCTTGCGCACATTTCCAATTTAGAAGGAATAGTCAGCGTTGTTGATTTAGGTGCTGGTTCAGGTGCGCTCTCACTTGCGATTGCTACAGAGGCAGAGAATGCACGTGTTATTGCAGTTGAAAAAAGTGCAGATGCAATCACCTGGCTAAAGCGCAATGTTTCTAGGATTGATGAAAAAGTTCGAATTGTCGAAGGCGATGTTTCGCAAGTTCTTATAGGCGTGAAGTGCGATTTAGTTATTGCTAATCCACCATATATTCCTGATGATCAGGTACTGCCTCGTGATGTCGCAGGCTTTGAACCCCATATTGCACTCTTTGGTGGCCCAACAGGAATTGAAATTCCCAGACAATTTATTACAGCCGCTGCGCGACTCTTGAAATCAGGGGGAGTCCTGGTAATTGAACATACCGAAGAGCAGGGTCTTGTCATTGAAGCAGAACTAGCTCTAGATTTTGAGAACGTAGTTTTGCATCGCGATCTCAACGATCGTCCTCGATGGTCTAGTGCGGTGAGGAGATAACGATGGCCCAGGATATTGATCTCAAGTCAGGCGAACTTCTGGGCCATGTTGCCCTTGCAGCAAAAGCAATTCGCGATGGTTACTTGATTGCAATTCCACTTGAGCACCATTACGCATATGCATGTGATGCTTTCACAGCAGATGCAGTTCGAGCAATGCATGTTCTGCGCAGAGATGAACTTGGAATAGCTGCGCAAGTACTTATTGCTGATGCAAAAACTGCTAGTGGTGTTGCGCGTGAAATCTCACCTATAGCACAGGCACTGATGAAGAAATTTTGGCCCGGCATGCTCTCATTTAATCTTCGCCCACAAGTTGGATTGTCATGGGATTTAGGCGATGCGGGAGCACTTGATCAAGTGAGTTTTCGAGTTCCAAAATCAAAATTTATTCGCGAAGTTCTCAAAGAGACTGGACCTCTTGCAATTGCTAGTGCTGCATTTGCAAAGCAACCACCGATTAGAAGAATCTCTGACATTTTTGTTTTGGAATCTGCGCTAGCAGCAAAGTTTGATGCGGGCCTTCTCAAGAAGGGCGCTCTATCAACAGTTCTAGAGGCTGACAATGGCGGAATCACAATGGTGCGCGAAGGAGCAATCTCCTTAGATGAGATACACGCCATAGCCCCCGAGGTATCCAGGCAACTTTGATAACCAGGCTATAAGGTTTGACCATGTCTTCTGAAACTTTCTATGGCCCAGATTTTGGTCTTCTTAGCAAGCAAGATCCCGATGTTGCAGCAGTACTGCTCTCTGAGCTCAAGCGTCAACAACAGAACTTACAACTCATTGCATCTGAGAACTTCACTTCCCGTGCAGTACTTGCTGCACTTGGCTCAACACTTTCAAATAAATATGCCGAAGGGTATCCAGGCAAGCGTTACTACGGCGGCTGCGAAGAAGTAGATAAAGTCGAAATTTTGGCAATTGATCGCGCTAAAGAATTATTTGGTGCAGAACATGCAAATGTGCAACCTCACTCAGGAGCAAGTGCAAATGTTGCTGTGTATCAAGCATTCACAAAACCAGGAGACACAATTCTTGCAATGTCATTGCCACATGGTGGTCATCTCACTCATGGTTCAAAAGTGAATTTTTCAGGTAAATGGTTCAATGTAGAGTCATATGGAGTTCGCCAAGATACTGAGCTCATTGACTACGACGAATTACGTGACCTAGCCATCAAGCACAAGCCAAAGATGATTTGCTCGGGTGCAACTGCTTACCCAAGTTTGATTGACTTCGAAAAGGTTCGTGCAATTTGTGATGAAGTTGGCGCAATCATGTGGGTCGATGCTGCCCACTTCATCGGCTTAGTTGCAGGTAAAGCAATTCCGTCTCCTGTTCCTTACGCTGATGTTGTCTCATTTACAACACACAAGGTATTGCGTGGTCCACGCGGTGGAATGATTCTTGCAAAGGCACAGCATGCCGCCGCAATTGATAAAGCAGTATTTCCAGGAATGCAAGGTGGACCAATCATGTCTGCAGTTGCAGGTAAAGCAATTGCTCTCAAAGAATGCGCACAACCTGCCTATCAAAAGTATGCCAAGGATGTAATTGTGAATGCACAAGCACTCGCAGCCGCGCTTGAAAAAGAAGGTATGCGAGCAGTATCTGGTGGCACACAAACTCACTTAGCACTTATCGATATTCGAAGCACCGGCGTCAATGGAAAAGTTGCCGATGAGCGCTGCGGCGCTGCAGGCATTGTTCTCAATAAGAATTCAATTCCATTCGATCCTGAAGCGCCATCTGTTACAAGTGGTATTCGAGTCGGTAGCCCAGCGACAACAACACAAGGTATGGGCGTTGAAGAGATGAAGAAGATTGCATCCTTTATCGCTCGCGCAATTAGTACTGGGGATAATGAGAAATCTGCACAGGAAATCAAATCTGATGTGCACGCACTCACTGCGCAATTCCCTATCTATACCGCCTAATTAGCAATGCGTGAATATCTCATAACACTGCTGATCTCAGCAGCGCTATGTTATTTCATAACTCCATTCGTTCGAAAGTTTGCAATTCGATTTGGCGCAGTCGCAGATATTCGAAGTAGAGATATTCATACTTTGCCTACCCCTCGTTGGGGTGGAGTAGCCATGTGGCTTGCAATGGCTCTTACTTTTCTTATTGTCAACAATTTGCCATTAGTGGGTAAATCATTTGGTCACGAAACTTTAGGAATTTTCTTAGCGGCAACATTTGTAGTCCTGTTAGGCATGGCCGATGATCGTTTTCAATTGGATGCACTCACCAAGCTTGCGGGCCAAGCGTTAGCAGCAGGCATCCTCTTAATCTATGGAATCCAGATCTTGTGGGTTCCAATCAATGGTGTCATTACTTTGCCGGCAAGTATTGGCCAACTTATAACCGTTCTCATTGTTTTAGTAACAATCAATGCCGTGAATTTTATCGATGGCATGGATGGACTTGCAGCGGGAATAGTTGCAATTGCTGGGATTGCGTTTTTTGCCTTTGCATACTTATTGGCAGTTGATTACGGCTTTAGTCGCGCAGGCGCACCATCACTCACCACTGCTGTTCTCATAGGTGTCTGTATTGGTTTTCTGCCTCACAACGCACACCCCGCAAAGATTTTTATGGGAGATTCCGGTTCAATGTTATTGGGCTTACTCCTAGCAGCTGCATCAATTACTCTGACTGGACAAATTGATCCCAATGCAATCTCTGCTGAAAAACTTGGCCCAACGCTATTGCCACTACTACTACCGCTAGCAGTACTTGCAATACCACTTGCAGATTTAGTGCTTGCAGTATTGCGCAGACTCAAAGCTGGAAAGTCTCCATTTGCGCCAGATAAAGAACATTTACATCATCGACTCATGAGCGCTGGAAATTCTCAACTTAAGACTGCAATCATTATGTATTTTTGGACGGCAACAATCGCATTCCCAGTTAGCGTCTCTGCATTCTCACCGATTTGGGTTGCAATACTTCTAGCAATTGCAATGGCTACATTTACAATTTTGCTTTCAAGGCGTCCAAAGGTATTGGTATGACAAATTCATCAACAGAGCGCGACCTCTTGCGTGGTGCACTGATTCCATCGCTTGTAGTTGGTGTTATCGCAATCATTATTTCAACGATTACTCAAGGCAATCCTGGTTTCATGGGCGCACTCTTAGCGCAACTCGTTGTCGTCATGTATTTCGCTGTACATATTGGAGTTTCTAAGATTTCCCGTAATTTGGATCCTATGAGCACAATGGCACTTGCTCTCTTTTCATATTTTGCAAAGTTCATACTCTTAGGTGCATTTCTCTACGTGCTAACGCGCATGACATCTCGCGAAAGTATCGATCGTGGCGCATTTGGCATCACCGCGATAACATTGACCTTTACTTGGCTCGGGGGAGAGATACGTAGTTATCTCAAACTAAAATTACATCTGCCATTGCCGACTAAGAAGGAGTAACTATGAAGGGCGAAGAGAATGCACTTTGGTCTATTTTCGGATACCTCCTTTCCGGTCTAATTTTCTGGGGTGGGGTCGGCTGGGGCCTAGATAGATGGCTCGGTACGAGCTACCTCCTTTTAGTTGGGCTTTTGCTGGGAATGGGTGCCTCTCTCTACCTAGTCTGGCTGCGCTTTGGCCGGGAGTAAGTGACTCGTTACACGCCTAGGCACCCCCTTTTCGATTTCACAGCGAGCGCCTCTCTCCCATAAGGTTGCGTATCCCCACAGTCTTACCCATTTGGTTTTTTATCGAAGTTGAGGAGTATGTGTGCGCTCGTTAGTACGTCTTAGCGCAGAGGGCGAAGGCTTCGTTCCCCCTAGCAGTAACGACTTCAACCTTCCTCCAATTTTTGGCGATAATGCCTTTACAACAAAACCGATTGTGATGGTCTTTTTTTCAGTAATTCTGATTTCTATTTTCTTTATTGCCGCCTCACGTAAAGCAGCAGTTGTGCCTTCAAAACTCCAATTCGCAGGTGAGAGCATCTACGCATTTGTTCGCAATGATCTAGCTCGTGATGTTATCGGCCATGAATTTATGCGCTTTGTTCCTTATCTCTTCACTTTATTTACATTCATTTTGACTAATAACTTATTTGGAATTGTTCCTCTTTTGCAGTTCCCAACAATGTCACGAGTCAGCTTTCCTTATGTTTTAGCAGTCTTTACATTTGTGGTCTTCCACTATGTAGGAATTCGCAAACAAGGGCTTGGCAAGTATTTGAAAGACATCATGTTCATGCCTGGCGTACCAAAGCCTGTTTATATTCTTTTGACACCAATTGAATTAGCTACATTTTTCTTGGTGCGCCCACTAACGCTCTCACTTCGTCTTTTTGCAAATATGTTTGCGGGCCACTTGTTGTTGCTCGTATTTATCATGGGTGGAGATCATCTACTCAAAGGTGTAATTGGTTTGAAACTTGTGAGTCCATTTGCTTTCGCATTTGGTATCGGTCTCACATTCTTCGAATTCATGGTTCAGTGTCTACAGGCGTACATCTTTACTCTGTTGACAGCGCTCTATATCGCCGGTGCACTTGCCGACGAGCACTAAAGAAGTACATCTCTACCCAAACAACCACTAAGAAAGAACTACGAAAGGTAAGAAAAATGACAGGCACACTCAACCTGGTCGGTTATGGCCTCTCTGCAATTGGACCCGCAATTGCAACAGGAATGATCTTCGCTGCATATATCAGTGGCGTAGCACGTCAACCAGAAGCACGTAGCGTTCTCCAGCCAATCGCGTTCCTAGGGTTCGCACTTGCTGAAGCACTTGCACTCTTCGGTCTCGTTCTCGCATTCGTTCTCTAATTAGGGATAAAGAATGCGATTTGTAAATTTGGCTGAAGCAGGAAAGCTAAATCCGCTAATCCCTCACACAGCAGAACTCATTGTGGGATTCGTTGCATTTAGCTTGCTCTTCATTGTCTTGCGTTCCAAAGTTGTGCCAATGTTTGAAAAGGCCTTCAAAGAACGTACCAATGCGATTCAAGGTGGCATGGAGCGTGCAGAACAAGCACAACTTGAGGCGCAACGCGCACTCGTCCAGTACAACGAGCAACTTTCTAAAGCTCGCGAAGAGGCACAAACACTTCGTGAAGAGGCTCGAGTACAAGGTTCAGCAATCATCGAAGAATTACGCACAAAGGCACAAGAAGAAGCGGCACGCATTACTGCAACAGCACAAGCATCAATCGAAGCAGAGCGTCAACAGGCAATTACTTCCCTTCGCGGTGAAGTTGGAGCACTTGCAGTTGAACTCGCATCAAAGATTGTTGGAGAAGCGCTAGATGACCAGGCACGTCAATCACGTGTAGTCGATCGCTTTCTTGATGATTTAGAGAAGTCAAAGTAAGGAAAAGAAATGAGAGCGCACTTGGGTGGCAGCAGCCGTCAATCATTAGTGATTGCACGCGGCAAAGTTGATGCTGCCGTAAAGGGCGCAACAGTTGAGAGTGCATCAGCACTGAGCAGCGAACTTTTCTTTATTGGTGATACCTTGGAAAGTAATATTGCTATTCGTCGTGCGATAACAGATCCTTCGCGTGATGGTGCATCAAAGGCAGCCCTTCTCAAAGATCTCTTTGGCAAGAGCGTGGGTGCAACTGCGCTTACTTTGGTTACAGAGGTCAGTGCATTGCGCTGGTCTGCAACTAAAGATTTGGTGCAGGTTCTAGAACAATTAGCTATAGAGGCGCAAGCATCAGCTGCAAATATTGCTGGTGAACTAGATCGCGTTGAAGAAGAGATCTTCACTGTATCTCGCGCAGTTGCCACAAATTACGAACTTCGCACTGCTCTAACTTCACCAGCATCGGTTGCAAAAGCAGCCCTTGTCAATGAATTACTCGGCAAGAATTCTTCAGTCTCAACGCTCAAGCTTGTGTCACATCTTGTTGAAAACTGGAGATCTCGCAGTGTTGAGTCAGCATTTTCAGATTATGAATATGCCCTTGCTGCTCGTCGCGATCGCTTGATCGCACTTGTCCGAGTTGCTGCGCCATTATCACCAACTCAGCACACACGTCTCATTGATGCTCTAACAAAGCAAGCGGGCCAGCCAGTACGAGTCAATGTTGAAGTCGATAAGTCAATCGTTGGTGGAGTTTCAATCAAGTATGCAGATGAGTTAGTAGATGGTTCAGTTTCACATCGTTTAGCTGGTGCAGGCCGTGCACTTGCTGGAAGTAATTGATTTAGGTTCACAGAAGTTTTATAAGAAAAAGACAAAGGGAGATAGACATGGCAGAGCTCAAGATCAACCCAGAAGAAATTCGGGGCGCCTTAGCGAACTTCGTTAGGTCATACGATCCAGGCGTAGCAGCACGCGATGAGGTTGGAACCGTTAGCCAAGCAGGCGATGGCATCGCACGCGTTGAAGG
>CAMCCH010000054.1 GCA_945873335.1 Bifidobacterium breve | reverse complement strand
CCCCAACCCGCAGCAACTAATCCAGAGCAGATTCGTAATTTCTGCATCATTGCCCATATCGATCACGGCAAATCAACTCTTGCCGATCGCATGCTGGGAATCACTGAGGTAGTTGATCCACGCAATATGCGCGCACAATATTTAGATCGTATGGATATTGAACGCGAACGCGGAATCACTATCAAGTCACAAGCGGTTCGCCTTCCGTGGCGAAGCGGCCTCGATGGCAAGGAATACATCTTGAACATGATCGATACACCTGGTCACGTGGACTTTACCTATGAAGTTTCGCGCTCGCTTGCAGCGTGTGAAGGCGCAGTATTACTCGTTGATTGTGCTCAAGGAATTGAAGCCCAAACTCTTGCAAATCTTTATCTTGCAATGGAGAACAATCTAACCATTATTCCTGTTCTCAATAAGATTGATTTACCTAATGCTCAACCTGAAAAGTTTGCTGCAGAACTTGCAAAACTTATCGGTTGCGAGCCAGAAGATTGCTTGCGCGTTTCAGGCAAGACTGGTGATGGAGTTGCAGAACTTCTTGATCAAATCGTTGCTCAAATTCCTGCACCAAAGGGTGATGCAAATGCACCAGCTCGAGCCCTTATCTTCGACTCTGTCTACGATTCATATCGCGGTGTTGTTACCTATGTTCGCGTCATCGACGGACACCTTTCACCACGTGAACAAATCCAAATGTTTTCAACTGGTGTTCGCCATGAAGCGCTAGAAGTTGGTGTTATTTCTCCAGAACCAGTTGCAAGCAAGGGGCTCGGTGTTGGTGAAGTAGGTTATTTGATTACAGGTGTAAAAGATGTTCGCCAATCTCGTGTAGGTGACACTGTTACTACGTATAACAATCCAACGAAGCAGGCGCTCTCTGGATATAAAGATCCAAAGCCAATGGTTTTCTCTGGTCTCTTTCCACTCGATGGCGCTGATTTTCCCGTGCTTCGTGAAGCACTCGATAAGTTACAACTCAATGACGCCGCCCTTGTTTATGAACCAGAGTCATCGGCGGCCCTTGGTTTTGGATTCCGGTGTGGCTTTTTAGGTCTGCTTCATATGGAAATTGTGCGCGAACGCTTAGAGCGCGAATCAAATCTAAATCTGATTTCCACAGCGCCAAACGTTGTTTACAACGTAACGATGGATGATGGTCGCGAAATTCGCGTTACTAATCCTTCAGAATTTCCTGATGGCAAAGTTGCAAGCGTTCAAGAGCCAATTGTGAAATCAACAATTCTTGCCCCATCAGAGTTCATCGGAACAATTATGGAACTCTGCCAAGAGCGCCGTGGTGTCTTACTTGGCATGGATTACATCTCAGAAGATCGCGTTGAGATTCGCTACACCTTGCCACTTGCTGAAATTGTTTTTGATTTCTTTGATCAACTCAAATCTCGTACAAAGGGTTATGCCTCCCTCGATTACGAAGAAAAGGGCGATGAAGAAGGAAATCTCGTCAAAGTAGATATTTTGTTGCAAGGCGAAGCAGTAGATGCATTTAGTGCAATCGTTCACCGCGATAAGGCATATGCCTACGGCGTAATGATGACTGGAAAATTGCGCGAACTTATTCCTCGCCAACAATTCGAAGTACCTATTCAGGCAGCGATTGGATCTCGCATCATTGCTCGAGAAAGTATTCGCGCCATCCGTAAAGATGTTTTGGCAAAATGTTATGGCGGAGATATCTCTCGTAAGCGCAAACTGCTCGAGAAGCAGAAAGAGGGAAAGAAGCGCATGAAGATGGTGGGACGAGTAGAAGTTCCACAGGAAGCCTTCGTTGCAGCCCTTGCTACTGATGCTGATATCGAAAAGGTGAAAGCCGCACGAAAGCAGTAGCTATGTCAGAACTATCGTTCTACGTTCATATTCCATATTGCATCAAGCGATGCGGTTACTGTGATTTCAATACTTATACGCCTAATGAATTACAAGATGGTGCGACTCTAGAGATTGTAAGTAATGACTATATCGATGCCGTTCTCAAAGAATTAGAAAATGCTCCAACAGATCGTGTGCCAACAATCTTCTTTGGTGGCGGAACCCCAAGTCTTTTGCCAGCTGCTGATTTAGGTCGGGTGATAAGTGCCATTCGTGATCGCAATGGACTGACCGAGAATTGCGAAATTACATTGGAGGCAAACCCAGATTCAGTAACACCAGAGAAAATGCGCCAATATTTAGATGCAGGTTTCAATCGGATTTCATTTGGAATGCAGTCGGCTGTTCCTCACGTACTTGCAACTCTAGATAGAACTCACAATCCAGCCAATGTCGCAAAGGCTGTTGAGATGGCGCGCGATGCAGGCTTTTCAAGTGTGAGCGTTGATCTCATTTATGGAACGCCAGGGGAGTCGCTGGAAGATTGGCGCAGGAGTATCGAGTCTGCTCTTTCCTTAGGTGTCGACCATATAAGTGCATATGCACTCATTGTTGAAACCGGAACAAAGCTTGCCGCCCAAATAAAGCGCGGGGATATCTCGATGCCTAACGATGATTTGATGGCAGATATGTATTTACTCGTCAATCAATTATGTAATCAGGCAGGGTTGCAATGGTATGAATTGAGTAATTGGTCAAAGCCAGGCCATGAATGTCGCCACAACATTGCATATTGGGAGAATAAGAATTGGTGGGGCCTAGGGCCAGGTGCCCATTCACATATTGATGGAAAACGTTTTTGGAATCTCAAACATCCAACAACATATAAGTCAAAGTTATTTAGCGGGGAAAGCCCGATATTGGATAGCGAAATTTTGACGCAAGAGCAGATGAGAGATGAATCAATAATGTTGGCAATTCGGATGCGAGATGGAATTGATATTTCAAATCTGACACCAACGCAGTTAGAGCGAATTGAAAGTTATCGAGAAAGTGGCCATATCAGCATGGTTGATAAACATCTGCAATTGAGCCCACAAGGACGCCTTATCGCAGACCGTATCGTGCGCGAATTAGTTATCTAGTATCCTCGACCACTATGAACACTACGCATAATGTGATTGTTGCTTTTCTTGCCCTTATCTTCGTTATCTCTGGACTCTCAAAAGCCAGTGGTAATGAGAAAGGCCTCTCTGGCACACGCGAGGTCAATGTCAAAGATTGGATGGCACGCATCATTGGCGTAGTCGAAGCGCTAGCTGCACTTGGTTTAGTAACAGGACTTCGTTTTACATGGATGCAGTGGGTTCCACTCCTTGTTTTGTGGGTAACAATGGCTGGAGCCATCTATTTCCATTTCCGCGCCAATAAACCAAAGACTGCTTTCCCCGCATTCTTTCTCCTCACACTTCTATCTGTTGCAATCGTGACCATCTAAAGCTATGTCATCTCGTCGTCTAGAAATTCTTCGCGCCATTGTTGATGAGTATGTAGCGACTCAAGAACCTGTTGGTTCTAAGTCGATTGCTGATCGTCACGGACTCGGAATTTCTCCTGCGACTATTCGAAATGAGATGGCAGTCCTAGAAGAAGAAGGTTTGATTACTCAACCTCATACAAGCGCCGGACGTATCCCAACTGATTTGGGTTATCGCGTCTTTGTGGACAAGTTAGCAACAGTGAAGCCTTTATCTAGCGCAGAGCGTCGTGCTATCGAGACTTTCCTTGAAGGCGCCCTAGATCTCGATGATGTTGTTATGCGAACAGTGCGCCTATTAGCAGATGTAACTAAGCAGGTTGCAGTAGTGCAATTTCCGACCATGGTGAAGTCCCGTGTTCGCCATGTTGAAATTGTTTCGCTCACAAGTTCGCGCCTGATGGTTATTTTGATTACTGATGCTGGCCGTATTGAACAGCGTGCGATTGAACTGACTAAAGATGTGTCAGATAATTTTATTTCTGCGATTCGAAACCAACTCAATAATGCCATGATGGGCCAGAGTCTTCCTGATGTTGCAGAGCGATTGACTGGAATTATGGAGAGTTATTCAACGAGTGATCGTCGCGATGTTGCCATCGTTTTATCAACCGTTATTGAAATGGCAATGGAACAACCAGAGCAAAAAGTCGTACTAGCAGGAACAGCGAACTTAGCCAGATTCCAAGAAGATTTTTCAACACAGATGCACCCTGTGCTTGAGGCGCTCGAAGAGCAAGTTGTATTGCTGCGCCTCCTCGGTGATGCAAATGAAACAGTAAAAGTGCGTATCGGTTCAGAACAGAGCGAAACAAACCTTCGTTCAACATCATTGGTAACAGTTGGTTACGGAAGTGATAGTTCACCACTGGGCGCTCTTGGAATCATTGGGCCAACTCGTATGGATTACGCAGGCTCTATGGCGGCAGTTTCAGCAGTTGCTCGATACGTCGGTCGATTTATAAATGAGGGTGTGTAAGTGGCTGATCATTATCAAACACTTGGTGTATCTCGCGGTGCTTCAGCTGATGAAATCAAAAAGGCTTATCGCAAGATTGCGCGCGAGCTTCATCCCGATGTAAATCCAGATCCATCTGTGCAAGATAAATTCAAGGAAGTAACTGCAGCGTATGAAGTATTGAGTGATTCACAGAAGCGTCAGAACTACGACATGGGTGGAAGTAATTTCGGTGGCGCTAATTTCGGTGGCGGCTTTGGCGACATCATGGATGCATTCTTTGGTGGTGGTGGATCGCGAGGTCCTCGTCCCCGTACGCGTCAGGGTCAAGATGCACTCATTCGTATCGAAGTGGATTTATTTGAAGCGTGCTTTGGTATCGAGCGCGAAATATCTGTTGAGAGTGCAATCGCTTGCGAAAAGTGTCAAGCAACAGGTTGCGCTGATGGTGAAACTCCAAACATATGTCAGGTATGTAAGGGTCGCGGTGAAACTCAACATGTAATGCGCTCTGTTCTTGGACAAGTAATGACATCTCGACCATGTAGCGCCTGCCAAGGCTATGGAAGTGTTATTACACATCCTTGCCGTGAATGCGCAGGAGATGGACGCGTACGTGCACGTCAAACAATTTCTATAAAGATTCCACCTGGAGTTGAAACAGGAAATCGTATTCAACTATCTGGCCGTGGTGAAGTTGGTGCAGGTGGTGGACCAGCCGGTGATCTCTATGTTGAAATTGTTGAATCAGATCATGAGTTTTTTGTTCGAGATGGCGAAACTCTTCACATGACTCTTGGAATTTCTATGAGTGCTGCAGCTTTAGGCACAACCGTTAGCGTCGAAACACTCGATGGATCAATTGACGTTCAAGTAAAACCAGGAACACAGACCGGTACAACAGTTGGCATCAAGGGCAAAGGAATGACAAGGCTTCGCAGCAGCCATCGCGGAGACCTCATTGTGCACATCGAAGTTCAGACTCCAACAAAGTTGAGCCGTGATGAAGAAGAGCTACTCAAGAAATTTGCTGATCTGCGCGGTGAAAAAGTGGGAGATGGTCATATAAAAAACCATGACGGAAGCCGCTTTAGTAAATTCAGAGATGCGTTCAATCGCTAGCCATGCTTACGCTATTTTTTGTTGAGGATCTGCCAACTAGTACTGGCGCAATCTATGAATTCGATGGTGAGGATGCCCATCATGCTGTGCGTGTTTTACGAATGACAGCAGGGGAAATTTTCATGCTCAGCGATGGCGAAGGTGCTTGGTCTGAAGTAAAAGTCTTTGCCGTGAAAAAGAAGTCGCTAGAAGTTCAAGTGCTCTCTTCTGGTTTCCAAGAACCTCTACGAACTTCCATTACTGTTGTTCAAGCGATTCCTAAAGGAGATCGCGCGAAAGAGGCAATTGAATTACTTACTGAAGCAGGCGTTGACACAATTATTCCTTGGACTTCTAGTCGCAGCATCGGTAAAGGAACAGATAAGTTTGCAATTACAGCTAGGGAGGCGAGTAAGCAATCTCGCCGATTGCGAATCCCACGCGTCGTAGATGCAGCCAGCACTGATCAAATATGTGCCCTCATCAAGCAATCTAGTTGCACGGTTGTTTTCCATGAAAGTGCACCAAGTGCCTTGAGTGAGCTCAAACTTCCATTAGGTATTTCAGATGTTGTCATCATCATTGGCCCAGAAGGTGGAATTACTGATGAAGAACTAGCGCGCTTTAGTGATGCAGGTGCGATGCTTTCACGAATGGGTAGACCAGTTCTGCGTTCGGCGCATGCAGGAATTGCCGCAGTCTCGGCTCTCTGCGCAAAGTTACAGGTATGGTAGAGACGTGTCCTTAGATCCCACATGTTTGTTTTGCAAAATCATTGAGGGAGAAATTCCTGCCGATATTGTTTTTAGAAATGAGAATGTTCTTGCCTTCAATGACATCGCCCCGCAGGCACCAACCCATATTTTGATAATTCCGACGCTCCACGTTGAAAATGGTGCTGAACTTGCAAAGGCGTCATCAACAATTACTGCCGAACTATTCAAAGTGGCAGAGCAGTTATCTAGCGAACGCGGACTTGGTGGCTATCGCACCCTTTTCAATACGGGCGCTGAGGCTGGTCAGAGTGTTTTTCACGCTCACATGCATCTTCTAGGTGGCCGTCCACTGGCTTGGCCACCCGGTTAAAGATAGATTTACATCCAATGGAGCGCACACTGATCACCGTACCTAATGCCATTCCTATGGTTGCCTTGATCGGTCCTCATGACGAAAATTTACGAGTCATTGAAGCCGCCTTCCCACTAGTCAACATCACTGTTCGTGGAAATGAAATCACTCTTCGCGGCGCTCATGTTGATTGCCAAACAATCGAAAATTTATTCAATGAGATGATGGTTGTTATCCGTTCAGGAAATATTTTGAATGCTGATGCAGTGACTCGTTCAATTGGAATGTTGGCACAGATTCCTCAAGAGCATCCTGCTGAAGTCCTCTCACTCAATATCGTCAGCAATCGTGGTCGCACTATTCGCCCAAAGACTGCGAATCAGAAGAAATATGTCGATGCAATTGAAGAGAACACCATTACTTTCGGAATTGGCCCTGCTGGTACAGGTAAAACTTACTTAGCGATGGCGATGGCTGTATCTGCGCTGCAGCAGAAGAAAGTAAATAAGATTATTTTGACAAGACCGGCAGTTGAAGCAGGAGAGAAATTAGGATTTCTTCCAGGTACTCTGACAGAAAAAATTGATCCTTATTTGCGACCACTCTTTGACGCCCTCAACGACATGATTGATATTGAATCCATACCTCGCTTGATTCAATCAGGCGTTATAGAGGTTGCTCCATTGGCATATATGCGTGGGCGTACGCTCAACGATGCATTTATTATTTTGGATGAGGCTCAAAACACAACCCCCGAGCAGATGAAGATGTTCCTCACTCGACTTGGATTCGGCTCAAAAATGGTTGTAACGGGCGATGTAACCCAGATCGATTTACCTAATGGTCAGCACTCTGGGCTACGAGTTATTAGAGATATTCTCAAAGAGATAGATGACATTGCATTTCTTGAACTCACTGCTGAAGATGTTGTCAGACACAGGCTTATCGGAGATATCGTGAAGGCATACGCAGTCTTTGATGATGCTCGCCAAGCGGTTCGCCCAATACGCAACTAATTATGACTCTAGAAATAACTAATACGTCAGGTCTGTTGGTACCAGCCAACGAGATGCAATCACTGATGACATTTGCCTTCAAAGAGTTAGAACTTCATTCTGATTGCGAGCTCAATATGCTCTTTGTCGATGATGAAGAGATGACAGAGCTCCATATCAAATGGATGAATGAGGGTGGAACAACCGATGTTCTTTCATTCCCTATGGATATGCCTGAGTCAAAAGAACAAGCTGTAACTCTTGGAGATATCGTCATCAGTCCTCGTGTTGCTGCAGATCAAGCCAAGAATGCCGGGCACAGTGTTGAGCACGAGATATTCATTCTCGCTACACATGGTTTATTGCATATTTTAGGTTATGACCATGTAGAACTAGCAGATGAAGTAATTATGTTTGAACTTCAAGAATCAATCGTCGCTACATGGAAGAGATCATGAGTCCAATCGCAATTGTTAGCATCATCGCCCTCATGGCATTTGCCGGATTTCTAGCGGCTAGCGAATCAGCGCTTACCTCTATCTCACGCATAGTTATCGATGAACTTGAAACAAAGCGTGGAGGAAAACTTCTCAAGAAGTATTCCTTACATCCTGCAAAATACCTCAATGTAATTCTCTTAGTTCGCAAACTCTGTGAGCTAACCGCAACCGTTCTCTTGGCAGTTATATTGCTGCGTAATTTCCCATCCGCTCAAGCAATGGCTCTTACTGTATTTATTATGGTTTTTGTTTCCTATGTTTTTGTCGGTGTTGGACCGCGCACACTTGGGCGTCAACAACCACACAAATGGGCAAGAAGTGGAATTATCGTTGCATCATTTCTTGCTGTAATCCTTGGTCCTGTCACTCAATTGCTCATTGCAATTGGAAATGCAATCACACCAGGTAAAGGATTTAGATCTGGGCCATTTACCTCTGAAGCTGAACTCCGAGATTTAGTAGATCAAGCCCATGAACGCGGTCTCGTAGAATCTGATGAACACGAAATGATTCACTCTGTTTTTGAACTAGGTGACACATTGGTGCGCGAACTGATGGTGCCACGTACAGATATGGTCTGGATTGAAAAGGATAAGTCCCTGCGTCAAGGTCTATCTCTTGCCCTGCGATCTGGATATTCACGAATCCCTGTAGTCGGTGAAAATATCGACAAGATAATCGGCATTGCATATGTAAAAGATTTAGCACGGCGCGCTTTAGATCATCATGAGGCAGAACAGAGCGAGAAAATCGAGCAGCATATGCGCCCTGCAACCTTTGTTCCTGAAAATAAGATGGCAGATGATTTATTGCGCGAAATGCAGCGAGATCAAATCCACCTTGCAATTGTTGTCGATGAATACGGTGGCACGGCAGGCATCATCACAATTGAAGATATTTTGGAAGAAATCGTTGGAGAAATTGCTGATGAATTCGATGATGGAGAAGAAGCTTTTACTTGGCTCACCGAAGATAAAGCCAGAGCTAAGGCGACGCTGCATATTGAAGA
>CAMCCH010000053.1 GCA_945873335.1 Bifidobacterium breve | reverse complement strand
GCGGCAGTTGTACTGGCGCTTGATTTTTTGCACAGGTTATTGGTTAACGAGATCATCCTGGCTTCCTCGGCCCGCTTCCCTTGTCTCAACATCCAAAGTCGAGACCGTTCACCCCCAAGCTTCGTTATCTCACTCGCAAAGATTTACCTCGCACGCTCAATATCGAAAAATCTTGGGAACTAGAAGCATTACTTCTATCCCCTATGTAATTGTTTTCTAATTGTAAGTCAGAACTCCATAAAGAGGTAATTAGAGCGCAAAAAGTGGAAGCAAATAGCGATGAGTTAGTCGTCGTACTTAGAGCGCTTTGAACTCTTTCCAGATTGCCGTCGTGAGATTTCGCGCTCTGCTTCACGGCCTGCTTCTCGCTCCATCAGTGCAGCACGTTTATCGTGAGCTTTCTTTCCACGAGCAAGTGCTAATTCAATTTTTGCTTTTCCATCTTTGAAATAGAGAGATAGAGGAATCAGCGTCGTTCCACCCTCTTTGAGTTTGCCAATCAATTTATGTAGCTCTTGTTTATGCACTAAGAGTTTGCGATCACGGCGAGGCGTGTGATTTGTCCATGTTCCCAATGTGTATTCAGGAATATGAACACCACTGAGCCAAAGTTCACCATCTTGGACCATTGCAAATCCATCAATGAGGGATGCTCGCCCAAGGCGAAGTGATTTCACCTCTGTACCCGTTAGAACAAGCCCGCATTCAAATACATCTTCAATCGAATAATCGTGGCGTGCTTTCTTATTTTGCGCGATGAGTTTGCGACCAACCTCTTTCACCATCGTCGCTCACCCGCCTTCATGACTAAACCTTGAGGTAACGGCGAAGAGTAATCACAGATGCAAGAGTTGAGACAACAAGTCCGGTTGCTAATAGATAAGCCGAAGAAACCCAGACTTCTCCCCAACCAAAGAACTTAGTAAATGAGAGAAGTGGAGCGACTTTAGTGTCAACAACGCTCTTGAGCCCAGCTAATAATCCAGTTGCAAGTACCCAACCAATAATTGCAGATATAACACCTTCAAGTAGGAATGGTAACTGAATAGACCACGAAGATGCACCGACAAGTTTCATTACGCCAGTTTCGCGTCGTCTATTGAATGCTGCGATTCGCAATGTGTTGCTTATAAGTAGTGCAGCGGTAAGTACCGATGCAAGCCCGACAAGTAGAGCGCCATTTCGAAGAACTGCAAGGAGTCTAAAGAATTTTTCCAAGATTGATCTTTGATCCTGAACAACATCAACACCTGGGCGGCCAGAGAAGGCACTAACAATGACTGGATACTGAGTCGGATCCTTGAGCTTTACTCTAAATGATTCTGGTAATTGATCTGCAGTTACATTCTGCGCAATAGCAGAATCCTTGAATCGTTCTTGAAAACGCACAAATGCTTGTGATTGTGATTCATAGAAGACACTTTCAATAACTGGTAACGCTTGAAGATCTTGCTGAATTTGTAAGCGCTGTCCTGCAGTAATTACTCCGCCTGAACATGATGGGGACTCAGAGAGCGGACCACATAGGAAAATTGAGACTTCGATCTTGTCATACCAATAATCTTTCATAGCACTTACTTGTGCATTAGAAAGAAGTCCGATGCCGAGGAGTGAGAGTGAGATCGCAGTTGTTACAACAACTGCAAAGGTCATTGTGAGGTTTCGGCGAAGTCCTATACGAACTTCACTGAGTAAAAATCGTGCGCGCATCTTCTCTCCCCTTAGCCTGTGTACCCGTAAACACCGCGAACTTGATCTCGGATTACATGTCCGGCATCAAGTTCGATAACGCGCTTGCGCATCTGATCAACAATTCCTGAGTCGTGCGTTGCCATCAAGACCGTAGTTCCTTCACGATTGATGCGATCGAGTAACTTCATAATTCCAACACTCGTTGATGGGTCTAAGTTTCCAGTTGGTTCATCGGCAATGAGAATTAGCGGACGGCTCACATAAGCACGCGCAATTGCCACTCGCTGCTGCTCTCCACCCGAAATTTCATTCGGAAGGCGATCGCCTTTATCTTCCAGGCCAACAAGTTCGAGTACTTCAGGAACTTCGCGATTAATCTCTTTCTGCGAATAGCCCAGAACGTGCAAAGTGAATGCAACATTTTCTGTAATTGTTTTATTAGGTAATAAACGAAAATCCTGAAAGACGGTTCCAACTTGGCGGCGCAGCTCTGGAACTTTGTGGTTGGCAAGCGTTCCTAAATCTTTTCCTGCAACGTGAATAGTCCCAGCCGTTGGGCGATCTTCTCTGAGAATCAAACGCAAAAAAGTTGATTTTCCAGAACCTGATAAACCAACGAGGAATACAAACTCCCCTTTTGTGATTTCAAGATTCACATTATCTAGTGCTGGACGTTCTTGACCAGAGTAGACCTTCGTAACATTTTCTAAACGAATCACATCTACTCCTCTATACAAACTCAGCATGATCGACACTTGGGCTGAGGCAGCACCGCATGGATTGCGACGATATACCTTGACCTGACTGCCCTTAGTTTATTGAGATTAGAGAAAAAAGCGCCTCTCTAACGCGCATTTGAGCGTGGTAATAATGTGATATTTATCGATTCCACGCGGGGAAAATCTCTGACTAACTACTTCGGCGCCAGCGAATTCCCGCTTCAATAAATTCATCAATTTCACCATCGAGAACTGCACTTGTATTTCCAGTTTCATAATCGGTGCGCAAATCTTTCACCATTTGATATGGCGCTAAAACGTATGACCGCATTTGATTTCCCCATGAACCAGAGTTATCACCTTTGAGTGCCTTGATCTTTGCTTGCTCTTCTTGGCGACGTCGCTCTAATAACTTTGATTGCAGTACTGCCATCGCAGTTGCCTTATTTTGAATTTGAGAGCGCTCGTTCTGGCATGAGACAACAATTCCTGTCGCCATATGTGTAATACGAACGGCAGAGTCAGTTGTATTTACGCCTTGACCACCAGGACCCGATGAGCGATAAACATCCACGCGAATCTCTTTTTCATCAATATCAATGTGATCACTTTGGGCAACAACAGGCACGACTTCTACGCCGCAAAATGAAGTGTGGCGACGGCTCTGGCTATCAAAGGGAGATATTCGAACTAAACGGTGCGTTCCCTGCTCAACCGACAAAGTTCCGTAAGCATAAGGAGCGCTGACTTTGAATGTTGTTGATTTGATTCCGGCTTCTTCAGCGTATGAAGTTTCTAGTACATCGACATTGAAATTATGTCGCTCGCAATAGCGAAGATACATGCGCATAATCATTTCGGCCCAGTCTGCGGCTTCGACTCCACCTGCTTCAGAGCGAATAGTTATTAGTGCATCTCTATCGTCATATTCACCGTTGAGCAGAGTCTGAACTTCTAATTCTCCAATTACCTTTATTACAGAATCTAATTCTGCAAAGGCATCGTTCATACCCGATCCATCAGGCTCACTTGCCGCTAATTCAAAGAGAATTGGAAGCTCTTCAACGCGCCTGCGCAATGACTCTAATTTTGTAATCTCAGATTGAACTCGGGATAAGCGGCTCGTAATCTTTTGTGCGCTCTCAGGGTCATCCCAAAGGTTTGGTACGCCAGCTTGTTCTTCTAATTCAATTGACTGTTTATGTAATTTCGGAAGGTCCAGAACTTTCTCAATCGATACGAGGGTTGCGTCGATCGCAGCAATCTCTAGATCGAACTCTCTGGTGGCCATAGGTGAAGCCTACCCGAGTTAGTAGAGACTAATAAAGTCGATGGCCGAAGAGATAGAAACCTTCGCTTCGTTGATTTTCTGTAGCTACGCCAGCATGTAATTCAATCTGATTCAATGTAGTCAATGGAATTGCAAAAGGGAGTTTTGCGATTACTCGCGTATTGATTGAAATTGCATAACCATCGCATTCAAATGACTCTAAAGTTATCTCTCCTAATTCAATTCTTTTTTGAATACTTGAACTTGCACTCCAATCACGTAACTCTTTGATAACTTCGGAATACCCGCTCGAACAATTGATTGGAATTCTTCTCACATTCGGCGCTGAATATCTACCACGAATCAACGGCGTAAAGATTGTTCCTTTGCCTTTGTAATAATTTTCTAGATCTAATTCGTGTGTTCCTCGCTGGCTTGCAGATTCGCTTGCTTGTACTAATGAGCGTTGGGCGATGGCAATACTTCCAATATCTGTCATCACCATTATTGAAAATAGCGTCACTATGAAGAGCCCAATAATGAGCAAGGAGATTGAGCCCTCTTCATCACTACATTTTTGAAAGAATTCTCTAGCTCGCACTCTCAGAGCCATGGAGATAAATGCTCCTGCGCTATTGCACTTACAAATCGTCCACTATCAAGGCGGATGCGAATCTCATTTCTGATAACTGAGTTAGCGCTAATACATGGCCTTTTGCTGCATTCAATATTCATTGTGATCGAATTAATCTCATTAGATGATAAACCCATCTTTGCTCCAATTATGGCTATCACTTGCCCTGCAATGATGCGTCCGCTCTCATCGCTTTTTGTTTGGACGTATCCTCGAAGACTTTCGCGCGCTAAGACTTGGGCGCTCTCCTCGCCCCAACTCACAGATGCAAATTGATTGAGATAGATAAATATTGGCAAAAAGAGAGGGATTGCAAGCATGACAAATTCAATAGAAGCACTTCCTCGCTCTTCTCGAATAAGGCGAAGTAAAAATCTCACGAGAGATTCTCCATAACTGCGATCCCTGATACATCTATTCGAGGATTCCTATTTATCATCGCTATCAAATTTGGAAGAAGTTGAGGAATCGCTCGACTTTTATGTGTTACTAAAATTCTTATCTTTTCGAAAGCATCTGGGGATTTCAGTTCAATTACCTCATCATTTGTATAAAGCACTCCTGAAATAGCATGCTGCGAGGCTTGGCTCTGGGTCATAGCCATATCGAGAGTACGCATATTTGTTGCAACGATGAGTTGGGCGCTAAGAAGAAAGAGGATAAGTAGGGGAATAATTACCATCGCACTCTCTACGCTTCCACCTTCATCTGCACAATATCGAGCGAAACTACGAGAACGTTTGAAAAGCGATTTCACCGAATCCCATTCATTGCATCGAGAGAATTACGC
Organism: Bifidobacterium breve; assembly: GCA_945873335.1. Lineage (GTDB taxonomy): Bacteria > Actinomycetota > Actinomycetes > Nanopelagicales > Nanopelagicaceae > Planktophila. The sequence goes on along the minus strand of CAMCCH010000053.1, from coordinate 4,075 downwards.
AAGATTGCGGTAAGACGCGGCGCTGCAATTGTCCAAATAGCAGTTACTAATCCAGTAGTCATCAAAACAACGAGTACCCATCCTGGAACATCTCCGCGCTCACTACTAACTATTTTCTTCATCCGAATTACTTTTGGAATAATGAGTGCGTGTGATTGTTGAAGAAGTTCTACCTCGTAGCGTGTTACACGATTTCGGACTCTCTTGCCAGCAACTAAAATTTCGTTGACTATATTCACTTACTCCTCCTGATGTATAGGTGGAGGGAACTATCTAATCTTTCTGCATCATGACTGGGTGGAAGAGCGGAGCGTGTGAATAAAAGCTATCTGTGGAAACTAAAGAAATGCTGGTGCAATCTCTGGGAACCACGAGAGTGCTTCATCGCGGAAATTTCCCTCTGCTTCGAGCTGACAGAAGATTCCTGTAGTGCCAAGAGTGACTCGATGAATCAAAACATATTCAGCTGGCAAGTTGAGTTGGAAACCAATTTTTGCAGTGGGATTACGCGGGTCTCCAACACGTGCGCTCTGATCGCGTAACCATTCACGTGAATATTTGAAAGTTTTTGTTCGAAGCGGTTCAACAAGTGGGACAAGAAAATCAAGAACTAACTCGGGATCCACATCAACGTCAGCCAAAATAAAGCCATCCTTTTTGAATCCTTCATACAGGGCTGCAGAGTCATCATCGAGTGCATGCTTGAGAAGTCTCTTCATCGGACCTGGAAAACCGTTAGGCAATCGATTGCATGCACCGAAATCTAGAACACCCAATCGACCATCGGCTAATAAGCGAAAGTTTCCAGGATGTGGATCTGCGTGGAGTAAACCTGCGCGATCAGGTGAAGTGAAATGAAAACGGGCTAACTTCATACCCGCGTTATTTCGCTGCTCTTGTGTTCCATTAGCAATAATTTGTGAAAGCGGTGTTCCCTCTAGCCATTCAGAGACTAGAACTCGATCCGATGCCATTACAACTTTAGGAATTGCAATGTCGGCATCACCATCGTAAACGCGAGCATAAGTTTCTTGTGCCTGTGCTTCATAGCGGTAATCAACTTCTTCGATAATTCGAGAACGCAATTCTTCGAGTAACGGTTTCATCTCAAGGCCTGGCATTACTAATTGGAAAATCTTTGCAAAACGTTGGATTTGATTCAGATCTGAAATTAGCGCTTCGGCAGCTCCCGGATATTGAATCTTTACCGCCACTGCTCGGCCATCTTTCCACTGTGCCTTATGAACTTGGCCAATGGATGCAGATGCAGTTGCCACATCTTCAAAACTAGAGAAATTATCTCGCCAATCTTCACCAAGTTCTTTTGCAAGTACTTTATGCACGACGCGAGTTGGTAGTGGTGGGGCAGATTCTTGAAGCTTTGTCAGTGTTTCTCGGTATGGCTTTGCAATTTCTTCTGGAAGAGCAGCCTCAAAAACAGAAAGAGCTTGGCCAAACTTCATTGCTCCACCTTTGAGTTCGCCAAGTACTTTGAAAAGTTGTTCTGCAGTTTTTTCTTGTATCTCAGCAAAGACAACATTGCTTGACTGGCCAACTAATTGCCGTCCGATTCCAAGTGCACCGCGACCGGCTAAGCCCATTGGTATCGAAACCATTCGCGCAGTGCGAGCCACAGTAGATTGTGGAATCTCGCTACCTTGTTTGTTGGCCTCGGGTGACATAAGCGTAATTGTGAAGGAAATTGCAGTCGCCCGCCACGTCAAAATTCACACCCATGCGCAACCACAGCGTGGATGAAGGGCATATGAAATGTGTTCTCTATTACAGGTGCCACCAGAATGAAAACGAGTTCTTGTACCAACTAAGGATTGATCACTACCATCGACATAATTCAAGAGTTCCTGTGCAACACGTCCTGAGATTTCATGTGAAGTTGCAATAGAGCTTTCCATCTCATCTGCACTACTTTCCAAATACTGAGAAATGTCACCTTGTTCAATTCGTGAAATTTGAATACACCGCAAACATGGAGTTTTCCCTGGCTTTACAAGTGGTCCCCATGAAATTCCACCACCTTGTGGAGTTGATACAAGAAAGAAATCCAAACGGTTGCGCATCCATTGCGAAATCAAACCTGTAGATAAATCCTCTTTCGTTGGATCTCCTACATAAATTCGCAGACTCTTCTCTTTCTTTTCACGCTTCTTGCTATCAGAGGAAATTGGAAAGAGTGCAAAATCTTTTGCTAATTCAGAGAGTTTGGCGCTAAAACTTGAACCGATATCACTGGTACGAAGATATGTACTTCCGATATCTCGATGGCTAATAGGGTGATTATCTCGAATCCCCTGGGTGCCCATCGAAGTGTTAGTAACTCCACTACCTAAAAGAATTCCATACAGCAGTACAGCTATTCGACTATTTCCAAATATCTCGATCTCAAAATCTTGTCGCGCTGATATGACTTCAACGCCACCATCATCTATGCCATCACGCCAAGTTATTTCTGATAATTCTGGGGCGAGACGATTTTGCAATAGTTGCAAAGCGGGATCTCGTTCTTCAACTTTTCTTCTCTTGGCCTTAGCTGCAATTGCGGGAACATTTGAATGAAATCTATTAGTGAGAACAATCTTGCTCTGACGCACATCTAAAAAATTATGAGTATGCAAGGTCGTAAGAATTGAATCGAACTCGACATCACATATCCCTGCCTGCGCTTTGATTTCATCAATGCTCTTGTTGCCAGTGAGCATCTCAATAATCGTGCGAGCGCCACCGTGATGTAACTCAATGCTGTGATCGAAATTACCTATGACAACTCTTTCCCCACCGTCAGGAAATGTTGCGCAATATCGAACTCCTGCTTTTAGCCGTGGTGAATATGAATCACTTTTATGAAGACTTCCTGGGTTCTGTGTCATGCTCGAACTCTTCTTCAACACAGGCATCGATAGATTTTTCAGAGTCAAAGGTGTGTGAAACTCACCTCAATGTTGTGCCTAAGGAACTCTCTGCGCACTGTGAGTATGCGTACCTAAAAGAACAAACCCCCGAGCGCATTCGCGCACGAGGGCTTGCCTACTTATAGACGTTAGATAAGTGGATATCTAAAAATTACTGTGCTTTGCCAAGGATGCGATTGACCTTGGTGCCACATACAGGACAGATTCCCTGTGCCATGCGACGACCAGATTCAGAGACCTTTACAGTTCCCTCGAAATCACGCTTCTCTTTGCACTTAACGCAGTAAGCGTCACCTTTGTATGTCTCAGCCATAATTTTCCTCCAATCGACGCTTACAACTTTTGAGTTTCACTCACGTATGTGAGCGCCTCTCTCAATTGCTCCCCGTATGGGGCAGGCGTGCATGTATGACGATACCCCTGCCCACGCTCAAAATGAGAGAACTAGGGCTGTGAATGGAGGACTTTTTTTAGGATTTCTGGGGCTGCGAGCGCTCGTTCAGCATCCTCATAGCCATCCAGATAGGCGGTAGCGCGCTCGCTCTGGGGGAAACGTGAGAGGACGGCATAGAACTCCTCCCCGTGGTCGAAATGGCGCAGGTGGATAGCCTCATGGAAGAGGACGGAGTCGAGAACATAGTCAGGGGCGCCTTTGAGGCGATCCGAGATTCGGATGGTGCGATCAAGGCTTGTGCACGATCCCCAGCGCTCGCGCATTGAGCGCCATGCAACCGATGCTGGGCGCTCGGTAATCTCGGGGGCGAGCTCTCTCAGGAGTTCGCCGACGCGAGCGACCATGCGCTCCTCACTTGGGATCTTTGCATCCTCCATGGCCCGGATCTTGGCAATCATCTGAGGGACCATCTCGCGCTCATCAGCTTTCGACATCCGCGCTGGGATAGATATGACTATGCGACCGCCTTGGCGATAGGCAGAGATGTTCTTCTTTCGCCGAGCTGAGCGAACTACAACAATCTCACCCTCTGTAATCCCGGGCAGGATGCCATCGTCTGAGAAATCTTCCATGTGAAAACCGTATCTCCTTTATGCAAATCTCAATGTGACATTGAGAGATTTCGCAATAAATTTCTTTGAAAAAATCCCCATATCGCAATAAAAAAGTATCTGTCAATGCGATTTTTATTTGA
>CAMCCH010000052.1 GCA_945873335.1 Bifidobacterium breve | reverse complement strand
TCGGTATGAGAGTGATAAATGACGACTATCTCTTCATCATTATCATCAACCTCTCGATAAAGAGAGAGTAAATCTTTTGGATCGAATTCATAAAAAGTTGGGGAATGCGCTGCATTAATCATCGGTTTCAAACGAAGTGCATGATCTTTACCAAGTGGGCCAAGAATGACGCCGCACGCCTCATCTGGATATTCCACACGCGATTGCTCAAGTATGGCATCGATGTGTGCCTGTGAAATTTTGAGTGTCATAAGGAAGATAAGACTACCGAATCAATTGACTTCATTTGGTGAATCATCCATGAGCGCTTGCAACAAACTTTCCTGCAACCAACCCAGCCAACTGTAAACAGCATAGACACCCCGCAGTGGATCATCAGGTGCAAGAAGTTCGAGTTCATCATGAGAGCGCTCTTGTACATTAAGTCGAACTCCTAGCGCTAATCGAATGTCATTTATTGCACCGAGCCATGCATTTGCATTGTCGTGGTCGAGTTCGATGGCACCATCTTGCGCACTCTTGAGTAAAACTCTCATAGACATCGCATGTGCTTTCTTTTTATTTCGCAGGACAGATTCTGTATAACGGCGAAATTCAGCAGCATCTACTCCGTCGGCATATGCATTGGGTAGAAGTCGAAGTAAGACTTCGTCATCTGGCGGTGAATCATGAGTTGTAATTCCAACCATGGCAGCGAGTGGGTCTTCATCAGCATGATCGCTGCGTTCACTGAGTAACTCAATAATCTGTCCTGCTAGATTTATAAGAACTTCTCGCTCTGATTCAGAGAACTGTGCAACAAATGCGTTATTCCCATGGCGCGTAAATCCAGATTCTTCATTCATAGTGCCTGGTCTCCACGTTGCAGAGTTGCCCATAAACCAAATTCATGAAGCCTGGCAACATCATGTTCCATTTCTTCACGACTACCAGTTGAAACTACTGCTTTGCCATCATTGTGAACTTTGAGCATCAATTCAGTAGCACGTTCTTTGGAATAACCAAAGAGTTCCATAAATACGTAAGTTACATATGTCATCAGATTCACGGGATCATCCCAAACTATGGTGACCCACGGCTTATCAGAGTTAAAGATGGCTTGAATCTCTTCTTCAATCTTCGTTTTTGTTTTTACCATTGTTATCTCACAACAATTGAAAATTCATTAGATTTATTCTCAATTGTCTCTCCTTCAAGGAAATAGAGGATGCGGTAGGAAAAGACACCTCGTTTACTCTCTGCAAGGGAAAGTTCAAAATTGCCTTGAGAGTCGGTAGAGAGAACCACGGAGACATTTTGCCACTTTTCTTGACTCCACTTTTGAAGTTGAACCGTGACACCTGTTTTTCTAGGAAATACTGTTCCAAATATCAAATTATCTTTGCCCATAACAATTACTGCTGGAGCAGTATGAGAAAGACGCGGGCGCACTTGCACGAAACTCTGGTTACTTATCGATGCACTTATTTCCCATGTGCCCTCGGTTCGCGCCTGTAAATATGTGAGCGATGCAAAAGTCAGCGGCAATGAAAAGGTTCCATCCACAGAAGTAACTACGTCGGTTAGCTTTCTCCACGGTTGCTGATCTGATTTTCTATGCTCAATGATGACAGGTACGCCACTCTTCCCAACCTTGTTTTCACCATTGATCGCACCAGAGAGGATAAATTGTTGACCATATAAAATTTCATTCTTATCTACCGAAATTTTGCTTGCTATTTTTTCCGGTGCAAAAGACATGGCAGCACTTCGTATTGCTTGCGTTGCAGATACATCCTCCATACCTAACGTCCAAAGTGCGACCCCTCCAAGTTTGTATTTTTCAACAAGTGCAGCGCGAATTGCATACGACTGGCTATTTTGAAACCACGCAGTTCGTGAAACGGTGCACGAAGTAGAGAGGCCCTTTGTATTTTCTCCGTTATATATCTGAGTGTATGAATATGTTGCTTCAGCAGTCTTTGTATCAAAAATTGGAGTTGCCTTATCAATGAGGGCTTTAGAGCTTGCGTAATTCATTTTGAAAGTCGCAGCCTTTGCTCCTGTTTTTGTTCCGACAGGAGCAGATGTCGGGCAAGATCCAACTATCTTCGTAATCCAATCACGTCCATATCCAGGGAGTCCCACAAAAACTTTAGATGAAGCCATGATGCTCACTGCATATTTTACCGAACGCTCCGTCCACTCGAGCGGGCCAATCGGTCCAGGTCTAGCAATGGAATAGTCATAGGTCATAATTCGCAAGCGATCAATATCGTTTGCAATAGCAGCCCATGCATACACCGTGTAACCCTTACTTTTTTGAGTGGGATCGAAAAGTACAGGGGTAGTCACAGATAAAACTTTGCCGTTGGAACGCAATTTCGTACTTAGCTCTTTTACGAATGCAACCCAGAATGGTGCAGTCTTCGCCCAAGTTTTATTTCCGTCAACGAAGGCAAAGCCTTCAAAATCTAAATCTATGCCATCAAAATTATTTGTGTTCACTAATGTTGCAATACTTTCTACAACTTGAGCCCTAGTGCTGGGGTTTGCTAATAATCCAGAGAGCACCAACTTTGCAGTTCCATCTGTAATTGTCGGAACTACGGCTACTCCTGCGCGCTTCATCAAGCACACCGTTGTTGCCATTGGCCACGAAGGATTACCAGATACATATTCATTTCGAATAGATGTGGCGCTTTTGAGGGCAAACCAAAAAGGATTAACCTCTTTTATTAGGTCACTATTAGTAAAAAGATAAGACGCCGTAAGGCTCTCATTCTCAGCCACGCCGTACTGGCTTGCATCGCAAATTGCAGCAGTCGCACTTTCGCTTCGTCCTGCAACTGGAATCTTTTTCACAAATGGCAGGACGGTTTTCACTGAATAATATGGAATCCAACCTGAGAGTATTTGTCGCGGCTGTGGAATAGAAGAATCCGCACCATTTGAATGTGGCGTGAATATTGATAGAAATATGGTCGTGACAAGAACCGTTGTCAGCCGGGATACATTTCTTATCTTCATATTCATTAGGATTTTTAGGGTATCGGGTGGGCCTTAGAAAATCCTTAGACCACGCCACACAATCGTTGGCGCGCTATGTGATATTTACTGTGTGCTATTTGTCTTCTGGGGCTGGACGCAATCTTGCGTGAATTTCTTTACAGGTAGGGCAGATTGGATATTTTTCAGGATCGCGTGATGGAATCCATTTCTTTCCACACAATGCTTTTACCGCTTTGCCAGTAACTGCAGATTCAACAATTTTTTCTTTCTTCACATAATGTGAAAATCGATCATGATTGCCATCGTCTTCAACAAGCTCTGGGCGAGTCAATAAATCTGTATCAGTATCGCCTTGAGTTCCAAGTTTCCTAAAGATTCCCATAATGGGAGCAAGGATACCCGCCAAATCTTGCTTTGAGCATGTGCTTTCTGCAGGTAGAATTGCTAAATGAAGGACTTATTGCACACAGCAGATCTATCCCGCGAGGATATTGAACTCCTGCTCGCAACTGCAAGTGACTTCGCAGCAAAACCACTCTCTGCCTCCACCGCTCTTGCCCATAAAACTGTGGCTATCTATATGACCAAGCCTTCAACTCGTACGCGTCTCTCCTCTGAAACTGCCGTTGCGCACTTGGGTGGAACACCAATATTTATTCGTGGCGATGAATTACAACTAGGCCGTGGAGAAACTATTGCAGATACTGCAAAAATTATTAGTGGCTATTGCGATGCACTCATCATTAGAACTTTTGCACAAAGCGAAGTTGATGAACTTGGTATGCATGCAACCATTCCAGTGATTAATGCACTCACTGATGATGATCACCCAACACAATTGCTTGCAGATTGGCTAACAATTCGCGAAACTTTTGGTAAAGAAATTTCAGGTCGTAAGTTTGTTTATCTTGGTGATGGAAATAATATGGCTCATGCATGGATAGTCATGGGTGCAATCATGGGAGCCCATGTAGTTGCTGCAACTCCACAAGGAAAATGGGCACCTAATAAAGAATACGTTGAACTTGCAAAGAGCATCGCAAAAAAGAGTGGTGGCACAGTGGAAGTAATCCATGATGCAGAAGAGGCAGCGCGCGGTGCAAGTGTTCTCTACACAGATGTGTGGATGTCAATGGGAGATTCAGAATCAGATAGAAAAGAGAAAGTAGCAGCACTATCCCCATTCTCCGTAACTGATTCCTTGATGGCAGCCACTGAAAAAGATTCAATATTCTTGCATTGTTTACCAGCGCATCGCGGAGAAGAAGTTTCTGCATCTGTCATTGATGGCCCACGATCTGTAATTTGGCGTGAGGCATACCATCGCCGTACAACTATTCAGGCTCTTTTGTATCACTTATCACGCGGAGAACTAGCAGGTTCGAAGTAGCCTGACTCGCAAGTAACCGATACCTTATGGGCATGCGAGTAGCCGTCCCTGTAGAAATTCGAGATGGAGAAAAGCGCGTAGCGCTTGTTCCAGACATCATTAATAAACTCACCAGACTTGGACTCGATGTACTTATCGAATCAGGTGCTGGCATTCATGCTCAAGCAACTGATGCCGAATATGTCAGTGCAGGCGCATCAATTGCTAAAGGTGAAGTGCTCAGCGATGCTGATGTGGTTTTATCGGTACAGCCACTCACGCCAGCACAGATGTCGAAGTTGAAAAAGGGCGCAATAACGATCTCTTTTCTTTCTCCTGTTACAGCAGTTGATTCAATTGAAGCAGCAGCAAATGCTGGAGTTACAGCTTTCTCCCTTGAACTCGTTCCACGCATATCGCGCGCTCAGTCAATGGATGCACTGACTTCACAAGCACTGTGTGCGGGTTATCGCGCAGTTCTCGTTGGCGCAGAAATGTCACCGCGCTTCTTCCCATTACTTATGACAGCCGCTGGAACAGTTACTCCGGCCCAAGTACTTGTACTAGGCGCCGGCGTTGCAGGATTGCAAGCAATTGCAACTGCTCGTCGACTTGGCGCAGTTGTATCTGCATACGACGTGCGACCATCATCGGCTGATGAAGTGAAGTCAATGGGTGCAACATTTATTGAACTCGAACTTGAAGCACTTGAAGGTGCCGGTGGTTACGCACGAGAGATGACAGAAGAGCGCGCAGCGAAACAGCGCGAACTTTTGACACCGTACATTGCTAAATCACATTTAGTCATTACTACTGCAGCAGTTCCTGGTCGCGCTGCACCTCGTTTGATGACACAGGCCATGGTTGATTCGATGGCTCCAGGAACAATCATTGTTGACTTAGCTGCAGAATCAGGCGGCAACGTTGAAGGATCTAAGCCTGGTGAAGTTATTTCTACGGCGGGTGGAGTAAAGATTTGGGGCGGGAAAGATGTTCCAAGTCAATTGTCATTCCACGCATCAAGCTTGTATTCACGCAACGTAGTCAATCTACTTACTCTATTTACTAAGGCTGGCGCAGATGGTGCACCTGTCTCATTCGACCTCAATTTTGAGGATGAAATTATCAATGGTGCAGCAGTAACACATGCTGGTGCTCGCAGAAATTCAGGAGGAGCTAAGTAATGAATGCAGTTGCCATCATCTCCATCTTTACGCTGGCGGTATTCGTCGGTTTTGAAGTTGTTTCCAAAGTTTCTTCAACTCTGCATACTCCACTGATGAGTGGAGCAAATGCAATTCACGGTGTGATTTTGGTCGGAGCAATTATCGTTGCTGACCACAGCACTACAAATCTTGAACTTGGACTTGCCGTTACCGCAATCGTGCTTGCAACAATCAACATGGTTGGTGGCTTTGTCGTAACAGATCGAATGCTTGAGATGTTCAAAGGTAAGAAATAATGAGCCGCACTGTTTATGACCTCATTGGCCTCTTTGCAGGCATCTGTTTTATTCTTGCTCTCAAAGGTTTGTCACATCCAAAGACTGCACGCCGCGGAAATAAAATCGGTGCAATTGGTGCAACTATCGCAACACTTGTTGTTTTCTTCTACGCAAATGAGGGTTCATCGCTTCCACTCAATAACTTGGGATGGATCCTTGGTGCAATAGCAGTAGGTACGCTCATTGGCGTTCCTGCGGCTCGCAAGGTTCAGATGACTCAAATGCCACAGCTGGTTGCATTATTCAATGGTGTTGGTGGTGGCGCAGCAGCACTTGTTGCAATCGTTGAATACCTAAACTTAGGCGATACAGCAACAACTGCTGAAGTTATTTTTACAGTATTTACTGTCATTGTTGGATGCGTTTCATTTAGCGGATCCATCATCACATTTATGAAGCTTCAAGAGCTTATGACTACACGCCCAGTTGTATTTCCTGGTGGGCGCTTTGTCATAGCAGGAACACTCGTTGCTGTATTAGGCGTAGCAGTGTGGGTAGTAGCTGCACTTGGAACAACACCACTATTAATACTTGCTGGTCTCTCCCTTCTCTTTGGTGTGCTCTTCGTACTACCAGTGGGCGGAGCAGATGTACCGATCGTTATCTCACTCCTCAATGCATTTACTGGTCTAACAGTTGCTGCAAGTGGATATGTCCTTGACTCAGTTCTTTTGATTATTGCTGGAACTCTTGTCGGCGCTTCAGGAACTATCTTGACTCGTTTGATGGCAGAGGCAATGGGACGATCACTCTTTGGAACTCTCTTTGGTGCATTTACTGCAAAGCCACAAGATACTTCAGGAGCTGCAGAAGATCGCCCAGTGCGTTCAGGTTCTCCAGATGATGTTGCAATCTTGCTCAACTATGCACGCCGCGTTGTAATCGTTCCTGGTTTCGGTCTTGCAGTTGCGCAAGCCCAACACACAGTTCGCGAACTCGCAGATTTGATGATCTCCAAAGGAATTGATGTTGCATATGGAATTCACCCAGTTGCAGGACGTATGCCTGGACATATGAACGTACTTCTTGCTGAGGCAAATGTTCCATACGATCAATTGCTTGAAATGGATGAAGTCAATCCAACATTTGGACAAACTGATGTTGCAATTGTTATTGGTGCAAATGACGTTGTGAATCCAGCAGCAAAGAACTCCCCTGGTTGCCCAATTTATGGAATGCCAATCCTTGAAGTTTCAAATGCTGCAAATGTAATTTTCTTGAAGCGTTCTATGCGTCCTGGTTTTGCTGGTATCGAGAATGAACTTCTCTATGATCCAAAGACCATGTTGCTCTTCGGTGATGCGAAAGCTTCGCTGACTAAGGTTGTTGGAGCACTTAAGGCTTTATAAGATTGATCTAAAGCAAAACAATCGACTACGGCGACCGAAAAGATAAGAGGGCAGTCGCTTCTAGTCGATTTTTTGCTTTGTGCCCTTTCGAATTGCAAGTAGTTGAAAGTTCAATTACTCTTGGCATAGTCGAAGGAGAACCGAAATGCCTGCAGTAACCGTTAGCGATATAACAATCTTGCCTCGCGTAAGTAGCGCACCAGATAGTCGCGCGCGCCGCGTAAAAAGTATTACAACTGCGCCTCAAGGTTTCGAAGGTGAAGGCTTTCCAGTTCGTCGCGCATTTGCAGGTGTAGATATTGCACAACTCGATCCCTTCGTTCACTTAGATCAAATGGGTGAAGTTGAATACGCTCCAGGTGAACCAAAAGGAACTCCGTGGCATCCACATCGCGGTTTTGAAACAGTTACTTACATCATCGATGGAATTTTTGATCATCGAGATAACAATGGTGGTGGTGGAACAATTACAAATGGCGATACTCAGTGGATGACTGCTGGCGCCGGAATACTTCATATTGAAACTCCCCCAGAGCATTTGGTCATGAGTGGTGGTTTGTTTCACGGTTTTCAATTATGGGTAAATCTTCCTGCTTCTAAAAAGTGGTCACCTCCTGCATACCAAGATGTTCGAGCAAAAGATGTCGCACTAGTTTCTTCAGCAGATGGTGGCGCACTCATTCGAATTATTGCTGGAGAGGTAGATGGTCACCAAGGACCAGGTACTACACAGACACCTATCACTTTGGTGCATGCAACCGTTACTGCTGGAGCAGAACTTCGACTTCCTTGGCGCCGTGATTACAACGCACTTGTTTACACATTAGCTGGACACGGTTTTGTTGGTGACGAAGCGCGTCCTGTGCAGATGGGTCAACTCACTGTCTTTGATGAAGGTGACACGATTGTTGTGCGCGCGGCAAATGTTCAAGAGTCACGCTCACCTGAATTAGAACTATTTATTCTTGGCGGCCAACCAATCAAGGAACCTGTTGCTTGGATGGGGCCATTTGTAATGAATACAAAGCAAGAAGTTCTTCAAGCCTTTGAAGATTTCCAAAAGGGTTTACTTGGAACAATTCCCGCTATTTACCGTGAAGATGCCACACCAAAGAAGCCATTGAACCGCAGTGGTGAAGGCTCAAAACTTGGCGGAGATTCAAAGGCTTCATCTGCCGATGAGATCCTCAACGTGCATGGAGCGCCAACAACTATTCAAGAGAAGTAGATATCTGTACAGCGGTTCTCAATATCTATTAGTTAGGCAATACTTCTCAAATGATTTGGTGGCCAACAGAGGTTCCGACACTCTCGCACGGACTCATCACGCTACGCCCATCACGTGAAAGTGACATTCAATCTATTTATGAAGCGTGCCAAGATCCACTTATTCCAAAATTTACGACTGTTCCTGCAAATTACACAATGGCGCATGCAGAATTCTTTATCCGCGAGAAAGCGCCTCAATCTTTTCTCAATCAGAGTGAGCTCCTATTGATTATGGAGAAAGGCGTAGGCGGGGATGCAAAGTTTGCCGGGCCTATCTCATTTCATTCCTTCGACGTTGCAAATGAGAGCGCGGAGATAGGTTATTGGATCACTCAAGAGATGCGCGGTATGGGTATAGGCAAAATAGCCTGCCAACTACTCACAGACTATGGCTTTACCACTATGGGATATAGGAGAATTCAAGCCCATGTCAATGTTGAAAATATTGCTTCGCGTAAATTATTACTTGCCTCAGGCTATACACTCGAAGGAGTAATTAGATCTAAAGTAAAAGAGGATGACGGCACCTTTACAGATATGGCTCTCTTCTCTATTTTGAATGATGATTGGACGGGTTTATAACTATGGAATCACTTGCAATAATTGTTGCAATCATTTTTATGATTGCACTCCTTGGTGGACCTACTGCATATGTCCTTACATATATTCCAGGTGAAACTCTTCTAACAAAGATATTTCGTAGAATTCCGATTCTCATCATTACTTTTATGAGCATGATTGTCTGTACCCAATTGATTTTTGCGGCCATTCCAATCATGGGGAAAACGGTTGGAATCTTCGGGCTCGTTACTGATTATTTCGCAATACGTCGTGAGTTCTTCCCTGATTTTTACTTACGAAAGTATTTGAAGGGCAAAGGAATTGGCGGAGGCCGCTCCAAAGGTAATGATGGGTATGGCCCAGCAGGTCAGCATTAAATACAAATAAAAAACTAGTGGAGGTGCCGGGAATCGAACCCGGGTCCTTCGGTACCAAAACAAGACTTCTACGGGCGTAGTGTGCTTATCGTTTTCTCAGTTCCGGATCTCTTACACACAAGTATCCGACAAACTCATTTGCGAAATATTTCTCCGGCGATGT
>CAMCCH010000051.1 GCA_945873335.1 Bifidobacterium breve | reverse complement strand
CCACGATTCTTTATTCGCATTGCAGAACTAGATATGCACCCATTAGATACTTTGAAGAATCGAAAGAAAACCGCACAAGAAGAGCACGGCCTTGGAATGTGTAACATCACCAAGTGCTGCACAGAAGTGTGCCCAGAACATATTCGAATCACAGATAACGCCATCATTCCTATGAAGGAGCGCGTTGTTGACGAGAAGTACGATCCAATACGCTGGTTAGGCTCAAAGATTCGTAAGCGCGAGGGTATTGTTTAGCACGTGAGATTAATTCTGCGTTGGCTAGCCCTCGCAGTAGCGTTCTGGGTTGCCACATCGATTGTGCCCGGGATTAGTGTCAATGGTGGCCTTACAACGTATCTTTGGGTTGCACTCCTTTTTGGTCTGATCAATGCAATTCTTGGATCAATTCTGAAGATACTTACCTTGCCGGTTACAATTATTTCATTTGGGCTTTTTCTTTTTGTAATCAATGCAGCAATGCTCTCATTGACAGCGCGATGGAGTGAGAAATTGGATGTAACTGGTTTTGGTTCAGCGTTACTTGCATCTCTCATCATTAGTATCGTCACAGGGATTGCAAGCCGCCTTTATAAGAAGGCGTAACCGATCTGAAATCGCTAGCGCTAGTTTCCGTCGGTGGAGTTTTCGGAACTCTTCTTCGCTATTTTCTTGGCCTCATCATTCCCGATGATCGCACGGGAACTCTCGTTGCGAATATGGTGGGTGTAGCGCTGGCATCTGCACTCCTTGTACTCATGGAGCGACGAGGAATTACAGAGCTTCGTCATCTTTTACTCCCCGGTTTTTGTGCCGGGCTAACAACATTTTCTGCAGTGACTGCTCAATCGCTAGAACCACGGGAAGGTGGAGCACTTTTCCTTGCAGAAAACTTAGTGGCATCAATAATTATTGTGATTCTTATTTTGCCCCTTGCCCGCAAAGTTATTCCGGTGCGCTCATGAATACGTTATATGTAATTCTTGGCGCAGCAGTTGGTGCGCCAGCCCGCTTTGCACTAGATCAATACATTCGAAGATTCACAACTAAACCGTATGGAATTTTTATTGTAAATATTCTTGGGTCTTTCTTACTTGGAATGACTTTCAAGAGCAGTGAGAAAATCAATGATCTTCTAGCAATTGGTTTTGCTGGAGCATTTACAACATGGTCGACATTTATGCTCGATATCTATTTAGCATTTGAACTTAAGCGCTACCGTGATGCAGCAGCGAATTTAATTCTTTCCCTAGGCTTCGGTCTTATTGCTGCGTGGTGCGGACTTCAATTAGCGTAGAGATGCCATCCACGCTTCAATCTCATCAGGATGGCGTGGAATATTCTCACTGAGATTGATGTATCCATCTTCAGTCACAAGTAGATCATCTTCAATGCGAATTCCAACACCTCGAAGCTCTGGCGGAAATAGTTCATCATCAGGCTGAATATATAAACCTGGCTCAACAGTTAGTATCATTCCTGCTTGCAATTTTGCTTCTGTGTATTGATCTTTGCGTGCCTGTGCACAATCATGAACATCCATACCGAGCATGTGACTCACGCCGTGAAGCGTCCAACGACGATGTAATCCAATATCTGGTTGCATAGATTCATCAACACTGACGGTGAGAACACCCAAATCATGTAAACCTTGCGCAAGAACTCGATGACAAGCACGATTTATATCTAGGAAATCTGCACCAGCTTTTACTGCAGCAAAGCCAGCTTTCTGTGCTTCATAGACCAACATATAGAGTGCGCGTTGTGCGGGTGAAAACCTTCCACTCACCGGAAGAGTGCGAGTGATATCTGCTGTGTAGTAAGAATCCATCTCAATACCTGCATCTATAAGTATTAATTGTCCGTTGTGAACGGCGCCATCATTTCGAGTCCAGTGCAATACGCAGGCATGCGCACCCGATGCGGCAATAGTGTTATAGCCAAGGTCATTTCCTTCAATGCGCGCGCGACCGTAAAAAGCAGCCTCAACAACTCGTTCTCCACGGGGTGTTTGAACTGCAGCAGGAAATGCGCGGATGATGTCGCTAAAGCCTGCATGCGTTGCATCAACGGCTCGTTGCATCTCTTTAATTTCATAGTCATCTTTGATCATTCGGTGCACAGATGTAAAATTTGCCAATTCATCATCTTTTGCACTCTTTTTTATAAGTGAATCAACCAACGTATCTTGATCACGGATAACAAGTGCACCCTTATCTTTTGCAAGAAATTCTTCTAATTCACTAATTTTGCGTGTAGTGATTTGATATCGAGCCTGCGCTTCTTCAAGAGTAAAACGTCGCCCAACCCATAATTCTCCGTAGCGGGCATCTTTATAGAAAGCATCGGTATCGCGAGTCGAGCGAGGGTTGATAAAAAGAATTGGATCATGTGAATCACCATGTGGTTCCATTACCAAAACAGCATCTGCTGTTGCCTCTACGCCTTGCACACCTGTGTAATAAGCAAAAGCTGAATGCGGACGATAAAGATAGTCAGTGTCATTGCTTCGAACTTTGTAATTTCCAGAAGGCAAGATTAGGCGAAGCCCAGGAAATGCTAGTGATAGTGCTTGTCGTCTAGAGAACGCGTACGTTGCTACATCATCAGGAGTTATTCCATGAAGTGGAGATGGAGTCCAACCAGTTTTCATAAATTCTGCATAGAGCTGAGATGGCTCTACATCATAAACTCGGCCAGACTTTTTCTCTTCAGAACTCATTAGGTTAGCCTAACAAAAACTATTTCAAGCCAGAGAAATCAGTTGGTGTCATATAACGCGCATCAATTGATTCAACTAGTGCGCCATCAACTTCGGATGCTTCTTTCGCCGCAATCCATGCTGGATCAGCAATAAATGCTTCCCAATTTTTAGCGGGATCTCCAGAATGTTTAATAACGTAAGTCAGCACATCTGAATGCGCATCTTCTAGCCAGTAGCCGATGCTTTCCATATTGTGTTTGGCAAAGAGAGCAACTGTGTGGTTTCGAAATCTGGCACATAGTGCCTCGATTTTCCCTGGGTTTGCTCTGTAAATACGCAGTTCATATGTCATACGGCAGGATACTGCGAGAAGAAATTAGATGTAAACTACAGCCACCACTTGGAGACGTCGCATAGCCCGGTCGAGTGCGCCTCACTGCTAACGAGGTAAGGTCTAAAAGCCTTCAGGAGTTCAAATCTCCTCGTCTCCGCTCTTCGTTATTTTCCATTGTGCGCTAATGTGCAACTTCACCACTTGCCGCCGACTCTTCAAGTTTTTGCATCATGGATGTGACGGGATAGCCCGGGTGATATTTTCCGACGCCAAGATCACCGATGCTTTTTCTTCTAAGAGGCTCTATTTCACGGATAGTGATGCCTAGTGAATCCAAATCTGCACGACGAGCATTGAAATATTGCATGAAATCATTGCCATCGCCCCAAGCTGCAAATGCTAAAGCTGCAGCCCGAGGCCACATCATATATTCAAGATGAATTGGGTCCTCTATATATTCAGACCAAATCTGACATTGAACCCCAAGCACGCCATCGATTGGTGTAAACGAAAGAACATCTTCTAAAGTGATAGGTCCCCCGATTGCGAGTGGCTCCGACTCAGAAAGTTCTTGCGAGTAATCAAAATAAGTTGGAAAAACTGGAGACAAAATTACGTCGCGATTGTGTTCCATTGCAGTCTTGGCTATATCTGCTCCACGCCATGACATAACTGTCGCTTGAGTTGCTTGACTTGGATTAAAGGCAAATGCATCGTCCCATGTAATCATCTTCTTACCAAGAGTATTTATTATTACTTCAATCTCTTTCATAAAATAAATAAAGAGATCTTTTGGTGTAGAGAATCCTCGTTCCTTCATGAAGGAAACAATTTCAGGATCTTTTAGCCAGTTATCAATGAGGGATTCATCTCCGCCAACATGTATATATTGAGAGGGAAAAACTGAGCTAACTTCCATAAGCAATTCGCGTAAAAACTCGAATGTATCTGGAAAAGGTCTAAGAAGATGATTCGATATTCCCCATTCTCCACTCACCTCTACTGTTTCTTTATTTACTCCGAATTGGGGATATGCGGCTAGAAGGGCACCTGTATGTCCCGGAATGTTTATTTCGGGAACAACATCAATATTGAGTGATTTACCATGATTGATAATTTCTTTTATATCGGAGTGGCTTAGAAAACCTTCATGGACTTGGTATTTAAATTCTTGAAGCGCCAAAGAATGACTGGTTTGACTCTTGAGTCGGCGCGATCCCACCTCATGTAGAAGAGGAAACTTTTTACTCTCAAATCTCCAACCCTGATCATCTGTCAAATGTAGGTGTAGTACGTTGTAATCAAAAAGCGCCAGAGCGCTCATCGTCTTCATTATAAAATTCTTATCAAAATAATGTCGGGAGATATCCAGCATCGCTCCACGCCAAGGCATCATTAGATAAGTATCCAACACCCGTGTAGGATGCGCACTCACATGAGATGTCGCGTAGCCCGTTCGAGTGCGCCTCACTTCTCAAGAGGTAAGGTCCTAGGGAGCCATCATGACTAAAGTAAAAGCATATGCAGCGCCATCAGAAGGTGCTCCGCTAGTTGCAACAATGATTGATCGACGCGACGTTGGTCCAGACGATGTGCAATTCGATGTGCTTTTTTGTGGAATCTGTCATTCAGATATTCACACAGTCCGCGGTGAGTGGGGCAAGCAAACCTATCCATTAGCTCCAGGTCATGAACTTGCTGGAAAAGTAACGGCTGTTGGCGCCAATGTAACAAAGTTTAAAACAGGCGATCACGTTGGTGTTGGTTGCTTAGTTAATGCTTGCTTGAACTGTGAACCATGCAAAACTGGTCACGAACAATTCTGCCAAAACGGTGCAATTTTTACTTATGGGTCAACTGATCGCGATGGAACTGTGACACAAGGCGGTTACACACAATCTGCAGTTATAAATCATAATTTTGTAGTTCACATTCCAAAGAATCTTCCACTCGATGCCGCAGCACCTTTGCTCTGTGCGGGTTCTACTCTGTGGGCACCACTCAAGCGATGGAATGCTGGCCCAGGTAAGAAAGTTGCAATCATTGGATTCGGTGGATTAGGCCACGTTGGTTTGAAATTAGCGAAGGCTATGGGTGCCGAAGTTACTGTTCTGTCTCATTCTGACAAGAAAAAAGAAGACGCCCTAAAAATGGGAGCAGTTGCATTTCATAAGATGGATGCAGCGGCATTTGCTTCACTCAAAGAAAATTTTGATCTCATCCTCAACACCGTAAGTGCAACTGTGGACACAGCGGCCTATTTCGAACTACTCAAATTTGATGGAGCATTTGTTGTTATTGGCGCGGATCCAACACCAACTGTTTTGCTATCAACAAGTGTCGGTGTCTCTAAGCAACGTGTATTTACGCTCTCACTTATCTCTGGTGTTCAAGAAACTCAAGATATGCTCAATTTCTGTGGCGAACATAATGTTTTTCCAGAAATCGAAGTTATCTCCGCGAGTTATATCAATGAAGCATTCGATAGAGTTGTAGCAAGTGATGTGCGCTATCGCTTTGTTATCGATAATTCAACGATGTAATTTGCTTTATGCCGCATCCCTCTTCCCAAAGAAACGAGGTTCAACGTGTCCACCTATAAAGTGGTAATCGTTGGTGCGGGACCTGCTGGCTACTTTGCTGCGCAAGCACTACAGAACTTAGGAACGCCAGAACTTCAATTCTCAATCGACATGATTGAGCGCCTTCCAACTCCATGGGGCCTTGTTCGTTCGGGCGTTGCACCAGATCACCCAAAGATTAAGAGTGTTTCCAAAGTCTTTGAAAAGATTGCAAGAACTGAAAAATTTCGCTTATTTGCAAATGTAGAACTAGGTAGTGATGTAACTATTGGTCAGCTTCAAGAAAAATATGATGCAGTAGTTATTGCGACTGGTTCTACGATCGGTAAAACTTTAGGAATTCCGGGAGAAGATTTACTGGGCTCATTATCTGCTGCTGACTTTGTTCCTTGGTATAACGGCCACCCGGACTTTGCAAACTTTTCAGTTCCACTCGATTGCGAGACTGCCATCGTTATAGGTGCAGGAAATGTCGCAATGGATGTTGGAAGAATACTCGCACTAGAACCAAGTGAATTAGATCCAACCGATACAGCAGATCATGCACTTGAAGTATTCAAAGAGAGCAAAATACGTAAGGTTTATGTAAGTGCTCGCCGCGGCGCCGAACATGCTGCATTTACTTCTCCTGAATTGCGCGACCTACCGAAACTCGAACATACAAATGTGATTATGAGCAAGAGTGATATTGATGGAGCAATTGCTCGAGCAGGAGATGCTCCAGAAAAAGATGTGAAGAGCAATTTGGATGCGATGCTTCTTATTTCAGATCTAGAAGATAAAGGTCATGCGCGCACTATTGAATTTTTATTTCAACATACGCCTGTAGCCATCAATGGCTTGGATCGCGTTGAATCGGTAACTTATTCAACCCCTGATGGAGAAATAACAATTCCATGTGGCTTAGTGATTACTGCAATTGGTTATCAAGCAGCGGGGATAGATGGCATTCCTTACGAAAAAGGAAAAGTTGTAAATAATGAAGGTTATGTAAAAGAAAATCTTTATGTTGTCGGTTGGGCAAAGCGTGGACCATCTGGTGTTATCGGTACAAATAAATCGGATGCAGCTGCCGTTGTTGAGAAACTAGTTTCGCAATTAGCATCACCTAAAAACGTCGGAGATGTCACTGATTTATTAGCAGGCAAGAAATATATTGATCAAAGTGCATGGGAGAAGTTGAACGCGCACGAGTTGGCTGAGGGTGAGAAGGTGGGCAAGCCCCGTCGCAAAGTTGTCGAACGCGTTCAAGCATGTGAGATAGCAGGGATTTAAAGTAGGCAAGCTTTATATGCGCTGATAGGTTTCCCCCATGGAAATATCAGAGATGCTCGCAAAGTTGACCCTTGAAGAAAAAGTTTCACTTCTTTCAGGCCAAGATTTTTGGTCAACAACACCACTGCCATCAATTGGTTTGCGCAGCATGGTTGTCTCCGACGGTCCTTCAGGTGTGCGCGGTCCAATTTGGGATGAACGCGACCCTTCATTGAGTTTGCCATCAGCGACAGCAATTGCTTCAACGTGGGATACAGAATTATTGAAAGAAGTTGGACGCGTTATGGCATTTGAAGCGCGACGCAAGGGTGTTGACGTTGTTCTCGGACCAACAATAAATTTGCACCGCTCACCACTTGGCGGTCGCCATTTCGAATGTTTCTCTGAAGACCCATATCTCAGCGGAAAATTAGCAGCAGGATTTGTTCAAGGTATTCAAGCAAAGGGTGTTGGCGCAACACTCAAGCATTATGTTGCAAATGATTCTGAAACTGATCGCTATACACTCAACGCAGTTGTCAGCGAGAAAACACTTCGCGAGCTCTATCTCAAAGCATTTGAAATTGCTATTGAAGATTCCAAGCCATGGTTAGTTATGTCGGCGTATAACTCCGTCAATGGACCAACAATGACTGAGAATCCATTACTTGATGAACCACTCAAAGGTGAATGGAAATTTGATGGCGTTGTAATTTCTGACTGGACTGCTGTTCGCACAACAGTGGATGCAGGAAATGCATCTAATGATCTAGCGATGCCTGGTCCTTACACACCATGGGGAGCTGCACTTGTTGCTGCAGTAAATAAAGGCAAAGTTTCAATGGCTGCAATTGATGCAAAAGTTGAGCGTTTACTGCTTATGGCACAGCGCGTTGGGGGATTTGGAGCTGCTCCGAAGCCAGAAAACCTCAGTGATGAATTTATTCAAGATTTTGCTCGCAAAGCATCATCAGCAGGCGCGGTTCTTCTCAAAAATAGCGATGCACTTCCACTAGCTAAGGAAGTTTCAATTGCAGTTATAGGTGGGCATGCATCAGCCGGGCGCGAACAAGGTGGCGGAAGCGCAACTGTTGTTCCTGTTGAAGTAATTACTCCACTCGCTGGAATTAGCGCTGCAAGTAAAGCAAAAATTTCCTATGCAATGGGCGTTGAAGCCGATAGCAAGTTGACTCGATTTAGTGCGCGTAATGCAATCAATACTGTTACAAAAAAGCCTGGATTACACATAGAAGCATTTGATGAAAATGGCGTACTCATTCATAGTGAAGAGCGCTTTGCGGGCCAACTCAATTGGATGGCTATTGATTGGGTATTTAGAACAAAAAGTCTGAAAGTCTCACTGACATACACACCGGATGAAGATGGAAAACATCAATTCGGAGTGGGTTATGTAGGACCAGTAACAATTACTCAAGATGGAGTAAAGATTCTTGATACTGATGTGCTGCCAGATAATGACGATATTGGCGGCGCTGTTCTCAATCCACCTGAGGCGCGAGTTGATCGCGAACTCAAAAAAGGTGTTGCAACAGAGCTTGTATTTGAATTTCAAACAGGCGGTTTAGATATTCCTGTCATCGCATGCAATGTTGGATTCAAAACACCTGTGGGAACCTTGCAACAAGAGCGCGAGAAGGCTGTCGCGATTGCAAAAACTAGTGATGTTTCTGTTGTATTTGTGGGAACAACATCAGCAATCGAGAGCGAAGGTTTTGATAGAACAAATCTAAATCTTCCTGAAGGACAAGACGAGCTCGTCAAAGCAGTTGCTGCGGTAAGTAAAAAAACTATTGTTGTAATCAACGCAGGGTCACCGATTCTTATGCCGTGGAAAAACGATGTAGATGCAATTCTTCTTACATGGTTTCCAGGACAACAAATGGGTAATGCCGTTGCTGATATTTTATTTGGTGATGCAGAACCAGGTGGGCGACTACCAACTACATGGCCAGAAAAGGAATCAGATCTTCCAGTCCGCGACGTAACCCCTGTCAAAGGAATTCTGGAATATAAAGAAGGAAGCGACATTGGATACCGTGCATGGATTAAGTCCGGCAATAAACCATCATTCGCTTTTGGTTACGGACTTGGTTACACAACTTGGAAGAAAGAACTACTTTCAAATACATGGTCTAAGGGTTTAGATATTGAAGTATCAGTTAGAAATAGTGGCAGCCGAAGTGGCTCCGATGTTGTTCAGGTATATGGCGCGCCGGCATCTGATCCGACAAATAAAAAACTATTAGGTTTTGCAAAAGTATTTGCTAGTGCTGGCGAAAAGAAATCTGTAAATATTTCTATTGCCGCTCACTCATTCGACTTTTGGGAATCAGGGTGGGTTCGAAAAACTGGCACATGGAAAATCTGGATTGCCTCCAACGCCCTTGATGAATCCCTTGTGGTCAATGTTGAAGTCCAATAAATAAGAGCAAAATTGGGCTCTTAGCCAAAAGCAGGTAGGATTCACAGGCTCAACAAAACTAAATATGCGCGCGTAGCTCAACGGATAGAGCATCTGACTACGGATCAGAAGGTTAGGGGTTCGAATCCCTTCGCGCGCACGAGATAAGCCTTCGGTGCCTTTCACACCGGGGGCTTTTCTTCTTTAACTATCTAATTGTGTATCCACCATCGACAACTAAATCAGCGCCATTAATCATGTCTGCACCATCTGAAGATAAGAAAATTACGGCAGCAGCAACTTCTTCTGGTTCAGCGAAAC
>CAMCCH010000050.1 GCA_945873335.1 Bifidobacterium breve | reverse complement strand
CTAAAACTGATGGCGGCATCTCTTTTAGCTGTGGGTAAATCCACCATTCGTAATGTTCCAGATATTGCCGATGTAGAAATCATGTCCGACCTGCTCACACGTCTTGGTTGCACCGTTATTCACACCGCCGACACTGTCACCATTGATGTTCCAGCCACTCCATTACATCGCGCAGATTACGATCTCGTGCGCAAGATGAGAGCATCAATTAACGTGCTCGGTCCACTTGTTGCTCGCGTGGGAAGAGCAGAAGTCGCACTTCCTGGAGGCGACGCCATTGGCTCGCGCGGCCTTGATTTTCATATCAAGGGTCTTGAATCACTTGGTGCCAAAGCACATGTCCAACATGGTTACATAGTTGCCGAGGCTCCTAACGGCTTAACCGGAACAGCTATCGATTTAGATTTCCCATCTGTTGGTGCAACAGAGAACCTCATGACCGCAGCTGTCTTGGCCCACGGTGTCACAACTATTGATAACGCCGCTCGCGAACCTGACCTGGTTGATTTAGGTGAATTCCTTATTGGTATGGGCGCAAAGATTGATGGCCTTGGTACTCCCACAATTACTATCACTGGCGTTAAAGAACTCAAGCCAACCGACCACACCACAATTACCGATCGCATCATCGCCGGCACCTGGGCATTTGCCGCCGCTATGACCCAAGGAGACATCACTATTCATGGTGGACGCGCGGATCACATGGAAGTCATGCTCGAAAAACTTGCCTCTGCCGGTGCCATCATCACATCAACTAATGATGGATTCCGTGTTCAGATGAACCAGCGACCACAAGCAATTGATGTGGCAACTCTTCCCTATCCAGGATTTGCCACAGATCTCTTGCCATTTATTATCGGCATGAATTCAATTGCAGAAGGTCATTCGATTGTTACCGAAAATGTCTTTGAGTCCCGCTTCATGTTCGTCAACGAATTAGTGCGATTAGGTGCTCAAATCACGGTCGATGGCCACCATGCCTCTATCGACGGTATTCCGCAGCTCTCTGGCGCCCCGGTTGAAGCAACTGATATCCGCGCTGGTGCTGGACTAGTGCTTGCAGCGCTTGTTTCAGAAGGTGAAACAACTGTCGATGGGGCATTCCATATAGATCGTGGATATCCGAATTTTGCTGAGCAGCTAGTTGCACTCGGTGCAACGGTTTCTCGCGAATAACATTCTTATTAGACTATTTCGAAAATCGATTAATCAGACATCGCGATTTCAAATGATATAACGTGTGATTCTAAGGGTTTTAACAAAATTAAATTGTAGCCATTGTTAAATGAATCCCCTGGACATGTCATGGGTTCAATCGCAATAGCTGTTCTTGCCACGTCCATAGAAGCAAAATCCAATGTATATATATGAATCCACTCAATGCCTTCTATCAGCTTAACTTCAAAAATCCTGCCCTCAGGATTAGAGATTTGAATTTGTTGATTGAATCCTGAGCTAACTTTGAATGAGTGATTTATTTTCGTAGAAGAAATTGTTTGTTTCTTGTTAAATGAAAACTTTGTATCGTCGGAAATTGCTACACCTCTTGGAGTAAGCGTCGATTCATCATTTTCAAGGTGGAAGTTCGAAAGAAAGGCCAACTCTAAATTGTCGATGCAATTAGTTGCACCAGCGCTAAAATAGGGATGGAAGCCAGCGCCATAAGGTGCAATATCTTCTCCAACATTGATGACCCTAAGAGTGGTTTTCAAACCGGTCGATGTAATTGAATAGGCTAACTCCAGTTTTAGCGAAAACGGATATCCATCTTTTGGAAATAGCTCCGCTTCAAGATAGACATCCGATGAACTTTCCCGCGTCATTGCCCACAATGATTCGTATGCGAATCCATGAAGTGCTGAATTAGTCTCCCTGTCGTTGATTTCAAGGTGGAAACTCTTACTACCAACCGAATAGGTTCCATTTTTGATTCGATTCGGCCAAGGCGCAAGTACCTGCCCTGCGAAATATTCTCTACCTCGATCCCGTGCAAACTCTTTAACAATTTCGATTCCTTGATAGTGAAGTGAAGCGAGAGATGCATTTTCGAGGTCAATTTTCGCCTGATAATCAAATCCGGAAATCGTCTTAACGATTGGGAGTCCCTTTGAAGCTTTTGCCTAGAAATCTAAGGACGTAGTCATCAAGTCCTCGTAATTTCTCATGTTTAAAGTCTGGATAAGACATCATCTCTTTCTCAGCTTTAATCTTGTTATAGATTGCAAATTGAGTAGAAGGCGGACAAATTTCATCTTTAAAGGCAGTGACCATCAGAGTCTTCGCTCTTACATTGGACGCAAAATGTTGAACATCTATGTAATTCATTTTTCTAAAAAATTCATCTGTGTTGCTGTGAGTCGGGTCGTAAAACCGGAAATATTCAGACAATCCCGCGTAGGCATCTCTATCTGCTTGCAACTCTTTAACTCGAAGATAATCACTTAAGAAGGGGTAAACGGAAATAAGAGTGTGGATTTTGGGTTCCAATGCAGCCGCCACGACAGCCAGTCCTCCACCCTGCGATGCCCCGATAGATGCAATTCTTCCTTCATCGATACCATCTGAATTCATCAATATGCGCACTGCCGATAGACAATCCAAATAGATATAGCGAAACAGTAAGGACTCCGGGCCATTTTCTATACCTCGTATTAGATGACCAATAAAAGTATTTCCAAATTCAATTCCAGATTCTTGCGATAAGCCTCCCTGGCCACGGCAATCTAAAGCTAATACCGCGTATCCGCATGCTACGTAAGGGAATAGATTAAACCAGTCAGGACTTGAGTCCCCATATCCATGGAACAAGATGACAGCAGGGCTAGGTGCCTCAGAAAATTTTGGCCTAGCAAATTTACAGTGAATTCTTGCTCCACCGAGTCCAAAAAAAAAGAGATCACTGCAAATTGCAAAATCGTTTGTATTGACATTGCTCTCATATTGGAGATGTGTGTCGTGATTATCCAACATTCTTACTGAGTCATACCAGAATTCATTGAAATCATCAGGGGCTGCCATTCTTCCTAAGTAGGTTTGCAACTCAGTTAGAGGTAAATCTGCAATCACTTTACTGCTCCGTCTAAAATACCCTTAACAATGTGCTTTTGAAAGACTATAAAAAAAAGAATAGTCGGGGCAATTACCGTCATCGTGCCAGCACAAAGTAGAGGGAGATTTTGACTATATTGATTTACAAATGCAGTAAGTCCGGTCGTTACGGTGCGACGAGTAGCGTCCTGGATCAGGATCATCGAAAGAATGAAGTGATTCCAGGACCAAATATAGTAAAAAATTGCAAGTGACACGATTGCAGATTTAGAAATCGGAAGAATTATCTTCATCAGGATTTGAAGGGAAGTAGCGCCATCAATTGATGCTGCCTCAGCTAATTCATTTGGTAAGGATGAGAAATAGGAGCGCAGCCAAAAGATTCCAAAAGGCATGAATCCGCCCAGCAAAGGCAAAATTACTGCCCAGCTTGTATTGAGAAGACCTACTGCATTAAGTCCATAATAGAGTGGGATAACTATTGCTTCGTATGGAAGAGTCATTCCTAGAAGAAAGAAATTGAAAAGATATTTTTTGTTGCGAAAATTAAAAAAATAGAATCCAAATCCTCCCAAAATTGCAAAAAGTACTGCAATAGGAATAATCGTTAGAGAAATTCCAAGGCTATTAATGAAAAGTCGACCAAAGTTTCCCATACTCCAGGCGTCTACATAGTTTCGGAAATTCAAGTCCCATGAAAAGGAGAGCCCAGTGCTCAATGCGTCTGCCGGCTGAAGGGAGAGATTTAATATTGCAAATATAGGAAGGACGGTAAATGCCACCATCAATATAAGAAATGTTTTCGAAATGACAGATTCAAATTTGATCACTTAATCATCCTTGAGCACTCTGTTGATTATAAGTATGAATAGAAAAGTTATTAGGCTTAAAACCACCGCCAGTGCACAAGCTTGACCAAAGCGGTTATATGAGAATGCGAGTCTAAAAACTTCAAGTCCCGGTACCAATGTTGCTCCTCCGGGTCCGCCGTTAGTCATGACATAAACTAAATCAAATCCACTTAACGCTGCAATCATGGTGATTGTCGAAGCAAACCTAATTTCCGGGCGAAGTGAAGGAACAGTGACGCTTATAAATGCGCGAATTCTCCCGCCGCCATCCAGTTGCACCGCCTCGTATAGATGCTGATCTATCTTCTGTATACCTGAGTTAAACAGTAGAAGGCAAAGTCCAGTTCCTAGCCAAATTCCAACAAAGCCAATTGCGGGTAAGGCAAAATAGAAATCGCCTAGCCAACCTCTTGTCCTTGCTCCTAGCCCTACATTTTCCAAAAACTGATTGAGCACTCCTTGCGATGAATACATTAGCTTCCATGCAATTCCTACCGCTATGAGTGGTAAAACCTGGGGTAGGAAGATGATAACTCTAGATATTCTGCCTACAAGGGAAGTGGTCTCAAGGTTTGAAATTAGATGCGCCAAGATCAGGCCTAAAGTAACAGGTACGACTGAAAAGAATCCGATTAGCACCAGTGAGTGTTTAATTGAATTGATTTGCTCTGGATCACGGAAAACTTCTGAATAATTATTAAATCCGTTCCAGACTGCAGCGCCTATTCCGTCCCAATTAAAGAACGAGAATGAGATTGCGGAAATCCATGGGGCTATAACAAATAATAGATATAAAGAAAGGGCAGGAATAACAAATAGAATTGCTTCAGATGAGCTATTCCTGCCCTTTTTCATTACCTTTATTCCCGCTCAGCCACTATCGACTGCTTGCCCAATCAGCCTGAACTGTGCTGATAAGTGTTGCAACGGACATTTGTCCGCCAAGTAGTGCCTGTGTTGTAGTTGTGAGAGTCTGATTCATAGAGCTTGTTACGTTGTTATTGAAACTCACAATACCGTTAGCTTTACTGATATTTCCATAAGCCTTAAGAATGTCATTCTGAAGGCTCGTTGATCCCTTTGCTGATCCGACGTTTACCGGTAAAAAGCCATTAGCCCAAGCAAGCGGTGCTGCTTGTGCAGAAATCAACATATCAAGGAAGGCGGCTGCTGCATCCTTATTCTTAGAATTTGAGGCTATCTGGAAAGCATCTCCACCGCCAATAGCTACAACATTCTTTCCTGGGAACGGAATGAACCCAACGTTGTCTCCCATTGCAGCATCAATTGTGCCCGCATCCCAGTTTCCATCATTAAGGAATACTCCTTGACCCTGAGTAAAATTCTTAACAGCATCCTGAAGTGAATAACTGTTAACGTCTGATGGAATATAGCCCGCTTCTTTCCATGCCAACAAATTGCTAGCACCTAGTTTATTTCCAGCAGTATCGAAAGTGGATCCAGAAATTCCGAGTGCCCACTTTGCTGCTGACTTCGCACCGTCGGTTGCTTGTCCAATACCTTGGACTAGGAATGCAGCATGTCCTTGTGAGTTACCCATTTGCAATGGGACTAGGCCAGCTTTCTTGGCAGCTGCTAGTGCTTTCTCAAAATCTTCCATTGAAACTGGTGGGGTTGTGATTCCAGCCTGCTTCAGAAGAGCCTTGTTGTAGTAGAGACCAACAATATTGATATTGGTAGGGAGCGCGACCTGAATCGATCCCGCCATTGACTTATAGTCTTTAGTTACCTTCCACTGCTGTGCAATAGTAGAGGGGATAATTTTATCCCAACCATAAAGCCTGCTGTACTTAGCCAAATTGAGCGTGAGGCCGTTCTTTGAATCAAAAGCATTCGCGGCTAGAGCAACATCTGGCCCATTCTTTGATTTCAAAGCCAACTGAATACCCTGAGA
Organism: Bifidobacterium breve; assembly: GCA_945873335.1. Taxonomy (GTDB): domain Bacteria; phylum Actinomycetota; class Actinomycetes; order Nanopelagicales; family Nanopelagicaceae; genus Planktophila. Next base: position 3,992 of record CAMCCH010000050.1, on the reverse strand, counting down.
ATAATTTGGGAAATCAGTTGCCTGCACTACTACTTTGATATTCGGATACTTCTTTTGGAATTCCTTCGCTACGGCTTCGGACACCTTGTTTTGAGGAGCTGTAGTAAACACCCGAAGAGTTATTGGCTTTTTTGTAATGTTCTTAGAAACTGTTGAGGGCGAAGGTGCCCCTTCGGCTGCTATTGCACCCGACGTTGACGCTACAAGTGCCAACAACGAGCCGAAAACAACCCCTTTGATTTTTCCAGAAATTTTCATTCTTGGTCCTTTCCCTGACTTGGTGGATTATGTTTTTTAAAAACATAACACCGCCGAGAATACCCGTAATCCGGTATTTTGCAACCCCGCACGCAAAACTATTTTAGGCTCAAATCCTGATTTTCTGCGCCTAGGCCAGTTGACGGACGGCCTGCCGCCACTCTGTGGGGGTGCTTTTTGGTAGTGATTTACCCTCATTCCCCATTTGGAGGAGGTGACCTTTGATGAGATCGAGAGCCAATTTGACGCCTCCAAGACATGGTCCCTCTAGTCCCAGAATCGAAAGCTTTATTTCAGGAATATTCAAGGGGTACCGAGCAGCCAGTTCACGCTGAAAAGTTTCGAGAAACAGATCTCCGTGCGTTGAGTTTGGCCCGCCGATCACAATCAGTTGAGGATCAAGCGTGAGGCAAACCGCGGAGACGCCGAGTGCGAGCATTTGAGAGAATTCTTCTACCGCCCTCTTTGCTTTGGGAACACCTAATCTGGCGTCCGTGAACAACTGGGAGAGATCGGGTGTTTTTGTCTCACTATCACTCCTGATGTACAGGGAATTTTCAATTTCATCCCAGCGCAATTCATGAAGGTGGCCAATCAAACCTGTGGCTCCTCGACTGCCACGCCTCAGTAGTCCATCCAAGTAATATCCAAATCCAGTACGGGTGCCACTATAGAAATAAACATAATCTTTTGCCTCGACGGCCTCTCCCTTCCATTTTTCCGCAATTGTTCCTAGATTTACATTTCCCTCCAAAACTACTTCACATTGAACTTTTTGCATAAAAAATGCCTTCAGATCTAATCCCACCCAACCAGGTAAGCCGCGACCGCCATAGAATGTTACGACGCCATTTTCAACAATTCCAGGAGAACCCAGTGTGAGGAGCCACAGATCATCAGCAGACTTCCCCGCCAGAGCTAAAGTTTTTGTTAGGATTTTGTTGGATTGTGAGAGTCGAGAGTTCGCAGAAAGGTTTTCAGAAATACTTTCATTCTCATATGCCAGAGTGTTGCCATGTAAATCTGCAATAATTGCATATATGTGGTGAGCACCAATATCTAAAGATGCGATACAGCCGGCATCACTATTTAGAGTAAATGATTTGGTGGGTCGTCCAACTGATGCCGACTCATCCATTTCATTTTTATTTGCACGAGCAATTATCCATTTTGATTCCATAAGTTCGGCAAGTACTGTCTCTACAGCCGTCCTAGAAATGCCTAGGTGTGCCACTAAACTTTTAGAGGTGTGATCCTCTTGCTGGATTAGTTGGAGCACGGCCAAACTGTTAGTAATTCTTAAGCCGCTTCTATTTCTAGCCTGCGGAAATCTTGAGATCTCCCCTGGCCCTTTATTGACTTTCACATTTACTCCTGGTTAATATTATGTCGCGAACTTGCAAAACTAGTGCCTTGGGTCTAGTTTATTTGCATATCGCAAAAAGAACAGAACTGGGCTCTGACAGAATTTAGTGAGGTGCAAGGCATGTCGACTTCCCAAATTGTCTTTGGAGCGGCCTCATTCGAAGTCGCCTCACATGGACAAGTCAGCAAAATCGGTGCTGGGTATATTTTCAGCGGCCCGGAGCTGGAAATTCTCCATAAGATGAATAATCCCGAGTTCTACCGCCATGGTTGGAATTCATGGTCTCCAACTGGATGGCGCAAGATAACCGAAAAGCCACTAAAAATTTATGGAAATCCCCTTCGTTTGCTCACAGCCGATGATTCTCAGCACTTCCATGAAGGGCTTCATGCAGGTTCTGGTGTTGGCGCCCTCAGTGATATTAACGGGAAGGTGCTTCTTGTTGGAGCACTGACGGTAGGTAACAACGTGATCATCGCTGATGAAGAGAAAATAACTGCCCAACAAGGAAATTCACCTTCTGAATGGTTTGTCAGCTATGGAGAAGAAACCGAAGTATTCAAAGAATACGCAAATCTACTTCAGCAAAGATTTGAAATTAAAATTAAGGAATCTGGACCAGTTTGGAGTAGTTGGTACACATTTTTTGAAGATATCAGTGAAAAGAACTTACTCGACACCATTGACGAACTAGCAACTTTTCCAATTGATGTTATTCAGATTGATGATGGCTGGGAGACTAATATCGGAGATTGGAGTGCTAATACCAAGTTTCCCAATGGAATGGCGCATATGGCTGACTATATTCGTAGTAAAGGCAAAACTCCTGGAATTTGGTTAGCGCCCCTTATTTGTTTACCAAATTCTAAAATAGCCACTGAGCACCCTGACTGGATTCTGAAAGATGAATCTGGAACACCTGTGGTCGCTGGATACAACTGGGAGACTATATATTTTACTTTCGACTCCACATTGCAAGAAGTTAAACAATACTTACATTCCCTCTTTGAAGAAATCACATCTTGGGGATTCAAATACTTTAAATTAGATTTTATGTATGCCGGAGCTTTACCAGGGGTAAGAAGTGTTCAAATTGACCGTGAACAGGCTTACCGAGAGGCAATGCAAACAATTAGACATGCAGTTGGTGATGATAGTTATCTCCTAGGTTCAGGAATTCCTATGATTGCATCACTAGGAATATTTGATGGTGCACGTGTTGGTCCTGACACAGCGCCTTATTGGGATAACACCGAAAGAAGAGAAGATCCATCGGGGCCAGGGGCTTGGAATTCCATTTGTAATTCTCTTAACCGGTATTGGATGAGTGGGCTTTATCAGACAGACCCTGATGCTACCTTCTTTAGAAGTAGGCAAAATTTATTGGATACCAATTCCAAAACTTTGCTCAAGCAAGTAGCTCAGATAATGGGTTTCAGATCATTTTCTGATCCAATAGCTTGGTTGAGCGAAGAGGAAATTCAGGAATTGATTATCTTTCTAAATACTTCTCCGAAGATTAAGCAGAAAGGCAGGTATCTTTTTGAAATCGATAGTGAAATCATTGATTTCGCAGATGTAGTTTTTCCAAAAAAACGAATATCTGACTTTATTCTTCTTAAGTAAGAGTTAGTTAACGCTCTCAGTAAGGATCGAAACGCGATCATTTGAAACAGATAAGAAGCCACCACTCACATTAAATTCCTGAGTTGTGCCATCTAGTCCCTTAATGCTGACAGCTCCATCCACTAGCACGCCAAACAAAGGTGAGTGACCTGGAAGAACTCCAAGATCTCCTTCTGTGGTGCGAGCAGAGACAAATGATGCCTCGCCTGACCACACCTGTTGTGTTGGCGATACTAGTGCGACGTTAAGAGCCATTTTTTTTCCTTACTTAGTTCTTCGCTAGTTCAGCAGCTTTGCGCTCAACATCATCGAGGCCACCGCACATGAAGAATGCTTGCTCTGGAACGTGGTCGTACTTTCCATCAGCAAGTGCTTCGAATGCAGAGATTGTCTCTGTGAGCGGAACGAATGAACCATCGAGACCTGTAAAGACCTTTGCCACGAATGTGTTCTGTGACAAGAAGCGCTGGATACGACGTGCACGTCCTACGAGAACGCGGTCATCTTCGGAGAGTTCATCGATACCCAAGATAGCGATGATGTCCTGAAGATCCTTATAGCGCTGCAAGATCTGCTTAATGCGGTTAGCAACCCGGAAGTGGTGCTCACCGATATAGCGAGGATCAAGGATACGAGATGATGAATCGAGTGGATCCACAGCTGGGTAGATACCAAGCTCTGAAATCGGACGAGACAACACTGTAGTTGCATCTAAGTGCGCGAATGTTGTGTGTGGAGCTGG
>CAMCCH010000049.1 GCA_945873335.1 Bifidobacterium breve | reverse complement strand
ATATCGCGGCTATGACTCTGCAGGAATCGCCCTCGGAACCCCTGGAACTCTCTTTATAGAAAAGCGCGCAGGTAAGTTAGTAAACCTTGAAGAATCCCTTGATGAAACATTGCCAGTTGTTCATTCAGGAATTGGGCATACCCGTTGGGCAACACATGGCGGACCAACCGATCGAAATGCTCACCCGCACGTTGATAACGATGGCAAGCTCGCAGTTATCCATAATGGAATTATCGAGAATTATTCCGCGCTCAAAGCTGAACTCGAATCTCGTGGACATACTTTTAAATCTGAAACAGATACCGAATCAGTTGCTCACTTGCTCAGCGATCTTCGCAAAGAACACAAAGGTGATCTCACCGCTGCAATGCGCGCGGCCGTAAAGCTACTTCGTGGTTCATTCACACTCCTTGCAATTCATGCCGATGCACCAGATGTCATCGTTGGAGTTCGTCGTAATTCACCCCTTGTTGTCGGTCTTGGTAAAGGCGAGAACTTCATGGCCTCCGATGTTGCAGCATTTATTGAATATACAAAGCGAGCAGTAGAGCTTGGCCAAGATGAAGTTGTAACAATTACCCCGCAAGGAATTTCAATTACTGATCTTGAAGGAAAAGCAGTTGTTCCAAAGGAATATGAAATTTCCTGGAACACCGAAGCTGCACAAAAGGGTGGCTTTACGCACTTTATGCTCAAGGAAATCTTTGAACAACCAAAAGCAGTTGCAGATACTTTGATTGGACGCCTCAGCGATAACAATCAAATTGTCTTAGATGAAATTCGTATGAGCGCCGCAGAGATAAAAGATCTCAAGAAGATTCTAGTTATTGCCTGCGGCACTGCTTATCACGCAGGGATGATTGCAAAATATGCGATTGAAAAGTGGGCGAAGATTCCTGTAGAAGTTGAAATCGCTAGTGAATTTCGCTACCGCGACCCAATAATTGATAAGAGCACACTCGTTATAGCAATTTCGCAGTCGGGTGAAACCATGGATACATTAATGGCAATCCGTCATGCAAAGTCTGCAGGTGCTCGCGTGTTGGCAATATGTAATACAAATAGTTCAACTATTCCTCGTGAATCTGATGCAGTGCTCTACACCCACGCAGGCCCAGAAATCGCTGTCGCATCTACAAAAGCATTTCTCACTCAAGTAATTGCCGTGTATCTCATCGGTCTGCACTTAGCTCAAGTTCGCGGAGTTATGAATGATTCACAAGTGGCGCAGTTGTATTACGAGATGCTCGAACTTCCAGGAAAGATTGAACAAATACTTGAAACTGTTGAGCCACTTCGTACTCTTACTCGAAGCTTTGCCCAATCCGAATCTGTTCTCTTCTTAGGAAGAAATATTGGTTACCCAGTTGCACTAGAAGGTGCACTCAAGCTCAAAGAGTTGGCATACATGCATGCTGAAGGTTTTGCCGGTGGCGAACTCAAGCACGGGCCTATCGCACTCATTGATAAAGGGACACCAGTAATTGCAATTTTGCCTGCAAGTCATGAACACGCACTCGATGAAAAAATGCTCAGCAATATTCAAGAGGTAAAAGCACGAGGTGCTCGTGTCATTGTTATCGCACAAGAAAGCGATGAAGTTGTTGGCGCTGAGCACATAATTCGAATTCCTCATGCATCAGCAATTTTTCAACCAATTCTTGCAACTGTTCCTCTACAAGTTTTTGCATATGAAATGGCAATTTGTCGAGGTAATGATGTTGATCAACCACGTAACTTGGCTAAATCTGTAACGGTTGAATAAGTGGAACTACTAGTCGATCAACGCAAGGCTCAATTCAATCGAGCCCTGAGATGGTCAGTTCTATTGTTTATTGGTTTTCTATTCATAACAGCCCAGGTATTGCGCAGTGGTCCACTCATTGAGTGGGATGAAAAGGTAAATAAAACTCCACGTCCTCGATTCGATGGTTTTTCAGGCTTCCTGCTCCGTCGAATAGATGATTTAGGTTTGCGATCACTTACTGCAACAGTCTTACTTATTGCTGCCGCCTACATTGCTTATAAATTCAAAACATGGAGACCACTGAACTTAGCCGTACTATCTTTACTGGCGCTGAATTTAATAGTTGGATCCTTCAAACTAGCACTAGGACGAACTAAGCCACGGCTAGGTGTTGATTTAATTCATGCTGGCGGAATGTCATATCCCAGTGGTCATGCATCTAATGCAGTCTTGTCATGGGGAATTTTGGCTTACCTTATTTATCGTTATGCAAAAGTTGATAGATATCAAGGTCGTTTAGCATCGGCTGCCGTAGCTCTTTTATCTCTGACCATTTGCATCGTCTCTTTGATACGTCATACGCATTGGTTCACCGACCTACTTGCGGGGCTATTCATAGGTACATCTATTCTTATCGCTGTGATCGCCGTTGACCGTTATGTGCCATCGAAGAGTCAACTCTCATGATCGATGGAATCGGAATCGACGTCGTAGATATTGAGCGCTTCAAGTCATCCCTAGATCGCACTCCAGGTTTGATTGAAAAACTCTTTACAGAAAATGAACGCACTAAACCAATCTCCTCCCTCGCTGCTCGCTTTGCTGCAAAAGAGGCTCTTGCTAAAGCGCTGAGCGTTGGCAAAGGTCTGCCATGGCATGATGCAGAGATTCTCAATTTGGAAAATGGAAAACCAGTCTTTCTATTCCGTGGCGAAATTGCTGAAATTATTGATGGCGCAGATGTTCATCTCTCGCTCTCACACGATGCAGGAATCGCATCTGCCATGGTGATTGTGGAGAGATCATGATGCATAATCGCGCCGAAGCACATATAAATTTACAAGCCATCACTCGAAATGTTGAACTTCTAAAAAAGAAGTCAGGCACAGATTTATTGGCAGTTGTAAAAGCTGATGCATATGGCCATGGGCTAGTAGAAGTATCAAAGACTGCGCTCCTTGCTGGGGCAGACTGGTTAGGCGTTGCGCTGCTAGAAGAGGCTATATCGCTTCGTAAAGCTGGCATTACTGCCCCGATTCTTGCCTGGCTTGTTCCACCAGGTTCTGATTTTCAGGCCGCAGTGACAAACAACATCGATATTGCAGTCTCATCAATTGCTGCCTTCAAAGAGATTGCACAAGCAAAAGGTAGCAGGCGTATTCATATTGAAGTTGATACCGGAATGACACGCGGTGGTTTCTTAGATGAGTGGCAAGAATTTTTACAATCTGATTTTTCTTCCGTAGAAGTTGTTGGTTTCTTCTCACACTTCGCACGTGCTGATGAACCGAATGAGCAACAAAATCGTGATCAATTCAAACGCTTCAAAGAAATGTTGGTAGAACTTGAAGCAGTCGGTGTTCACCCGCCAATCAAACATTTCTCTAATTCGGCAGCAACTTTGGCAGATCATGGATCCGCACTATCGATGGTTCGCACAGGTATTGCAATCTATGGCCTTACCCCTGATACGCAGATGGGTAGTGGTAAATCTCTAGGACTTACTCCTGCGATGACACTGCGTGCAAAACTTCATTTAGTAAAAAGCGTTCCTGCAGGTTCACCGGTTGGTTATGGTGCAACCGAAAAGACAACGAGAGATACACGTTTGGGCGTTGTCGCAATGGGTTATGCAGATGGGATCCCACGTATAGCGCGAAATGCAGGAGTGACTTTCAATGGTCAACGAGCACCGATAATTGGTCGTATTTCTATGGATCAATTCGTCGTCGATCTCGGTCCAGATTCTTCTGCAGTCTCGGGGGATTGGGTCACAATTTTTGGAGAAGAAGGATTTACTGCTGATGATTGGGCAAGCGCATCGGGAAGCGTGAACTACGAAATAGTTACCCGAATTGGCCCGCGCGTGCCTAGAATCTACGATCATGGATAAGAACGAAAATATATTATCGATCAAAAACCTCACAATAAACTTTGGGGGATTGAAAGCACTCGATGATGTTTTTCTCGATATTGCTCCAAATCAAGTAGTTGCACTTATCGGCCCTAATGGCGCAGGAAAGACAACGCTTTTCAATGCAATCTCTGGATTAGTAAAACCAGACTCAGGTGATATTTCCTTCGATGGAAAATCAATCAAGTGGCCAAAGCCATCACAACTTGCCAAGTATGGAATCGCGCGCACATTGCAAGGAGTCGGTCTATATAGCGGGCTCACTGTTTTAGAAAATGTCATGATGGGCGCCGACAAGCACAGAAATTCGTATTTTATAAAGGACATGCTTGGACTCTCATCATCTAGTGAGAGTTCACTCAAGGACCGCGCAATGGATGCACTTGCGTGGGCTGGTGCAGCACATCTCAGCGATCTCTCTCCTAGTGAACTTACATATCCAGATTCAAAGCGCGTATCAATGGCTCGTGCATTAGTTATGCAACCAAAACTTTTATTACTTGATGAACCAGCTGCGGGCTTGGGTCAAGACGAGATCGATACATTGGCCAAACTCATCAAAGATCTCAAACGCAAATGTGCAATTCTTATTGTTGAGCATCATGTTGATTTTGTGAGTCATATCTCGGATGAGGTCTATGTTCTCAATTTTGGTAAAGTAATTGCTAGCGGAAGTTTTGAAACTGTGAAACGCGATCCAGCAGTCGTTGCTGCTTACTTAGGTACAGATTCAAGTAATCATGGTGGGCAGCTCTAATGCTTGAAATCAAAGATTTAGTTACCGAATATGGCTCCGTAAAAGCGCTCAATGGTATTTCTCTCCTCGCTCATGAAGGAAAAATCACTACTGTAATTGGAGCAAATGGTGCAGGAAAAAGCACACTACTTCGCACTATTTCAGCCCTTGAACACCCGCACTCAGGAAGTATTTCCTGGAAAAATAAGTCAATAGTTGGACTCTCTCCAGAAAAGATTGTGCGCCTAGGTATCGCGCACGTGCCTGAAGGTCATGCAGTTATTTCGCAATTGAGTGTTGAAGAGAATATTCAGATGGGTGCGCTCTTTCGTATGCGCAGTAATAAGGCCGATGTGCGCCTAGCTATTCAAGAGATTTATCAATTGTTTCCTAGACTTGAAGAGCGAAAGAAGCAATTAGCGGGCTCACTATCGGGTGGCGAGCGACAGATGCTTGCAATTAGTCGAGCACTAGTTTCTCGACCTTCTCTACTTTTACTGGATGAACCTTCCCTTGGTCTTGCACCACTTGTTGTTGAACAGATTATTCAAACAGTGAACGATCTCTGCAGAAACACTGGACTCACTGTTTTATTAGTTGAACAGAATGCAAATACAGCACTAGGTGTTGCAGATCATGGAATTCTTTTATCCCTAGGAACCGTTGCCGCTGATTTACCTGCAGCCCAGATGAAAGCAGATGTCGCACTACGCGCGGCATATTTGGGGTACTAATGGATATTTTCTTATCAGCAATATTTGCAGGAACGTCGCGCGGCGCAATTTACGCACTTGCAGCCCTGGGATTAGTTCTTGTCTGGCGTGGTGCAGGTGTTGTTAATTTCGCACAAATGGGTCAAGCAATGTTCTCTACTTACATTGCCTCTACGCTCATTGCACAGAATTATTCGTACTGGATTGCATTCGTTGTCGCGCTTATTTCTGGTGGCGTACTTGGTGGGTTAGTTGATCTTTTGGTGATGCGCCCACTCAATAGAAAGAGAAGCTCGAGCGTTCTAGATAGTCCTGCAATGCGCTCTACGGTGCCCGTTATTGCCTCACTTGGAATATTGGGAGTGCTTCAAGCCGCTGCAGGAATGATCTGGGCAGCGGAGGAGCGCGGATTTCCAACTCCAGTAAATTCTTTGGGTCTTGTAATAAATGGAAAGATAATGCCATTTACAGCATTTGATCTCTTTGTTATAGGAATAGTTTTTGTAACACTTCTTGCAACAACATTTTTCTTTAAAGGCACAGGCATGGGCCTTGCAATGCGCGCCAGTGCACTCAATCCTGAAGTAGCACGTTTGAGTGGAATTCGAATCGGCTTAGTACGTACCTTGAGTTGGGTTATCTCTGGTGTTGCCTCATCTCTGGCTGGCTTATTAGTTACGCCAAGTGCAAATCTTTCACCATATACACTCGATTTGATTTTGATTATTGGCTTTACAGCAGCAGTTGTTGGCGGTCTTGATAGTTTGCTCGGTTCAGTAATTGGTGGCTTTGCACTCGGCTTATTGGTCTCTTTCGTCAATGTCTACGATGCACCAGAAGATATCTTCTTAGCAATTTTGATTGTTTTGCTTACTGTTCTAGTTATTCGACCTCAAGGAATATTGGGTAGTAAGGAGGTTCGACGTGTCTAAAGCTTCTTCATATGGACGAAAGAATCTCGTGATCTCAATTCTATTTACTGCCCTTGTATTTTTCCTTTCAATAAAACTAGATCCATACAACCAAGGCCAGTTATCAGTAGCCTTGATGTTTTTTATTGGAATTCTCTCAATTGTTTTACTCACTGGTGCATCAGGTCAGATATCTCTTGGTCAAGGTGCGCTTATGGCAGTTGGAGGTTTTGCGGCCGCACTTGGAATTCTCAATCTTGGTCTTTCCATTTGGCTTGCAATTGCGTTAGCAGTTTTCGCTGCACTTCTTGCCGGACTCCTTTTAGGAATTGCTGCTGCCCGTTTATCTGGACCTTATTTGGCTGGCACAACACTCGTTATCGCACTTGCGATTCCATCACTTGCTACGCGATTTGAATCTGTTTTCGGTGGAGATGTCGGACTCACAATAGATTTTGGAAATCCTCCAGCATGGCTTACATCTCTCATGGGTGAGGTTGGATACGAGCAATGGCAATTGCTCGCAACGCTTCCATTTGCAACACTCGCACTTTTCTTCACTTCAAATATTTTGAATTCCCGCACTGGTCGCAGCTGGCGAGCGCTGCGCGATAATGAAGTTGCTGCATCTCTTGCTGGCATGAAAATTTCGGAGACAAAAATATTTGTCTTTGTCATTAGTTCAGGATTTGCTGGTCTTGCAGGTGTTCTCTATGGACTTCGCGGAATCGTGGGGCCAAGTGTTTATCCAATATCTCTTTCATTATTGTTACTCACCGGCGCAGTTCTGGGCGGTATTCGCAGCATCCTCGGCGCACTCATCGGTGCACTACTCGTCGTCTTTTTGCCAGACCTCGTTGAATGGGCCTCGGCCTCATTCTCTCCATCGGAGCAGATTGCAAACTACCTGCCCGCGATGATTTCGAGCCTCTTGCTGATTTTGACGGTGGTCCTCAACCCTGGTGGAATCGCCCACGGCCTGCACCACAAGAAGAGGCACCACTAAGGAAATTACGCCTAAATAGTGGTGTTTCGTTCACTAATTGTTCACTTATTAAGGCTCGCATGTTAGGTTCAGACTGTTCTGGGTCGCCTGTGACCCGGCTACTGAGCACAAGCCCCTCGTGCTGGTGCTCAGTAAACTGCAAAAGAAAGAGTGAACGCAGTGAATAAAAGAAATACTCTCTCCCCTCTGACTCGCAGAGGAATGATTGCATTCGTTGCTGGAGTCGCGGTGAGCACAATGGCTATCACCTCGCTGCCAGCAACAGCTGCAAGTGATCCTGGCGTTAGCGCAACCGAAATTGTTCTCGGTATGCAATTGCCACAATCAGGCGCCGCTAGCCCTGGTTACAACAAGGTAGATGACGCAATGCGCGGCTACTTTGATTATGTGAATTCAAAAGGTGGAATTTATGGACGCAAGGTTCGCCTTGTAGTCAAAGATGATCAGTACAAGGCAGGCCTAACTGTCTCTAGCGCGTCATCACTTATCAATAAAGATAAGGTCTTTGCATTTATAGGAAGCGTTGGAACACAGACACATATCTCTGTTATCGGAGATATCAACCGTCGTGGAATTCCTGACCTTTTCGTCAATAGTGGTTACAGCGGTTTTTACACAGATCCAAAGACTTACCCAACTACATTCGGTGGTCTTGGAACATATGTTGTTGAGTCAAAGATTGTTGGTAAGTATCTCAAGGATACATATCCAACAAAGAAGATCGGTATTTTGTATCAGACTGATGACTTTGGTCGCAACGCGCTCGCTGGTTTCACAACAGCTGGACTTACATTTGAAGCCAAGAAGACAGCAGTGAACTTCATCGCTGGTACTCAAGGCTCCCTCGGTCTTGCAAGCCAACTCACAGCCCTCAAAGCTAATGGTGTAGAGATTGTTATTATCGCCGCTGTCGCATCTGCAACAGCAATTGCAGTATCAACAGCTGCACAACTTGGTTACAAGCCAGAAAAATGGGTAGTAACAAGTGTTGGCTCTGATGCAACAACATTCCAGACAATTCTTGGATCTAAGGGTGTTACGCCTGCAGTCTCTGCAGGATTGCTCTCAGGAATCATCAGCGCATCACATGCTCCATCACCTGGCGAAGCCACAGATGAGTATGTAGTTGCATTCAAGAAAATCAATGATGATTTCAACAAGGGTCCAGATAAGCGCTGGGACAACAACGTTCTACAAGGAATGAATATTGCGTACATGGCTACTTCGGCACTCTTTGGTGCGGGTAAGAACCTGACTCGCAAGGGCCTTGTTTCATATATTGAAAACAATGGCTCAAAGATTGCTAGTGCTGCTCTTTCACCACTGGGTTATTCCAGAACAACTCACGAAGCTTTCACAAGCTTTTGGATTGGTGCATACGATGGCGCAACTGTTTTGAAGCCAATCGGCGGAACTCGTGTCCTATACACAACTGATTCAGGTACTGGACCAGTCACTGTTTCAAATTATGTGCGTCCTGCGCTACCCGTAGACGCAATTGCGAAGGGGGCATAAGTAACCATGAAAAATATAACAATGCGTAAGTTCATCGCAACACTTGGTGCAACTGCACTCATTGTTGGTGGAACAGTCACACTTATTCCATCAGCAAATGCAGCAGCTCCAGCTGTTGAAACAACTGCTGGAAAGCTCACCAATGGTGCTGCTTATACAATGAAGGTGCCTGCACGTTTCAATGGCACATTCTTTATCTGGAATCATGGATTTCGTCCATCATATGATTACCCAGGCTACAAAGCCCCAACTGGCGTTGAAGAGCTAACTCCATTTAGCGCCAATCGCAAGGCAGATGTGACAGCAGAAATGCTCAAAGCCGGTTACGGAATTGCATCGTATGATCGCGCATCAACTGGCGGTCTACATGGTTGGAACACAACTGATGGCGTAGCGATGCTCAACGATATGGTTGATACTGCACGCGCCAAGTACACAAATATCAAGAAGGTAGTTGTGTATGGCTCATCAGGTGCCGCACCTGTTATCAATCAATTCATTGAGAAGTATCCAGATAAGGCTGATGCTGTTGGTCTGATGGCAGGACTAGCAACTCCATCTGCATCAATTCAATCACTCTGCGATTACTTCTACCTACTCAGTGTTTTTGCTGACCCAACAATTAAGGGTTGCGCAGCATTCGGAGTTGCAAAGGGACCTGCCGGACATATGGCATCTCTAGGGGAACTTCAAAAAGTTGGTGCACTTCTAACTGCATGGAGCAAAGATCTTGGTGCAAAGCCAATTGCATACCCTGCACCATTAGCCGCTGCAGGAATTCCACAACGATCAGCTCTGCTTCTTGCGGGATTGATGGTTGGAATCCCAACAAAGAGTGCTCACATGGATGGAATCTCAACTTCTGCAGTAATTGCTGAACACAGCATCAACGCAACTGTTGCAATTCTTGAAAACTCACAAGAAGCACTTGGTACTGGAACATTTGCTGGCCAAGCAATTGGTGAACTCGTAGGCCCAGGCTTCTATGACAACACCAAGACAGATTGGTCAGCACTTCTCAGTGCTGCTGATTCTGGCCGCTTCAACTTGGGTCTATCAGGTGATGATGCAATTGCAGGAATGCTTGGCGTCTTGAGATTAGTGCCGCGCGTCAAGGGTGACCCTGTCGCAGTTGCAAAGTTCAAGGCATTAGATGCGATCAATTACACATCTGATAAGCCAACTATCTTGCTTTCAAATGAAGCAGATCGTCTCGTATTTGCAGGAAATAGTGCTCTCTATGTTGAAAATGCACGCGCTTCTTACAAAGCACGTCTTGCTAAGTACAAGGCTGGAACAGGTACAAAGCCAATGTGGAACACATTTGCAATGTACGCACTTACTCCAGAGATCTATACCAAGTTCTCAGATGCAGGCCTACCTGATTTGGCAGGTCCAGTAGCAGAATCAGGTGTTGGTCACCAATCATTTACCACAGCTCAGATGATGGGTTGGGTTAAGTTGTTGGCACAATCTGCAAAGACAGGTAAAGCTCCAAGTCAGAAATTTGTTGGTTCATCAATCTT
>CAMCCH010000048.1 GCA_945873335.1 Bifidobacterium breve | reverse complement strand
TTCGAAGTTGAGACTCAAGAGTGGAAGCCAGGATATGAAGCACAACGCGAAGAGTGGGAGCGTCAATATGCTCAAGCTCAAGAGCGCTTCATGGCTCACAAGAAGCAAAAGGCTGAAGCAAAGGCTGCAGATGCAGCAGCAGGTCCTGTTGAGGAAGTTGCTGTCGCAGAATAATTTATAACTCTAAAAAGGCGTTCAGTTGCATCGGACTTACATAGTCTGATTGCCAACTGGGCGCCTTTTTGAGTTCTTGTGCAATAAAGTGTGGCTATGTTAGTTGTTGGCCTCACCGGTGGAATAGGAAGTGGTAAGTCTCTTGCCGCTCAATTCTTTGCAGAACTTGGTGCACTAGTTATCGATGCTGACCAATTAGCGCGTGATGCGATCGAACGAGGTAGCGACGGCTTTGACGAGCTCATCGCAACCTTCGGAGATTCCATATTGAATAACGGCCTGGTTGATCGCCGGGCGTTGGGTGAACTCGTGTTCAGAGATGCTGAAGCAAAAAAGAAACTAGAGGCGATCATCCATCCAATAGTGCGCAAGGATTTTGAAGAAGCTGTTGCATCTTTAGAAAATGATCAGATTCTAATTTATGAAATTCCACTTCTTTATGAAACAAAGGCGATGGAACGCTTCGATTACATTGTTACTGTCGAGGCGGATATGCAATTGCGTAAAGAGAGATTGCTAAAAAAGGGCTTACGTAATTCCGAAATCGAATCTCGTATTGCTGCGCAAGCTTCACGCGAAGAGCGCGAGTCAATAGCTGACCAGGTTTTTGAGAATGATGGCAGCGAGGATGAGTTGCTTCGAAGCGTTGAAAACCTCTGGGAATTACTTAAGATGCGCAGTAAGGGCTAGCCCAAGTAGAGTTGAACAATGCGCCCGATAACAGACCTAGAACGTCGAGTCGAGCCCTTTCAAGTAATTAGTGATTATGTTCCTGCAGGAGATCAACCAGCGGCAATCGAAGAAATTGTTCGCCGAATTGATGCAGGTGAGCAAGATGTAGTTTTACTGGGCGCAACTGGTACTGGTAAATCTGCAACGACTGCCTGGCTCATTGAACGCCTTCAGCGTCCCACACTTGTATTGGCACCAAATAAGACTCTTGCGGCTCAGTTGGCAAATGAATTTAGAGAATTGATGCCCAATAATGCTGTCGAATATTTCGTTTCTTACTACGACTATTACCAACCAGAAGCGTACGTACCTCAGACGGATACTTTCATTGAGAAAGATTCCAGCGTCAACGATGAAGTAGAACGGTTGCGTCACTCGGCGACAAACTCCCTGTTGACCCGACGAGATGTCATTGTCGTTGCGACTGTTTCGTGTATTTATGGATTAGGTACGCCTCAAGAATATGTAGATCGAATGGTCAAACTGCGTGTTGGCGATGAGATAGATCGCAATGTATTACTTCGACGCTTCGTTGATATTCAATACAAGCGAAACGATATGGCCTTCGAGCGTGGAACTTTTCGTGTGCGTGGGGATACTATTGAAATTATCCCCATGTATGAAGAGCTCGCATTGCGCATCGAGATGTTTGGCGATGAAATCGAAAAGATTACAACCCTGCATCCCTTGACTGGTGAAATTATCCGCGATGAAACCGAGATGTATATATTTCCAGCAACTCACTATGCCGCTGGTCCTGAGACCATTCAACGAGCGATAGGGGAGATTGAGGCGGAACTCGCTACTCAATTAGAAATATTTGAAAAGCAGGGCAAGCTATTAGAAGCCCAACGCCTCCGAATGCGCACAACATTTGATATTGAAATGATGCAACAACTTGGCTTCTGTAGCGGAATTGAAAACTACTCACGCCAACTAGATGGTCGCCCAGCCGGTAGTGCGCCTAACTGTTTGCTTGACTATTTCCCAGAAGATTTTTTAGTTGTCATAGATGAAAGCCACGT
The DNA here is from genome assembly GCA_945873335.1 of Bifidobacterium breve. Classification (GTDB taxonomy): domain Bacteria; phylum Actinomycetota; class Actinomycetes; order Nanopelagicales; family Nanopelagicaceae; genus Planktophila. The sequence continues at coordinate 8,362 of CAMCCH010000048.1, read as the reverse complement.
CACTGTTCCTCAAATTGGTGCAATGTTTGAAGGAGATGCTTCACGTAAGCGCACTCTTGTAGAACATGGATTTCGACTTCCCAGTGCTATGGACAATCGTCCACTTCGCTGGCCAGAATTCCTTGAACGTGTAGGACAGAAGCTTTATCTCTCGGCGACTCCGGGACCATATGAATTAGGGAAAGTAGAAAGTGATGTTGTTGAGCAAGTAATTCGCCCGACCGGTCTTGTAGATCCTCAGATCATTATCAAACCAATAAAGGGACAAATTGATGACCTGCTAGTAGAAATCAATATCCGCGCTGCTCGAAACGAGCGAGTTCTCGTTACGACTCTGACTAAAAAGATGTCTGAAGATTTGACTGAGTATTTTCAAGAAAAGGGAGTCCGCGTACGTTATCTACACTCCGAAGTAGATACATTGCGTCGAGTAGAGCTACTCAGGGAATTACGTATGGGCGAATACGATGTTTTGATTGGTATCAATTTATTACGTGAAGGACTCGATCTTCCTGAAGTTTCACTTGTTGCAATTCTCGATGCTGACAAAGAGGGATTCCTGCGTTCGGCTACCTCATTGATTCAAACTATTGGCCGCGCTGCTCGAAATGTTTCGGGTGAAGTCCATATGTATGCCGACAACATGACGAAGTCGATGGTCAAAGCAATAGATGAAACAAATCGTAGGCGCGCAAAGCAAGTTGCTTACAACCTTGAACGAGGCGTAGACCCCCAGCCACTACGTAAGAAGATCGCCGATATAACAGACCTCATCAATCGTGAATCCGACGATAGCGATGAACTCTTATCTACAAATAAGAAGAATCAGAAGAGCACGCCGGCGATTGGTCTCTATTCGAAGAACCTCGGCTCCTTACCGCGCCAAGAACTTCTTGCGCTGATAGGGTCGCTCACTGATCAGATGCGAAGCGCTGCGGGCGATCTGCAATTCGAACTTGCAGCGCGATTACGCGATGAGATCAAGGAACTAAAGCGCGAACTTCGCGCTATGGATGAGGCGGGGATTTAGAGTGAGTATCGACAAGCTAGTTGTACGTGGTGCTCGCGAACACAATCTCAAGAATGTCTCTATCGAATTACCAAGAAACTCACTTGTTGTCTTTACTGGATTATCTGGTTCTGGAAAATCAAGCCTTGCTTTCGACACAATCTTTGCTGAAGGACAACGCCGCTATGTTGAATCTCTATCTGCCTATGCGCGTCAATTTCTTGGACAGATGGATAAACCAGATGTTGATTTTATTGAAGGACTATCTCCAGCAGTCTCTATAGATCAAAAATCTACAAATAGAAATCCTCGCTCAACCGTAGGAACTATTACTGAAGTTTATGATTACCTGCGCCTTCTCTTTGCTCGCGCTGGTAAACCACATTGCCCATCGTGTGGCAAAGCAGTCTCACGCCAGAGCCCGCAACAAATTGTTGACCAGATTCTCACAATGCCTGCGACCACGAAATTTCAAGTATTGGCACCCGTTGTTCGTTCGCGCAAGGGCGAATTTCTAGATCTCTTTGCTGAACTCATTACACAGGGATATGCCAGAGCGCGCATTGATGGCGAAGTTGTTGCCCTCTCTGAAGCACCTAAATTGAAGAAGCAAGAGAAACACACCATTGAAGTTGTTGTCGATCGCCTTAGCGCCAAAGCTGAATCAAAATCTCGCCTTACTGATTCGATAGAAACTGCGCTGCGCCTTGCTTCAGGAATTGTTATTTTAGACTTTGTTGATGCAAAAGGCGCTGAGAAAGAGCGCACATTTAGCGAGCATCTTGCCTGTCATGATTGCAATCTCTCTTTCGAGGAGTTAGAGCCCCGTTCATTCTCATTCAACTCACCATTTGGTGCGTGTCCTGAATGCTCTGGAATCGGAACGAAATTGGAAGTTGATGAAGATCTGATTATTCCCGATGACTCTATTTCGATAAATGATGGAGCAATTGCTCCTTGGTCTGGTGGTCAATCTGCAGAATATTTCCTACGCCTCATTGAAGCACTTTCAGAGGATGTGAAATTCTCACTCGATACACCGTGGAAGAGGTTGTCTCAGAAGGCTAAAGATGCGCTCATCAATGGTTATGACTTCGAAGTACATGTGAAGTATAAGAATCGCTACGGTCGCGTTCGTAATTACTCAACGGGCTTTGAAGGTGTTGTGCCATTTATTCATCGTAGGCATGGAGAGACTGATAGCGATTACAGCCGAGATAAGTACGAGGCGTATATGCGCCAGATTCCTTGTTCAGTGTGTAGCGGTGCTCGCTTGAAGCCAGAGGTACTTGCAGTAACTATTGGCGATATGAATATTTCCGAGATATGCGAGCTTTCAATCGGAGAGTGTGCGACATTTTTGCAACAAGTCGAACTCAATAAGCGTGAAGCCCAGATTGCAGAACGTGTATTCAAAGAAGTCCATGCACGATTAGGGTTCTTGCTAGATGTCGGCCTTGATTACTTATCTCTTGCACGCCCAGCTGCAACTCTCTCTGGTGGTGAAGCACAACGCATTCGCCTTGCAACACAAATAGGTAGCGGACTTGTAGGTGTTCTCTACGTTCTCGATGAGCCAAGTATTGGATTACATCAACGTGATAATCGCAGACTCATTGACACTCTTACGCGATTGCGCAATCTTGGAAATACTCTCATCGTCGTCGAACACGATGAGGAGACTATTCGCGCTGCTGATTGGATTGTAGATATTGGCCCTGGAGCAGGTGAGCATGGCGGGGAAGTAGTTGTCTCTGGTGATTATCAGATGCTCATTGATTCACCGACATCGATAACGGGTGCCTATCTCTCGGGCCGTAAATCAATTGCAATACCTGCAAAGCGTCGACCTTGTGATCCAAAGAGAAAACTTGTCATCAAGGGAGCGAAAGAGAATAACCTTCAGGATCTAGAGGTTGAAGTTCCACTCGGTGTATTTGTATCGGTCACAGGTGTGAGCGGTTCTGGAAAATCGACGCTAGTAAACGATATTTTGTATACAACTCTTGCAAATAAACTCAATGGCGCGCGTTTAGTACCAGGCCGTCACAGAACTATCTCTGGCATAGATTTATTGGACAAAGTTGTACATGTTGATCAATCACCGATTGGTCGCACGCCGCGCTCTAACCCAGCAACGTATACAGGTGTCTTTGACAAGATTCGTGCGCTATTTGCTGAGACTACTGAGGCGAAGGTACGTGGTTATCAGCAGGGACGCTTCTCATTCAACGTCAAAGGTGGACGCTGCGAGAATTGTTCAGGCGATGGAACTATCACGATTGAAATGAACTTTTTGCCAGATGTTTATGTGCCGTGTGAAATTTGCCATGGTGCTCGTTATAACCGCGAAACTTTGGAAGTTCATTACAAGGGCAAGACAATCGCTCAGGTTCTCGATATGCCAATCGAAGAGGCATATAACTTCTTTGAATCAGTCACTACGATTTCACGCTTCCTCAAAACTCTTTCAGATGTCGGCCTTGGCTACGTGCGACTTGGTCAATCCGCGCCAACTCTTTCAGGTGGTGAAGCACAACGTGTAAAACTTGCCACTGAATTACAACGTCGCTCAACTGGTAGAACAATCTATGTTCTTGATGAACCAACAACAGGTCTGCATTTCGAAGATGTAAGCAAGCTTCTTGGAGTTCTCAATCGCTTAGTAGATTCTGGAAATACTGTCGTTGTTATTGAACATAATCTTGATGTTATCAAATCCTCTGACTGGGTCATAGATATGGGACCTGAAGGTGGCTTTAGAGGTGGTCTTGTTGTTGCGCAAGGAACACCAGAAGATGTAGCGATGAATAAGAAGAGTTACACAGGACAGTATTTGGCAGAGATACTTGAATCTAATAGAACTAAACCAAGCACGAAAAAAGCTACGGTCAAGAAGAAGCCTTAGTCATGGCAGATCCGCTTTCATATAGACCAGCGATTATTCCTGAAGAACCAGGTGTGTATCGTTTCTATAATGAAGCAGATAAGGTCATTTATGTCGGAAAAGCTCTCAACCTAAAGAATCGATTGAGTAGTTATTTCCAAAGCGGTCTGATGATGCGCACTCATCGAATGGTTCACGAAGCAGTGCGAGTTGATTGGACCATTGTTGCTACTGAAGCGGAAGCGCTACAGCTTGAGTATTCGTGGATCAAGCAATATGCACCCACATACAACATTCAATTTCGAGATGATAAGTCTTATCCCTACCTAGCAATATCGGAAGGGGAGGAATTCCCGCGAGTATTTATCACTCGTAAATCAAAGAGACCAGGGCTTACATACTTTGGTCCTTATATTAATACATGGGCTCTGCGTAGTACTTTTGATGTCATCCTGAAGATTTTTCCAATACGTTCATGTACTACCGGAAATTTTGAGCGAGCACGAAAGTCAAAACGTCAATGCTTACTGGGAGATATTGGAAAATGTGCCGCTCCATGTGTCGGTTGGATATCTCAACCTGATCATAAAGAATTGAGTTCAAGACTTGCATCCTTTATGTCTCATGGAAATGGAAAGATCCTTCCAATACTTCAAGAAGAGATGACAAGAGCATCAGATAGTGAAGAATATGAACGCGCGCTAAAAATCAGAGATCAGATAGCAGCGCTAGAGAAGGCTCAAGAATCAGCAGAGTCCGCGCTATCTTCTAATCTGACCGCAGATTTCATCGCACTTCATCAAGAGGGCGCTCATGCAGCGGGCACTCTTTTTACTGTACGCGAAGGTGGGATTAAAGGTTCTCGTTCATGGATCGTTGATCAAGAACGAGCCCTTGAGGGAGATGATCAAATAGGCGCACTTCTCTTTTCAATTTATAGTCAAAGTGTTGCCCAAGAGATACCTGCCGAGATTGTGATTTCAGATTTGCCTGCAGACCAAAGTGCGATTGAAGCATGGCTTTCTGGAGTACGCGGCGCAAGCGTAACTTTGAAGATTCCACAGCGTGGAGAAAAAGCAGAATTACTAGAAACGGTCAAACGCAATGCTCAATACGCACTTATCCAGTATTTGAGCAAGCGGGCAACTGATGCGGCAGTAAGTGGAAAAGCACTCACAGAAATTGAAGAGTTACTTGATTTGCCTAGAACCCCGCTACGTATTGAATGTTTCGATATATCAAATATTTCAGGGACCTCTGTTGTTGCCTCCATGGTTGTATTTGAAGACGGCCTTGCAAAAAAGAGTGAGTACCGCCGATTTATCATAGATACGACAGAGGGCTTTGACGATACGCGTGCAATCCATCAAGTTATTTCAAGGCGGTTGAAGAGACTCATCAATGATCGAGATGTTGATGCATCTGAGGTCGCCCAACTTGGTGGTCGACTCAGCAAATTTTCGTATCCACCGCAGCTCATTGTTGTCGATGGTGGTGCACCGCAAGTAAGTGCTGCGGCCCGAGCGATGGCAGAGCTCGGTGTAACTGACATTGCACTCTGTGGTTTAGCAAAGCGCCTTGAAGAAGTATGGATCCCAAATTCCAAAGATCCGCTGATTCTGCCTCGCACGAGTGAGGGTATGTACTTACTCCAGCGCATTCGAGATGAAGCGCATAGATTTGCAATTACTTTTCATCGCTCACGTCGATCTAAAGTTATGTTGGAATCTCTACTCGATGAGATTCCAGGACTAGGGGCTAGTCGTCGCACTGCACTTTTAGAAAAGTTTGGCTCTGTTGCTGGAATACGTAAAGCAAGTGCGCAAGAGATATCGCAGATTCCAGGTATCGGCGAAAAGATTGCAGCGGCTATATCTGAGCATCTTTCCCATGTTGGTGTTGGCTCTGTAAATACCTCAACAGGTGAAATCTCCTAAAAGATTGGGTGCTTGACAGATGATGCAGGATAGGAAGATGGCACAAGAAATGCTGATCGTCACAGGAATGTCGGGTGCTGGCCGATCTACAGTTGCTCACGCACTTGAAGACCTAGGTTGGTATGTAGTCGATAACTTGCCACCAGCGTTACTGCCAGAACTAGCGATACAAACCAGTGGATCAGAAATTTCATCATTGGCGGTGGTAGTCGACGTTCGTGGCGGCAAATTCTTTGATGCTCTAAATAATTCATTGCAAACTCTGAAAAGTAAAGATGTGGCATTTCGCCTCTTTTTTCTTGATGCGACTGATCAATCGCTAGTCCAAAGATTTGAATCAACTCGCAGACCACACCCTCTACATGGTAAAGATCGCATTGTCGATGGCATTGAGCGTGAACGTGCCAAACTGGAAGAGCTGCGATCACAAGCAGATGTAGTAATCGACACCTCAAACTTAAATGTTCATCAGCTCGAGAAACGGGTCGGTGAGATTTTCTCTGCCGGAATGTTGGATGCAATCCGAATCAATGTTCTCTCCTTCGGTTATAAATATGGCATCCCAGTAGATGCCGACCTCGTATTGGATTGTCGATTCATCCCAAACCCACACTGGATACCCGAACTTCGTCCACTAACTGGGTTGACTAAGGAAGTCTCGTCAAAAGTATTGGCTAGCGAAGGTGTCACTGAGTTTGTTGATAGTTACGTATCAGTTATTCGCCAGATGATGCCGGGTTATTTACGAGAGGGAAAGAAATATGTAACTATTGCGATTGGCTGCACCGGCGGTAAGCACCGTAGCGTTGCAATCGCACAAGAGATTGCCAGACAACTCTCTGTTAACAAATCAGAGATAGAGATTTCAGCACATGCCACACATCGTGATGTAGGTCGTGAATGAGTGGACGCAATCCGCGAGTATTCACCGATTTACGCGATAATGGTGCGCTAATTCGCCACGATTGGCGAAAATTGACCTCACTTTTGACACACATGGCCAGAGAAATGCTGGTTGGATAACCCCATGGCAATGACAGCGGCGGTAAAAGATGAGCTAAGCCGACTATCAGTAACCAAGCCCTGCTGCCGTAAAGCCGAGGTTTCATCCCTGCTTCGCTTTGCTGGCGGCCTGCATATTGCGGCTGGAAAAGTTGTAATCGAAGTTGAATTAGATACTTCACAGAGCGCGCGCCGATTGAAAAAAGATATTGCAGATATTTATGGCCACGATAGCGATCTTGCTGTTCTCTCATCAAGTGGATTGCGCAAAGGAAGTCGCTATGTTGTGCGAGTTATTGAAGCGGGCGATGCCCTGGCGCGACAGACAGGTTTAATTGACAGCAATGGTCGACCAGTTCGTGGACTGCCTCCACAAGTAGTAGCCGCGAATATTTGCGATGCTGAAGCCGCTTGGCGGGGCGCTTTCGTTGCCCATGGATCTTTAACGGAGCCAGGTCGCTCTTCTTCACTTGAAATAACTTGTCCCGGACCCGAAGCAGCGCTTGCGCTAGTTGGTGCGGCGCGACGTTTAGGAATCACCGCTAAAGCGCGCGAAGTTCGTGGCGTCGATCGTGTGGTCATTCGCGACGGTGATGCAATCGGAGTTTTATTAACTCGCTTAGGCGCACATGAATGCGTTTTGGCTTGGGAAGAGCGACGTATGCGACGCGAAGTCCGTGCGACAGCAAATCGTTTAGCAAATTTTGATGATGCAAATTTACGTCGTTCAGCGCGCGCCGCAGTTGCTGCCGCCGCTCGCGTACAACGCGCGATGGAAATATTGGGACCACAGATTCCAGATCATTTAAAAGAAGCTGGCGAACTTCGTATCAGCCATGGGCAAGCGAGCCTAGAAGAGTTAGGTTCCTTGGCATCGCCTCCAATGACTAAAGATGCAATTGCAGGGCGTATTCGTCGACTCCTTGCGATGGCTGATAAGCGCGCCGGCGAACTTGGAATCCCAGATACCGAAGCAGGCCTCTCGCCAGACTTACTGAATTGAGCTGTTCACTTAGATTTACGCATAAGTAACCAGCGCCGGCTGGTAAGGTTAGCCACGACCCCAATGATGTGGCACTTTTAAAGCCCCATACCCTAAACGCGCAAAAGTGGCTTGAGCCAATATCTAAAGCGCAGGGTCCTTACAATTCTTAAGCGAGGTTTTCACGTGGTTAATGTTGGAATTAATGGTTTTGGACGTATCGGACGTAACTTCTTCCGCGCATCACTTACCAACCCAAATATCAATATCGTAGGCATCAACGATCTGACCGATAACGCTACTTTGGCGCACCTTCTAAAGTATGACTCAATCTTGGGTCGCCTTGGCCTAGAAGTTACCTATACAGAAGACACTCTTACTGTTGGTGGAAAAACTATGAAAGTTTTCGCAGATCGCGATCCGGCAAACTTGCCTTGGGCATCTATAAATGCAGATATCGTCATTGAATCAACTGGCCACTTTACAAAGGCAGCCGATGCCAAGAAGCACATCACAGCGGGTGCAAAGAAGGTAATTATTTCTGC